>JAISWF010000172.1 GCA_031271165.1 Deltaproteobacteria bacterium
GAGTATTGATGCTGTTAATAGTGTCCATGTCAGATATAATAGCAAAATCGCTCAGGTGGTGTAAACTCCAAAAGTTGTCTGCAAATCCTGATTGTTGGCGTCAACCCGATATCTAGATATCAAATTTATTGATAATTGTCTGAATTATATATTTTATTTTGTGGTAATAATTTTATAAACTTATGCCAAGCGTTTCCGCCGCTGATTGGAAGAAAACATGGAATTAAATATTTGTTCTTTTAAAGAAGCAATAGAAAATTTGGTAATAGATCTATTAAATAAAAATTACAATAAAATTGAAATTGAAAAAAATAAGTTGATATATGAGTACGATTAAAGTAGAAAATATTATAAAACAATATGGTAAAACAATAATATAATTACGGAATAGCATTTAAGATTGTAAATATTTATATTATATAAAAAGAAAATATAATAGATATTTATATACAATTATGGACAGAGGAGGGAGGTAGAAGCGATTTAACATTGTCAATAATATGTTGTTTAGAAAATAATAGGCCAATAATTGAAATTAATGATTTAGAAATATTGTAAAAATTGAGTGTGGGCGTACGTCGCATAGTGTCGCTTTGATAAGCGCATCTATCAGCATCTATCAGAAGTTCAAGAATAATTATACTTATATCATCAGAATGTCAAAACGATTTAATCTAATTGTAGGCCTCGCATTGGGCGACCAGCCGAATCCGGGCTTTATCGCAAAATTACCATATATATTCTAAGTCGATTGATAATATTTTCATATATATTTTAATAGTATAACATTTTTTAATGACCATAAATATGATGTTATTAATTACCATGAACTCTGGCTCGAATTCCGGCAAATGCTCTGTAGAATTTAGATTGAGGTCCATAGACATGGATAGTATCTGTAGGTACAGTACAATATGCGCCTTTTCGTAGCTATCAATTTTAATAGTGGCACCCGTTTCCATCTAATTGCCTTGCGTGACGAACTACAGGGTAAATCAGAGTGCGGCAGGTTTTCTGCACCGGAAAATCTTCACTTAACGCTCGCATTTTTAGGCGAGTGCGATGGTAAGCAGACCACCGCCGCAAAGGCAGTTGTCGCTGCGACGGAGTTTATGCCGTTCGAGGTTGCAATAGAGCGTATTGGAAATTTTCGCCCTAACCTCTGGTGGGCAGGACTTCGCAAGGATAAACCACTAATGACTTTGCAGCGTGACTTGTCGGATAGGCTTGCAGATGCAGGGTTTACGCTTGAGCGCCGCCAGTTCAACCCGCATATTACGCTCGGCCGTGAAGTCGTTACGGACAAAGCACCGTGGCGGATTGAGCCGTTCGGTGAAGTTGTGAGCAGCATAGAACTGATGAAATCGGAGCGGATAAATGGCCGGCTGACCTACACCGCCATCGCCAAGAGCAGATGATGATGGATGACCGCAAGACCGCTGTTTACTCCTCGAAGCGAAATTCGGCGTTTTTTTTAAGGTGGACATTGTATGCTCAAGTATCAGTTTCCGGCATTTCAGAGTTGAATGTAAGAACGGCAATGAGCCGTTTCTTGGCGGTGACAAATACTATTCGCCGTGCCGACTTCTGGAGTTGGGCATACTCTGACCTTGTAGGGAATACCGAATGCGGCAAACTTGCCGAGTTCATTGTTTCGCTGGTGATGAATTGCTCCGATGGTGTAAGCGAAGCTTGGGGAGCGTTTGATGTCTTGTCACCGGAGGGAACAAAAATTGAAGTTAAGACTTCCGCCTATTTACAGAGTTGGGCTCAAACCACAGTTTCTGACATTCGCTTTGGAGTACGCAAAACATTGGTGTGGGATTACGCTGTCAAAGAATACACCAAGCAAGTCATGCGGCAAGCGGATGTCTATGTCTTCTGCGTTGAGAATTTCAAGGAACAGGAACTCCTTAACCAACTTGACTTATCACAATGGGAGTTTTATCCGATGGCAACAAAAACACTAAACGAAACCATAGCCAAGCAAAAGACGGTGGGACTAATAACCCTGATTGCCCAAGGAGCGAAAAAGTGTACGTTCAATGAATAGAGGTGCGGTTCTGGCATTGGGAAAAGGTAAAAATAAAGAGGACGTAGACTGTGGCGAATGAGCTGCAATCTTTATCGGTCTGTTCGATTGAGTGGAGATATGATGACAAGAGGCAAGGCTTATAACGATATGTGCTGTCTGATGTCCGGCGTTCTGTCTAAAGATATGGATGTGCTGGAGGTGGCGAAAGGCACAGTCTTGATAGCAGTGAATATCGCCAGGTAGGTGCGCCAAGTGTAGGCGGCGGATTATAATCCGAAGATGATGACCACTTTTTTGAAGAAAAAAAGCTCCTGAAAATATGCGGTCCAGCATCGAGGATGCGGCAGAACTGTCTTTTGGCGGTGCCGTTTTCGGCGCTGTAATCATCTTCACACCCTGCAACATTATGTCTGACCAGCTTAAGGCATTGGAGAGCGTGTTGTGAGTGCAGAAACCGGGCTTCCTATGGCCCCAAAGCTCTGCAATGATGGGGCGGAAGGGGTCTCTTGGTTGGGCCTGCCAAGAAGATTGGGAATTGGAGAAATGAGCGGCCGTTAGTTTTGAAAAAATATTGGTGATGGCGGCTATGATCAAATTTTCCACCAAAAAAAGGTCGTTGACATGATAAGGGCTGAGTTGTATTTTAAGTGTATTGAGTCTGGTGAGCTCATCAAAAGCCCGAGGCGGCTCGATTTTGGTCCGTCTTTTTTGAGCTGACTGTCTCAAAGGGACTTAATTAAATTATGCATTTCCATTTATTTAATTGTATTTTTTCAAAAGAAACCAATTGCGTTTACTTCTGACCGTCTTAAAGCTGGAATAGTAAGCTCAAATGGATCTTTTGCTCAAAGAGAGGTAAACCACATGGTCGAAGAGAAGTCTCCTGATTGCATGCAGGAAGAAACCCAACTCATCACCGGGCCGTGCCCCAAGTGTGGCGAAGAACTTGAGTTTTTTAGTATTCCTGAACTCCGCAATACCAGCCACTGTTACGCCTGTAAAGCACCTTTTGAGCCGAAAGTTTTTGCCCAAAAATTGGGCATCTCCATCTGATGGCCAGCCTTTTGGGCTTTAATCTTTCCAGTTCGGCGCTCTAAGGCTAAATCTGCTGATACCTCGCAGGGTGGATTTAGTAACCTGTCAGCTGGAAAACTAGCTCAGACAAGCCCAACCAAACGGGACACTCCCTAAAGGAGCGTCCCGTTTTATTTTTGAGGTTTTTAGCCCACTACATTTTAATGTGGTAATGGCTTTTATATAAGTTTCTTTATAAAATTGTTTCCCAACAAATTCAAGCCTTATCCAGTCTTCGCTTTCCATCGATGGAGTGAATATATGATCAACCGGTAAAAACCCTCAAAACCTGAATTCTTAAATTTTTTTGTCAGTAATCTCAAGATGTTAAAAATGATAAAAACGAAAAAATAGACTTTTTACTGGTCGATCATAATATACGATACGACAGACTCCTGATTTCCACGGTTATACCAGCCTTCATGAAAAAACCCGGTCCTCCTCACGGAAGACCGGTTTTTTTCAAAGACTTAAGACTTATAAGAATAATGGACTACCCAAATGCGAACTTCAGTGAAAAACTAGCGCTACTGACTGTTTGAGTTATTGCGCATTCTTGAGCAACCGGTAAAAACCCTCAAAATCCTGAATTCTGAAAATTTTTATAAGTAATTTCATGATGTTAAAAATGGCATAATCGCTAACATGGGGTTTTTACCGATCGCTCATAAATGAGGCTCTGACTTAAATGAAACGTATTTTGTTTGACGACATGAAACGCTGGAAGGACAACGCCAGACGTAAGCCCCTGATTGTCAAAGGTGTTCGCCAGTGCGGAAAAACCTTTTTGTTGAAAAAATTCGGCGAGACCTGCTATGAGGATGTCGCCTACTTTAATTTTGAGGGCAACAAGGCTTTGGGGGAGCGCTTTGAGCACGACTTGAACGTTGCTCGCATCATCACCGAGCTTGGCATCCTCCGCCAGAAAGTCATTGAGCCGGAAAAGACGTTGATCATCTTTGACGAGATTCAGTTCTGCAATCAAGCGATGACCTCGCTTAGTTCAAAAAATAAGCGCTTGACATCCGGCCTCGATGGCGTTAAAGTAGAAACTGTAAGTTTTAGTTTGCTCCCCAAGCAAACCCCGGGGCAGTTGGCCTTGGCATTAGGCCGAGTTTGCCAGGCACTAGCCGCCCCCCTCCCCTTAAGTCCATCGGTGTGGCGCCGGTTATTGATGGCACAAACCCTCGTCTGCTGCTCCCTTACGGGTGTGGAAAAGTGAGGCGTTTTAGCGAGCTGTCATAAGTTATTTGGCAGCTCGCTTTTTTAAGTCCGCGTGACGTGGTGTCCGCGGCACAAGTCCTCTGTTTCTGCAATCCGAAGGAAAGCAGTACTGCTGCCGAGTGCGGCGGAAGAGGCTCAAAAAAAGCGAGTCTGATCCATTCAGGTCAGCTCGCTTTTTTTTGCCTTGAAGCCGATTTTCCCTCTTGACCCCTCGCTTAAATATTTCTGCGAGAACGCACCGGAATACCACATCGTTTGTGCTGGTTCGCTGCTTGGCATTGCGCTACGCAAACCACTATCTTTCCCGGTGGGCAAGGTTAATTTCCTGACTTTGCGCCCGATGAATTTCTACGAGTTCCTGTTGGCTAGCGGCGAGGAGATGCTCTGTGAGCATCTGAGTGGGCAATTACCGACCGATAAGGTGTCCGCTCTATTTGCTCGGCAGCTTGAAGATTACCTGCGAACCTACTACATTACAGGTGGGATGCCGGAGGCGGTGGAAACGTGGCTCAGGACTAAGGATATTAATCAGCTTGAAGCCGTACAGAAACATATTCTGAACAGCTATGAGCTAGATTTTGCCAAGTACGCACCATCTAAGGACTTCCCAAAGCTCTCCGCTATCTGGCGGTCGATTCCGCAGCAGCTCGCCAAAGACAACAGCAAGTTTATCTTCAGTCAAGTCAAAAAAGGCTGGCGAGCCAAAGACCTGGAGGATGCTTTGGAATGGCTGATTTCAGCGGGTTTGGTTTACAAGGTCGCTAAAATTGAAAAGCCTTTCTTGCCACTTGCCGCCTATGCCGACGAATCCTATTTCAAGCTCTATCTCTCTGACATCGGTTTGCTTCGACAGCTGGCGGTCCTCTCGGCCGGGGCTATCCTCTAAAAATCCGATCAGTACCATGTATTTAAAGGCGCAATGACCGAAAACTATTTCCTTGAAGAATGGATGCAACGACACGACACGATACCGTTTTACTGGAAATCCAACAACACCGCCGAGGTCGACTTCATCATCCAACACGCCAACAACCCCATCCCGGTTGAGGTCAAGTCCGAGCGCAACGACAAAGCTAAGTCCTTAGCCGAGTACCGCAAGAAGTACGTACCTGTCGCATCAGTCAAGACATCCATGAACAACGTCGCTATCGGCGAGGTGAGGCATATTCCGCTCTACCTGCTATGGCAAATGGAAAAATATCTGTAGCCTAAGATTTAAAAAAATTAAGGGCCTTGGCCAGGAAATGCTCGCGACTATTTTTTCTCCACCGCCGCTTTGATGGCCAAGCCCAGCTGTTCGGCCCGCTTTTGGGAATCAGAATCGGTGCTGAAGTTGCTGAATTTGTCGGCTGTAATTTTGGCTCCAGGTCCGAACTGTTTAAGAAATCCGCTGCCTTCGCAGTTTTCACCATAACCGCATGACATGCAAGGAACGTTGCCGTCAAGCCGCAAGATCCCTTGGAAGTTGGTCTGGAGATAGCCAGTGAAATAGGTCTCAAAGAAAGCCGCCAGCTCGTCAAGGCCGGTTCGACCGCAAATCACGGCCGCCCCGGCCTTACCCTTGGTCAGGATATGATTGTGCCGCAACGGCCAGTTGCGTTCGATAAATACCTTGGTCAGGGCGTTGACCGAACTGAAGCTGGGGAACCCGCTCATGACCAAAGCGTCGGCCTGCTCGATTTTATCCAATAGAGGATTTACGTCATCGTTAAAGGCGCAGCGGTTAGTTTGGGCGCACTTTTTGCAGCCAATGCAAATGCGCATGTTTAGCTCGCTCAAGCGGACCAGCTCGTGCTCGAGGCCAGTGGCCTCCAAAACCGCCTGTAGCCCCTTTTCTATGTTGCCGCCCTTGATAGGACTGCCGGAAAAACCGATAACCTTGGCCATAATGACTCCCACCCGGCCTCAAAGGCCGTTTTTTAATTGCCTCAAGAGTTCTGGAATTAACCAGCCTCTTTTATCCCAACAAAGAATGTGGAAATTATACTCGGTACTTTCGGCCTTGGAAGTAGCCATTGATACATAGTTGAAACCAATGACCAATTTTGATGTTTCCAGCCTTGATCTTTTATGCGGCCTGTATCTGGCGCATCTTAACTATCCAGCCAGTTAATGGACGCTCGATCGCCCGCCAGGAGCCTTTCTGGTTATGCATCGTTCCAAACAATTTTGCAATTTTTAATGTTATAACTTAAGCCAATGATTTTCCACTCAGCCCAGACTTTCTTGAGACTGCTTAAGAGAAACCGCCGGCTACCTAAGGCCGGTGTTATCCTTCCAAACGCTGGTCCAACAACTGCTTTCCTAAGTTTATACCCAGCTGTCTAAAATCCAGACTGGGCCTTTGGCAGGATAAACCCTAGGAAATAAGCCCACCTAATCGTCCAAAACTGACGATTTGATATCCTATCCCCCCTTAAGTCAATTCTCCAGGGTGCTGTCAAAAAAAGCCCTGGGACGACCCCCAGGGAGTTTTCTGGATAGCTGTTTAACCCTCTCAAATCCTTACGGGGTGACGGTTTCAGGTGCTTATGGGTTTCATCCACTTAAGACAGAACTGGCCAGGGGTTCTTGGTTTAGCAGCCTAACAAATCGGCCTGTCCCGACTTGGTCCTTGTGACAGCTGGCCCACCCAAAGGGCCAAACCGGCCTAAAATAGCCTGCATAGACTTAAAAGACAAGGATAAAGACTGAGCTGGTCCAATAGCTTCTGTGACAGTCCCTTAAGCTCCACTTGAGGGGCTTTTTTTTGGGGTACGCTTACTATGCAAAGTAAGAGCGGATACTTATACTCAAGCACTCAGTGTGACACGGTAGCCAAGTGGATATATATATGAGGGAGAAAGTCAAGGAATGGAGGGTAATATCGTTTCAAAGCTCTTTCGAGGAAGTCGGGTTACGTAACGGATGGAAGTTCTTTGCTCACGGACCGGTAGAAATCTGTTTCAAACCTCTTTCGAGGAAGTAGGGTTACGTAACAGGAGGGTCGCTGGGGCGTTCGTCACAGAGAGTCCTTCGTTTCAAACCTCTTTCGAGGAAGTAGGGTTACGTAACCTTGGCAATGGGGACTCGGTTATTATGATGGGGGTTCGGTTTCAAACCTCTTTCGAGGAAGTAGGGTTACGTAACAATTGCCGCCTATTTAGGAACAATGGAATACAAAAAAGTTTCAAACCTCTTTCGAGGAAGTAGGGTTACGTAACATTGTAACGACGTTAACAGAAATGCTGGATGAGTACCAAGTTTCAAACCTCTTTCGAGGAAGTAGGGTTACGTAACCTTTTTAAAGGAAGAAGGTATTGAATTTGCTCTCCCGGAGTTTCAAACCTCTTTCGAGGAAGTAGGGTTACGTAACTACTTAACTTTTTTAGCTCTGACCAAAAATATTTTATGGTTTCAAACCTCTTTCGAGGAAGTAGGGTTACGTAACCGGTTTACGGACGTGCGTGTCGTCTGTAATAACACGTTTCAAACCTCTTTCGAGGAAGTAGGGTTACGTAACTGCACTACCGATGGGTCAACGCCTTTTAGGCTTAGTTTCAAACCTCTTTCGAGGAAGTAGGGTTACGTAACCCGAAGGCATTCGGGTTGCCCTGGAAAAATCAAAGGCAGGGTTTCAAACCTCTTTCGAGGAAGTAGGGTTACGTAACTGACCGGGCCCTTTTTCAAAGCCGCCAAAACTACATGTTTCAAACCTCTTTCGAGGAAGTAGGGTTACGTAACCCGTTATTAATAAACTTTTATAGGAAAGGGTTCCCTGTTTCAAACCTCTTTCGAGGAAGTAGGGTTACGTAACGACACGTTAGAAGTGTAAGGTAATGAAACAATGGTGTTTCAAACCTCTTTCGAGGAAGTAGGGTTACGTAACCGTGAAAATCGTCGCGCGTGCCAAAGGCCACGACTTCGTTTCAAACCTCTTTCGAGGAAGTAGGGTTACGTAACCAGGGTACTTATGGGGTGCGGCTGTCCTTTCAGGGTATGTTTCAAACCTCTTTCGAGGAAGTAGGGTTACGTAACGGCAAATAGAGAGTCTGACCCGGAAGATTACAGGGTCGTTTCAAACCTCTTTCGAGGAAGTAGGGTTACGTAACCAAATCAGAACCGTTTTCCGGTTCGAACCCGTCCTGGCGTTTCAAACCTCTTTCGAGGAAGTAGGGTTACGTAACAAAATTCAAGGAGAGAAAAATGTTAACAAAAACTCAAAGTTTCAAACCTCTTTCGAGGACGTAGGGTTACGTAACGGCGTCCCGCCCTCGACCTGTCCTTGGCTGTATCGAGTTTCAAACCTCTTTCGAGGAAGTAGGGTTACGTAACCCTACCCTTTTTTAGCCCTTGCTACAAGAGGGTTTTATGGGGGTAAATTCCCCGAGATTTGTTTTGGTTGACATAATGTGAAAATCGCTGTTACAAATTTGTAAAAATTCGACTAGGCTAAAGTCCTTTCGGACACCTGAAAACCACTCTGTGACTTGGTTTCTTCGCATTTGCCTTCCTACTCTCTCGTCGTTCCCCGAGATGGCCGTTTTTAGGGGGTAAAAATCTCGGGGAATTGGAAAAACCGTATGGTGTCAATTTAAACATATTTTGCTTCGAAAATCAAATGGTTTTACACTATTGTTGGTTGACTTTTGGCGACACGACGCAAGTATTGAATTTCTGTATTATTGAGGTAAAGAGGCTTATGTTAGGATGATCAAGTGCTCAACCAGGCATTTTTCCTGACTTAAGATATAATTAAACTTTATTTTGATTCAAAAAAATATCATTAATAGCTGATTTGCCAGTTTAATGAAACTACCAGTAACCGATAAATCTCTTTTGGCTGATATTACAAGACGACTGATAGCCTAACATAAATATAAGCGTCTATTTTTAAAAATATACAGAACAAATTTATGAGTCAAAATTAAATTTTGCAATAAATGGTTAATTATCTTTTTTTGATTAGATACTTGCATTGCATGTATAATTTTAATTAAATTTAGTTATATTTTTGAAAATTAATATAAAATAGTGCGATAAAATATTTGTCCGTTTAATTTTTGAGTTTTATGACATTATTCATGGCAGTCCCAAAGGGCACCAAAACAAATGGCTGTTGATTAAAGGGGGCGGCCCAAGAAAATAAACCCCGAAACTTACTTGCTCAAACTAAAAAACCTCAAACATGGTTGCCCAATTTTTCAGCTCTTGACGTTTTGGAGTCGGTATTTTTAACCCAAAAACACTCCAAACAGTGGTTGAGGTTGCCGGGATCATTAACCGCTTCCAACAGTCCCGTTTTGGACAGATAGCTTAGGCTGTCGACTCCAAGAGTCTGGCGAATCTCCTCGACGGTTTTGACGGCGGCAATCAGCTCTTTGCGGATGGAGGTGTCGATCCCGTAGTGACAGGTTTGGGTAATGGGAGGGCTGGAAATACACATGTGGACTTCTTTGGCCCCAGCCCGGCGGATCAAAGAAACGATGCGGGCGCTAGTCGTGCCCCGGACAATGGAATCATCAATTAAGACTACTCTTTGCCCGGCCAGGTTAAAGCGGACCGGATTTAATTTCATCTCTACGGTGGCCTCGCGGCTGATCTGTTGCGGCATAATAAATGAGCGGCCCACGTAGCGGTTTTTAATCAAACCCTCTTTATAAGGTAGCCCGCTTTCTTCGCTAAATCCCAAAGCCGCCGTGATTCCGGTATCCGGGACTGGGATCACGATATCAGCTTGACCTTTAAAATCCTTGGCCAGATGCCGACCCATGCGGAAGCGGCTTTCCCAGACTGACAGTCCGTCCAGGACGCTGTCGGGCCGGGCAAAGTAAATGTGCTCAAAGACGCAGCCGGAACGGTTTTCGGAGCGTTCGTAAACCGAAGATCTAATGCCGTCTCGGTTGATAATGATTATCTCGCCGGCCTCAATGTCTCTGACAAATTCGGCTCTAACCGAGTCTAAGGCGCAGCTCTCGGAGGCCAGGACCCAGGCGTCGGGAGAGCCAGGGAGTCGTCCCAGACACAGGGGCCGGTAACCCTTAGGATCTCGGACCCCGATTAAGCTATCAGCGGTTAGAAGGACCAAACTGAAAGCCCCGGCCACCTGTTTGAGGCTTTCTCCAATCTTGGTTTCAACATCCGGGGCTCCGGAGCCGGCGATGAGGTTGAGCATTATCTCGCTGTCGGTGGTGGTTTGAAAGAGGTAGCCCTCCCGGAGCATATTTTGTTTAACCACCTCGGCATTGGTGAGGTTGCCGTTATGGGCCAGTCCTACAAAGCCGTGGGCGCCGTTGGCAAAGATCGGCTGAATATTGACGTGTATGCTGCCGCCGTGGGTGGAGTAGCGCACGTGTCCAACGGCAGCGTGACCGTCTAAAACCGGCCTTCCAGACCGGAAGACATCGGTCAGAAGCCCCATGCCCTTGACGGTATCAATATGGAAGCCGTTGGTGACCGAGATGCCGGCGCTTTCTTGACCGCGGTGTTGCAAGGCAAAGAGGCCCAGATAACAAAGGTCGGCCACGTTTCGACCAGGGGCCCAGACCCCAAAAACCCCGCACTCCTCCCGCCAGCGATGAGGTTGATAGACGGCCCTAGCGATGGGGGCCTGAGGTTTTTGAGGAACAGCGTTTTGATGAGAGAAAATCATAAAAAATAATCCGGCTTAAATGAACGCCAGCTTGGGCATGGCGTCTGACCAGGCCCGAGTTAAATCGGTCACTGAGTCTTTGATGAGGGGCGTAGAGTTATAGACCAGGTTAAAAGCATCCCCTGCGGTCACCTTACCCAAGACAGTATGGGGCAGGTCAAACTCGGCCAATAGAGAAATCAGGGCAGGGAGCCGCTCAGGCGGAAGACTTACCACCACCCGGGATTGGCTTTCGCCAAAGGCAGTCGCAGCCGGGGAAACGGTCCCGGAAAAGGACGCTTCCAGCCCCAGACCGGTCTGGGCTGCGCATTCAAAGAGGGCCACCGCCAGCCCGCCGTCAGCGCAATCGTGGGCCGATGACAAAAGGCGCTTGAGGGCCGCTTGGACCAAAAAATTGTTGAGGCGCAAGGCCAGGGCCAAGTCCAGGGAAGGTACCTCGCCCTCTTCGCGGCCGGTGAGGACATAATGGACTTCGCTGGCGCCAAGCTCTTCTTTGGTTTCCCCGATCAAAACCACTAAATCTCCGTGGTTTTTAAACTCGTGGGTCAAGCCCAAGGAGACATCCTCAATGACTCCGATCATGCCGATGGTGGTGGTCGGAAAGATGGCCTGTCCATTGAATTCGTTGTAGAAACTTACGTTGCCGCCGGTTACCGGGGTCCCCAGAAATTTGGCGGCCTCAGCCAGACCGTCGGTAGCTTGAATGAACTGCCAGTAAATTTCCGGGTTTTCAGGGTTGCCGAAATTAAGGCAATTGGTAAGGGCCAGGGGTTTGGCGCCAACTACGGCTACGTTTAAGGCCGCCTCAGCTACGGCAATGGCACCGCCCCGCAATGGGTTGAGGAAGACATAGCGGCTGTTGCAGTCGCTTGATAAAGCTAGGCCCCGTTGGCTGTCGGGCAGTCTCAGGAGGGCGGCATCCCCGCCTGGGCGGATGACGGTATTTAGGCCGACCATATGGTCGTACTGCCGCCAGATCCAGCGCCGAGAACAAAGATTAGGGCTGGCCAACAGACGCTTAAAAAGGGAGCCCAGTGGCTGGTTTTCTCGAACCACCGTCAAATCGGCCTGTTTGAGTTTTTGGTAATAGTCCGGCTCCCGCCAAGGCCGGATATAGACCGGAACCTCGTCGGTCAAGAGCCTGGCTGGAATAGCGGCTACCAGTGTTTTGCCGCAGCGGATGCTAAATAACCCGTCGTCGGTCACCCGGCCAACGGCCGAGGCTTCAAGGTCCCATTTTTTAAATATTTCTTCAATTTGAGTCCGTTTTTCGGGCTCAACCACCAAAAGCATCCTCTCTTGACTTTCCGAGAGCATAATCTCCCAGCCAGCCAGTCCTTCTTCCCGCAGGGGAACCAAATCCAGATCAATGGTCAAGCCGTTGCCAGCCCGGCCGGCCATCTCGGCCCCAGACGAGGTCAGGCCCGCCGCACCCAGATCCTGCAGTCCAACCACCAAATTATGCTCCAGGATCTCCAAGGTGGCCTCCATTAGGAGCTTTTCCATAAACGGGTCACCGACTTGAACGTTAGGGCGTTTATCGTGGTCTTTGTCGCTTAGTTCCTCGGAGGCAAAGCTGGCCCCTTTGATGCCGTCACGGCCGGTCCGGGAGCCGACCAGCATAACCACGTTGCCCAAGCCCGAAGCCTGTCCCAGATAGATGCGGTCTTTTTTAAGCAGCCCCAGGCACATGGCGTTGACCAAAGGGTTGCCCTGAAAGGAGTCATGAAAGTAAACGTCGCCGCCCACCGTCGGAATGCCCATGCAGTTGCCGTAACCGGCGATGCCGGCGACCACTCCATTTAAAAGCCGTTTGACCGGTTGGTCATCAATATTGCCAAATCTGAGACTGTTGAGGGAGGCGATGGGACGAGCCCCCATGGCAAAGATGTCGCGGATGATGCCGCCAACCCCGGTGGCCGCCCCTTGATAAGGTTCAATGGCCGAAGGATGGTTGTGGCTCTCCATTTTGAAGGCGGCGGCCAGCCCATCTCCCAGATCAACGACTCCGGCGTTCTCCCCAGGGCCCTGGAGGACTTGGGGACCGGTGGTCGGAAATTTTTTCAGCTGAGCTTTTGAGTTTTTATAACCGCAATGTTCCGACCACATCACGCCAAATATGGCCAGTTCCAGATAATTAGGAACTCGGCCCATCAGGGAGACAATTTTTTGGTATTCCTCCTCGGTCAGGCCGTGTTCCGACCAGGGGGCGTCTTGCCGGCTCATATGAGGAGACCTCCGTCTTTGGCGTTAAGGGTGTTTAAAATGGAAGTAAAAAGGGCCCGGCCGTCGGTGCCGCCTAAAATTTCCTCGGAAAGGCGTTCCGGATGAGGCATGAGGCCCAAAACATTGCCGTTTTGGTTGATAATCCCGGCGATGTTGTCGAGGGCACCGTTAGGTGCCACCGAAGGAGTCACCTCACCCTCGGCGGTGCAGTACCGAAAGATTATTCGGCCTTCCTGGACCATCCTGGCATGCTCATCGGAGTCGACGTAGTAGTTGCCCTCCCCGTGAGAAATTGGCACTTTGAGGATCTGTCCGCCAGCGTAGTCGGAGGTAAAAGCAGTATGGTTGTTTTCTACCCGCAAATAAACGTCCTCACAAATGTATTTCAGATCGCGGTTTCTGGTTAAGGCCCCGGGCAAAAGACCGGCTTCAGTCAAAATCTGAAAACCGTTGCAAATGCCCAAAACCAAGCGGCCTTGGGCCGCCTGGCGGGCGACCTCTTTCATAACCGGGGAAAACCTGGCCACGCAGCCGGTGCGCAGGTAGTCACCAAAGGAAAAGCCGCCCGGGATAATGGTCAGATCATAGTCACCAATGGCGGCTTGCTTATGCCAAACCAGATCGGCCTTAAATCCGGTTACGGCCTGCCAGCTTCTGACGTTATCCATGTCGCAATTGGAACCTGGAAAAACGATAACAGCAGTTTTCACGATTGGGGCTCCAGCTTTACGCTATAGGTCTCCATGACCGGGTTGGCCAAAAGCTGATCGGCCCAGGTGTTAACTTCCTCCAGGGCGGATTGTGGGTTGGGGCTTTCTAAAACCAGCTCAACCAGTTTTCCGACTCTGACAAATTTGACATTTTCATGGCCTAGCTGATTGAGGGCCCTTTGGAGAGTGGTTCCTTGGGGATCGAGCACGACGGGTTTGAGCATAACTTTGATGCTGGCCTTAAATTTCATGTTGAGCGCCTTTTTAGCGGCGCCTCTCCTTTCGGTCGTTTAATGGTGACGCTAACAAGCGGTCAGCCTTTAAGGCGGTTAAACATTTCCTGATACGCTTCCTCAACGTCACCTAAATCACGGCGGAAGCGGTCTTTATCAAGCTTTTGGTCGGTATCAGCGTCCCAAAAACGGCAGGTGTCCGGACTTATCTCATCGCCAAGCAAAATCTCCTGATCGCTTTTGCCAAACTCAAGCTTAAAATCAACCAATTTGACTTTACGGGCCAAAAGGTGCTCTGAGAGGATGGAATTGATTTTGAGGCCCAGTTGAGCGAGAAAGGTAAGTTCGTCAGGGGTTGCCAAGCCCAAAACAGCAATATGGTAATCGTTGATTAAAGGATCGCCTAATGCATCGTCTTTGTAGTAAAATTCGACCACAGGTTTGGGCAAAACCCGGCCTTCTGGGAGTCCAAGCCTCTGAGAGAGGCTTCCGGCGGCGATGTTGCGGACGACGACCTCAATTTGGATAATTTTGAGCTTTTTGACCAGCATGGACCGGTCGTCAATTTTGCGTATAAAATGGCTTTTAATTCCGTTACTATCTAAAAGCTCAAAAAAAAGTGTACTAATGGCATTATTAAGCAAACCCTTGGAATGGATTTGGCCTTTTTTAGCGCCATTAAAGGCAGTGGCATCGTCTTTGTACCAGACCAGGACCTCGTAAGGATTGTCGGTCTCGTAAATTTTCTTAGCTTTGCCTTCGTAAAGGAGCTTGAGATTTTCGGGCTCAAGGAGTTCAACGAGGTCGGTCATAAAAAATCCTTAACATCTTCTGAAGATAGAAGATGGAGAGATGGGTTTAAAATTATGATACCCAACGCAACAAAAAAGCCGGCCCCCATCGCTGGGCAGTGACAGGGAATATAAGAGTTCTAAATTTTGAGTACGTATATCAATATAAAGTTGAATAGTCCTAATTTTGATGGTTACGCTCACACCGGTCAAGTCTATCGGTATTATAAGTCGCCAACCGAAAAAAACAAGGTGTTATTCTCGTACCTATGAAAACGGCCAAATATGCTCTATTGATCAGCTCAAGGCTGGCCAAAGCTTCTGGGACCGCAGCTTGGCCAGCCGCTCGCCTCTGGGAGCCTTAGTAATTATAACTTAATCGCACGGTTGGGGCGGTCCTTTCGGCCCTCCCTCGGTCAAGACTGCTGCTTGGGCAATCAACATTGAGGAGCACCCCGCTCTGACCTTAAATGTCTGACCTTGAAGGTCTGGCCTGATGGTCTGGTTTTAAAATTACCCAGAGGCGGCCAGCTAAAATAGAAAAAATTAGTCTTGTTTAATAGTGTTGCATTTTTAAATAAAAATCGTTAAATAATTACTTATCAGAAGATATATAAAATCTAATTGCTATAATTTAAATAGTTAACAATAATATACATGTCATGTTTTTGCTCTATCTTCCCTCCCAAAGTTAACTTTCATGTTTTATATTGATTTTTTTGTATTGTGCCAATCTTGGTCTAAAAATTGCTTTTTAACCGTCTGGTCCCTCGGGTCAAAGCTCAAGAGCTTGATGTTTTTTTTTTTCGATACCCCAAAATAAATGGTGACATCAGTTAAAAAAAATGATATACAAGATTTGCTTTCGATATAAAGCGGGCAATTGTGAGGTATGGCCATGTTAACAAACGAAGCCTAACCTCCCAGAGTTTTTTATTTATCTTAATTGAATTTATATAAAAATTCTAAAATACGTTCTTAAAGTTGACCTCTTTGGTTGGCTGAAACTTTTTAAGGAATGACAATGTCGGGATGGCGTTGGAAGATGCCTAGCTTTCTCAGGCGGTTTTGGAATTTTTTAACCGACCAAGGTGAGCCTTTGGTGCCCGATCCAGTTGAGAAGGCCTTAATACGGGCCTTATCCCCGGTCGACCGCCAACTGGAGGGCTTATCTGACCGCCTTAGAGGTCTGGAAACCCGTCTGTCAGCTTTGGGAGGCCATAGCTTTAATTCTGAACCTGAGGACTTACCACCCCGAACTGGCGAGAGTCAAGTTTTTGATTTTGGCTCCAACCTGACCGAGGTAAGTGACCGTCTGTCAGCCATTGATGAAAAACTGACCCGGGCTGAAAGGCAAGGGCGACGTAATCAGGCGGCCTTAGAATCCTTGCTTGAGTTTCAAGCTAGCCTTAGCCAACAATTAAATCAATCTAACTCCAGTAATTCCCAGCTTCAGGCTCTGATGGATTTTGGGGAATCGGCGATTTTGTTTTTAAACAGCTTTCCCCAAGATCTTCAGGCCCGCATCGTTTATAACAAGTTTTTGACTCTGCTGCGGGCCTTTGAACTCACTTCAGTGGGCCAGCGCGGGGAACCGTTTGATCCCGAACTTCATCAAGCCTGTCACGTTGACTGCGATCCCGAACTTGGCGACAACTCCATTTTTGATATTGTCAAACCAGGGTTTGTCTCTGGCGACAAAGTCATGAGGTATGCCACCGTTATCGTCAATCGACTGACTTTGGCCGTGGCAGACAGACCGGACGATGCGGCGGAAGAAGAAGTGATTGAAGAAGAAAACGAAGAAGAAGCCGAGGCGGAAGAAGAACAAAATATTGATTATGGGACTAAGACCGAAATTGAGGCTGAATTAAATCAATCAGATGAGAATATCCGCTTGAATGAGCAATCTCAGAAAGAAGGCCTTGGGTTCGAGCCGGGGCCAGATGGCCCGGTAGCGGCCGTAGAGGCTGCTGGGGAACAAATCAGCCCCACCAAACCCGAGGTCAGCCAACCAGACCAAAATATAACCCCAAAAGATATAACTCAAAACGGAACCCAAGCCACTTCTCAAGGAGATTTAGCGGCTCAAGCCGCCGATCCAGCCGTCTCAAACAGTTTTCGGCTGGAAGATTGTCCCAATCTCGACCAAGTCGTTGATGACTGTGACGGTCCTGGCGTTTTCAGTTTTATTCCTTCATCAGCTTTTGAGCGGCAGGATTTTCCAGTCCCAACCTCGGAACTACCAGATACGGCGGCTGAGGATCCTGCGGAATTTTTCAAATTAGAAACCGATTCGGCGCCAGCTCAGTTTGAAAACCATTTGGTCAGGCCTGAGACCTTGTCTTTTCAGATCAGCAGGCCCGACTCCGCCGCAACTGAGCCGCCGGAGCTGGCCGCCCCTTCCGAGTCAGTTGAATCGGCTGGTTTGCCGTCTGTTCCAACGACCGAAGACGGCTACAAACTCTAAAACCTTTATAAATTCGGAGTTTCTGATGCTAAGCAAAGCATTTAAAACCCTTGGTCTGACCCGAAAGGCGACGATTGACGATATACGTAAGACTTATGTCAAATTGGCCCGCCGTTACCCTCCAGAGCATTTTACAGAAAAATTTGCAGAAATAAAATCAGCTTATGCCTCTTTAATGCTAGATAAAGATAAAACAAATAATATTTTAGAACTATTTTTAAGTTATAATCAATATTTTGAGTTAAAATCTAATCTTTTATTTGATATGTTTGATTTTCCAAAAACTGAGCCTGATTTAAAATCTTTGGAACAGCTGGTTGATACTTCCAACCTAAGTCCGCTGCTCAAGACTCTGCAAGATTTTAAAGTTGACCCGACTTCCATCGAATACCGCCGCAGTCCGCCGCCGAATCAAAACACATCCAAGAACTCTTAAAGCAGCAAGGCCTAGTTGTTTGGCTCGTCCTGAGCCAGTTTAATTGGTCTGTAACACAGCAGAGGAACAAACAAAGTATATGGAAAAACCAATTTTTGGTATCGATTTAGGTACTACCAACAGTTGTATTTCTGTTTTAAAAAACAATCGACCTAGAGTTATCCCCATTGATGGCAATGGAATCGTCCCTTCGGTGGTCAGCGCTGAAAGTAACAAACTTTTGGTGGGACGCCGGGCTTTGAATCGGGCCATTGCTTACCCCGAGCAGTCGATCAGATCCATTAAGCGCCAGATGGGTACCACCCGCAAATTTGTGCTTGGCGAGAAGGCCCGGAGTCCAGAAGAGATTTCCTCTCTAATTTTAAGTTATTTGCGCGATGAAGCTCAAAAACTTGAGGGACATAATGTCGAGCGGGTGGTGATAACCGTACCGGCCTATTTTTCCGACGCTCAGAGGAGAGCCACCATTGAGGCCGGAGAACTGGCCGGCTTGACCGTCGAACGCCTGATCAATGAGCCCACCGCTGCCGCCATTTTTTATGACCAGATCAAGGTCGGTGGGGAGCAAGACGTTCAAAATCGCAGTTGGTCCCATGCCCTGGTCTATGACTTGGGGGGCGGAACCTTTGATGTCTCAATCTTAAGATTAAGCGAAATCATTGAGGTCATCTCCAGTACCGGTGACACCCATTTAGGAGGAGACGATTTTGACGACCTCATCGTTGGAGAGTTGGTCAAAGAGATCGAAACTGCCGAAAAGGTGGACATTTCCAAGTATCCTCCGGCTTTGGCCAGGCTCAAAGCGGCGGCTGAAAAGGCCAAGATTGCTCTGTCTTCCCAGGGCTCAGTTATGATCGAAGAAACGACCATTCCATCACCGGTTCGTCACAAAACCTTGAGTATTTCCAAAGAGCTGACCAGAACCGAGCTGGAGTCTATGTCGGAATCCTTAATTAATCGAACAGTTGATCTGGTCCATCAGGCCTTGTCAGAATGCTCTCTTAAACCCGGTGACATCGATCGAGTCCTGTTGGTTGGCGGGATGACCCGGATGCCCGTCATCACCCAAAAAATGTCTGCCGTCTTCGGTTCTTCTCAGTGGCCGGCTGTCGACCCCGACTTAAGCGTGTCCAACGGGGCCGCCGTTCAGGGGGGCATCATTTGCGGGCAAGTCGTCGATCAAATCTTGGTCGATGTAATCTCTCATACCTTAAGCCTTTTGGCCCTGTCGGAAAGAATGGTCCAAAGATGCATTCCGATAATCCCTCGCAACAGCTCCATACCAGCTAAATGCTCACGTACTTTTTATACCGTAGTTGATTATCAAGATCAGGTTGCTTTAAGAGTTTTTCAGGGCGAAAGTTACGTCCCTTCTGAAAACGTTCTTATTGGCCGAAAATTTCTGAACTTGACCCCGTCAGAGGCCCATTCTCCTATAGCGGTTGAGTACTCTTACGATCTCAATGGTATTATCCATATAAATGCTGAGCAGACCGGTTACGGACGTAAGGTGGAGCTGAAGATTGACAGCCGCAACCCCGAAAAATTTACCAATGAAGACCTAGCCAATAGTTTTACGGGGAGCTTTTTTCAACATGATGATGATGATGATGATGATGATGACGACGATGAACCTGATTTCGACGATGATTCGTTGGAATTTCCCGATCATCATTCGGATGTCAACACCCCCAGCCGGCCATCCGGCATAAACATTATTGTCAAAAGAGCCCAAGAAGTACTTAATCGGGCGGCCCCTGACTTAAAGGAAAAAATTGAACATCAGCTCGCCAGCTACCGAGAGGCCTTAGATGACCTCTCCGGCGATGAGGCAACGGTTAACGAGCGCGAGGACGCTTTGTTGGAACTCATAGAGCAGGCTACCCAGTCTGAGTAAAGGGTGACGCCGGCAGTCTAAAGTGAACCAGCAGCCAATGAAACCGACTTGTGGTAACAGTATATTGGTAGGCATTGCCAATAAAAAAGCAAAATTTAAAATCTATTTGCCATCTAGACTGCAGTCTAGATGTTTTATAAAATAAGACTTATAATATGGTTTCTTTATTTGATCAATTATTAGCTCCGAAATCGGACAAACCCACACCGGCCCAAGAGCAAACGGCCTTCGATGAGCTGGCTCAGGCTTGGCAAAAAGATCAATGGCTTGATTTTTTGAACATTTTGAACCGCCATCGGTGGCTCAAAGGCTGCCAAGCCTGGATTGGACTGGAAAAAGATGCCCTCTATAACCACCTGACCCAGACTTTGTTTGTTAAAAAGGATATTGGGGAGCTCTCCTATAACGCTGCCAGGCTTTTAGCTCTTAGCCAAAGCCCAGGAGAAGAGCAGTATCACGACTGCTCACGTCTGGCCTTGGCTCTGTTTTCTAAAACTGCAGATGAATTTTTGGCCCAAATCAACCAGCTTACCCAACTCCCTGAACCATGGCAGACTTTCAAGGAAACGCTGGTTCAGGCCTTCTCTGAGAATAAATCAAAGCATCGTCCAGACGATCCCCTTCGAGGCCAAAGGCTTAAGACAATCAAAAAGATTAACCGCCAGTTTAGTAAGCTTTTGCCATTTACCACGTCAAGCAATTATAATGCCTTCATCAAATCTTCCCAGGAGCTTTTGGCCACCGCCGCTAGCCCAGCCCAAATCCAAGAGTTTTCAGCGGTCTGCAAGTTGGCCGAACTTTTAAAAGCGACCCGCACCGGCCACAAGAACAGCAAGCACTTCCCCAGCGTCAAAGAAATCCGCACTTCGGTCTTCACTCGACCCATCTTTCTGCACTCTTTTGAACCTACTGTTTTCAACCTCTGGCGCCGGATAATGGATAACGGGTTTGCCAGAGGAGAAAATGAATGGTCCAAGATGCTCAAGCTTGTATTTCTTGGGCTTCACCCTGAACTTGAGCCAGATTTGGCCTCGGCCTTAGATGCGGCTTCAGAGTTTGAAGACGATCATAGACAATGGTTAACTGAAATTATCAGGCTCTACCCTTGGAGCATTCAGGAACAGTATCTTTTAAAATGCCTCAACATTATGTATTTGATGTATTTGGTTCTCTCAAATTTTGATGATAGCCTCACCGAGTCTTCAGCCTTTGTCGATGAGGCATCGGAACATGTTAACTGGGAAATAGTTCCCCAAGAGATTATTAACGAATTGGAAAATCTTTTCAGTGAGATAAACTCCTTAGGTGAAAAATTAGGGCTCTCGGAATTTTGGCCGGTACTGATAACCAATTGGTTTTTGACTCAATTAAAAGACTCAATGCCTAGTAGTATAGAGCTTCTGACCATCTTCCGTCCTCACCTAGCCACTTTTTCTTTCAACAATCTGGCCACTGTTTTTTTCTACGATCCATTAAATTCGTACACACTCGAACAATTTAAGGCTAGTGGCCTCAAAATTAGACTGACCTACACCGAATGCAGCCAACACGTTTTCAACTTTTTGAACCGGTTCGCACCTTCGGCCGATGACCAGAATAACAGTGAGAAATTAGCCTCCTACCTTGAGGCAGTTAAACAAGGCCTGACTCCCGAGACTTTTATAAATTTTATTAAAACATGGATAAATTTATATCTACTTATTAAATCAGATTTAGTGTTACCATCTAAAGCTGGTCTCAACGTGATTATCAAGCCAAATAAGGTGCTCAGTCCTTTTTTCATCAAAGATTATTTAATCACCAATCTCGGAGCCGGAGCCCATGTGGAATTGCTAAGAGCAAGCGACCAAGAAGGGAAGCCTTTTGGAGACAGCAGCCCTGAGGCAGTCGAAAAATTTCTGGCTGTCCGCAACAAAGAAGATTATCTGGACAATATCTTGACCTGTGCTTTGACAGCGTGGTTTATCGACGCACCCAGAGGTGGTGATGAAGGCAACTTGGAATTTGTTAACAAACTTTCTGTTGCTGCTTGCGAGAGTTTCGATAAAAATAACCATTGGCCATCTCTAGTTATCTACCTGGTTAGTATTGAGGAAGACAACTATAGACGCAAAGCGACTAAACCGCTGTTAAAAGTGATTGAACACCAAAAAGGTTTTAAATATGGAAAAATTATGTCTATCACAAAGGATCTTAAATATATTTCTAAAAAATTTAATGATGCTGAATTAAAAGAAAACAATAGAAATATGTCAAGTTTTGAATTCCATGATAGTGAAAACAGAGAAACAAATCCGTTTAAATTATATATTGATAGTTTTGATTCATTTAACGATAGTTATTGTACAAAAATTTTAAATAATTGTGTCGCAGCATTAAAATCAGCTAATTATTACAAATCGCTTTTTGATTTTTTTAATGAGTCTTTTGATTTTATGAATCCATTTAAACGTATTAATGTTGACTATTTCGACGGTACCATAGACGATGATGATGACTATGAATGTGATTATGATGAGGATGATGATGGTTTTATTGATTTTATGCGTGAAATTATGAGAAAGGCCAATAAGCATTGACAACCAGGCCAATACTGCCCTGAAGATCGCAGCGGCTGTGGCCGGTTAGGCGATCTGGGGGAGGGGCCTCCACCCCCAGGAGCAATCCCTCAAAAAGACTAGCGGCCCTTTGATTTAGCCGGCGGCCGTAATCTGCTTCCCTCAGAAGAAGGGGAAGATGTCCTGACCAGTCACCGTCTTGGGATGAGCAACTTTGTTTAGGAGGAACCAATGAGCGGGATTCAAAACGTTGAGGACAAACCCGGGCAGCATGCAATTTTTATGGTTTGGGGAATCAAGGATTACTCCAAAGCCAAAGAGGTTGTGACCCAAATTTGCGGTGAGCTTGATGCCCTGGTCAGAAGCCGCCTCAACCGCTTCCCAGACTCTGAACTCGGAGCCGTGTTGGGTTTTGGGGCTAAATGTTGGCTGCAACTGTTTCCTGGCCGCCCAATCCCCCCGGAATTGGTCGAGTTCAAAGAAATCAAAGGTGACAAGCACCTAGCTCCGTCAACGCCCGGTGATTTGTTCTTTCACCTGCGTTCGACTAGGCTTGATGTCATTGAGGATCTGGCCGCAGTTATAAGTTTGGAACTCTCCGAGGTGGCCGAAAGCATTGATGAAACCAAGGGTTTCCGATTTTTCGACAGCCGGGCTCTCCTTGGGTTTGTCGACGGAACCGAAAACCCCGAACCACCTGACGCCCCCAGTTTTGCCAGAATAGCCGAAGATAACGTTGGGGAAGACTTTTTTGACGGCTCCTACGCTTTTGTCCAAAAATATCTCCACGATCTTAAAGCTTGGGAAAAACTGCCGGTCGAAGAGCAAGAAAAGGTGATCGGCCGCCGTAAGTTTGACGATCGTGAATTGGCCGATGATGTTAAGCCGGAAAACGCCCACAACGTCGTCACTAACATTAAAGATAATAACGGCGAGGAACTAAAAATAGTTCGGGCCAACATGCCCTTCGCCAACCCCTCTAAAAGTGAATTTGGGACTTATTTTATCGGTTATTCCGGCAAATTTTCCACCACCAGGCGGATGCTGGAAAACATGTTTTTAGGAGATCCCCTAGGCAATACCGATCGTCTTTTAGAGTATTCCAAGGCGGTGACTGGAACCCTGTTTTTTGTGCCCTCAGCCGAGCTGTTAGGGGATTTGGCTCAAGAGGAGTAAAGCTAGCGTAGGCATTTTTTGTAACCGTTCACGGCTGATGCGATCACTACCAATTTCACGAACCAGAAATAACCTCACGATTACTAAGCCAGCCTGAGCCAAGATTATTATCCACTGATCTTCAGTCTATGAACCTCTTTGGGGTTGGTGCTTTCTGGTTAGCTTTTTTTTTGTTCTTGCCAAACGTTATTAAGTTAAAGCAATCCAAACGATCCCTATGCTCCCGATGAACCCGATATTGATGGGGTGGCCATGATAGCTAAGGCTGGCGAAGTCTTGAGGCCAAGGCGAGAAACCGCCCTGAGATTCAGACCAGAGGTCTTAGACTGCCACGATGTCATGAAAGCCAAGAACTTGGCCAAGCGGTTTACCCCATTGGCCTGATAACTACTATTAGACATTTTTGCCTGATGTTAGGCTGGCTCAGGACATTGAGCCCACCAATAATGCGGCCAAGCAAAGTGTTCGTGGTCATAGACCGCCACGTGACACAAGGCACCAAAAGTCCAAAATGACGGTCCAGGTGTGAGCGAATCTGGACGGTCATATCCTCTGGCATCATCAAGAAGAGGTCGGCTTTTGAGTTTATCAAAGACTCGCTTAAGGCCATTATAGGCTTAAAAGACAAGTATCCCGCCCTGATAGACAAAGATAAAGACTGAGCTGGTCCAATAGTTTCAGTAACAGCCCCTTAAGCGAAGCTTTTGGGGCTGTTTTTAATTGGCGCACTAAGCAAGCAAAGGCAAGAGCGGATATTCTTAATCAAGCTCAGGGCGATCCGTTGGCCAAGTGGATATATGGAGCCAAATTGGTTTTCCTGGGTATAGCGATCACGTGAGTAAAAATATTTTTCTGACACTTTTAAGCGATCACATGAGGAGCGTGTCATTTATAGCATTTTAAATCTTATAGAAAATTACGATTTTGGCTGTTGG
>JAISWF010000194.1 GCA_031271165.1 Deltaproteobacteria bacterium
CTCCCCGAGGGCGTGGAAATGGTTATGCCGGGCGACAACGCCTCTTTTGTCGTGACCTTGATTATGCCCATCGCCATGGAAAAGGAACTCCATTTCGCCATCCGCGAGGGCGGCCGCACTGTCGGCGCCGGGGTTATCACGGAGATTATCGAATAATCGGCTGGCCCGCCGCCTGTCGGCGGTCTGCCTTGTCAATAAGGTGACTTATGCCCAGAGACATTATCCAGCTTCAGTGCACTGAGTGCAAAAATAAAAACTATTCGACCACAAAAAATAAGCGCCGGACGCCTGGTCGCTTGGAAATCAAAAAATTCTGCCCCTTTGACCGCAAACATACGGTCCATCGGGAGGTTAAGTAGCTAAAATTGGTCCCCAGGCCATGGGGATGGGGACCAGCGTACAGGCCAGTAGCTCAATGGTAGAGTACCGGTCTCCAAAACCGGGTGTTGGGGGTTCGAGTCCCTTCTGGCCTGCCAAATTATTTTCATGGCCGCTATCCGTCCAGGCTGAGCCTGACGGGGCGGCCCAACGGTTTTTCGGGAGCCTTTATGACCAAGCACCGCAAGAAATTAGACCTGAGCAAAAGCGAATCGACTGCAGCCCCGGGGACCGATAAAGCTCAAACCCAAGGGACGGCTGTTGCCCCACCAGCGCAGCCCAAACTTAAAAGCAAAAAAGAAAAAGAAGAGGTCAAGGAACCGGGGGCGGTGAAACGTCTTTTTATTTTCTTTAAAGACGCCAAAAGGGAGCTTTCCAGGGTGACTTGGCCTGGCCGCAAGGAAACCGTCAAATCTACGGGGGTGCTTTTGGTGTTGGTGGCTTTGTCAGCGGTTTACCTGGCCTTGGTCGATGGAATTCTGACCAGGCTTCTTAAATTTATTGTTGGCTGATGAGGCTTTTAGTCCTGACGGACTTTAACCCAGCCCTGGATTTAACCGAGGCTTTTTTTAGGCTAATTAGAATTATCAAGTAACCAAATTTTGAAGTTCCAAAATTTGAGTTACCAAATTCCGATATAAATTCCGATATAATCGATCGGCGGGTAGTAATCGTGACCCTGAGATGGTACGTTGTACATACTTTTTCCGGATACGAAAACCGGGTCAAGCAATCCCTGGAAGAATCTATCAAGAAAAACAACCTTGAGGACCAGATCACTGAAGTTGTTTTGCCGATGGAAAACGTGGTGGAGATGTCTAAGACCGGGGGCGGACGGCGGACGGCCACACGTAAACTCTTCCCCGGCTATATCTTGGTCCGAATGGAATTAAGCGATTTAACTTGGCACACGGTTAAAGAGACGCCTAAGGTAACCGGGTTTTTAGGCGACAAAAACCGGCCTGAACCCATCAGCGACGATGAAGCAGCCCACGTTCTGACCCAAATGGAAGAAGGGGCCAAAAAACCCAAGCACAAGTTTCATTTTGATGAGGGCGACGAGATTAAAGTGGTGGAAGGCCCCTTTACCAACTTTACGGGTGTAGTCGAAGAGGTCAATGAGGATAAGGGCAAACTTCGGGTTTTGATCAGTATTTTTGGCCGGCCCACTCCGGTCGAACTTGATTTTATTCAGGTCGACAAGACAGTTTGAGTTAAAATAAGGCTGATTTATAATAATTGCAGAAATAAATTGTTCCAAAATGAGTTCAAGCCGCTAAACAAGTTTCCTTCCAAAATTTTAAATTTTGGAAGGATTTGGTATTGAAAAAAATTGACAACTGTGGGATAATAAAAAATTCGTCGTAGGGCCTTGAAGGCCATGGGCGACGAAATCAGGGGACCGGCCCCGTGCCGCCGGATATTTTTGGAGTTTATAATGGCAAAGAAAGTCGTGGCCCAAGTCAAACTTCAGCTGCCTGCCGGGCAGGCCACTCCGGCCCCCCCGGTCGGTCCGGCTCTAGGCCAGCACGGGCTTAATATAGTTGAGTTTACCAAGGCCTACAACGCCAGGACCCAAAACCAGGTCGGCACGATTATCCCGGTGGTCATCACCGTTTACTCGGACCGCACATTTACCTTTATCACCAAAAGTCCCCCGGCAGCCGTTTTAATAAAGCAGGTCGCCAAATTAGCCAAGGGCTCGGCCACTACCGGCCGCAGCAAAATCGGCCAGATTAGTCAGTCCCAGTTGGAAGAGATCGCCAAAATTAAAATGGATGATCTCAACGCTAACGACATGGATGCCGCCAAAAAGATCATCGCCGGTACAGCCCGGAGCATGGGTCTTGAGGTGGTTCAGTAAATTTGGTAGTCCAGCCACAGTTTTGGGGAAACTAAGTTTTGACGCCCGGCAGTTTTAGCCGGGGCCTTTTTTCGGAGGAGCAATGCCGTCCGCCAGCAAGAAGTACCGGGAAGCCCAGGGCCAGGTCGATCGCCTTAAAAAGTACACCTTCGAGGAGGCCGTTGATCTCCTTCAGAATTTGCCGCGGGCCAAATTTGACGAAACCGTCGAGATTGCCGTTCGCTTAGGGGTAGATCCCCGACACGCCGACCAGATGGTTCGCGGGACGGTTTCCCTGCCCAGCGGGACCGGCCGGACGGTGACGGTAGCCGTTTTCGCCAAAGGCGAAAAGGAAAAAGAGGCCTTAGAAGCCGGAGCCGATATTGTCGGCGGTGACTCTCTGGTGGAAAGGGTTTTGGGCGGGTTTACTGATTTCGATAAATCCGTAGCCACCCCTGATATCATGGGTCAAGTCGGTAAATTGGGAAAAATATTAGGCCCTCGGGGACTTATGCCCAACGCCAAATTGGGGACGGTTACCTTTGATGTGGCTACTGCGGTCAAGGAACTTAAAGCCGGAAAAATAGATTTTAGGGTGGAGAAAAATGGCATTGTCCATGCTCCCATGGGCAAGCTCTCTTTTACCCCGGCTAAACTCCTGGCCAACATTTCTTCTTTTCTTGATCAGGTGCAGCGCCTTAAGCCGACCACCAGTAAAGGTACCTATATCCGAGGTATTTCGGTGACCACTACTATGGGGCCGGGGCTCAGAGTCGATCCCTTGCTGGTCAAAGATCTCAAGGCTTATTTGGTCTAAAAGATATTAATAACTCTCCGGGGCCCGATGAACGGGCCCTGCGGCCTAGAGCAAACCATTTTTATGGCCTGCGGTGACCTCCGCAGGCCGCCTAAATTTTCGGACCAAAGACAACCGGTCGCCCTTTTCAGGGCTTAAGCAGATGCGCCGGTCGAGGTCGTGACTTCAGCGTCACTTTTTTGGGCCGAAAAAGACCGGATCGTTTTGATCAGGTCTAACGCCTAAGAAAGGAGAACCGCAAGTAGTGGAACGACTCAAAAAAGAAGCGGTGGTGGGGGCTCTTAGAACAGCCTTTGACCAAGCCCAGGCCGTCTTTGTCACAGATTTCAAAGGGCTGTCCATGGAAACACTCGGTGGCCTAAGGCGCCGGATTCGGCAATGCGGCGGCGAGTTTAAGGTCACCAAAAATACTTTGGTCCGCTTAGCCTCCCAAGGCAGGCCGACCGAAAAGTTGGACAACTTTTTGACCGGAAACAACGCCCTCGGCTATACCCTGGCCGATCCTGTTGCCCTGGCCAAGGTGTTGCAGGATTTTTCCAAAGAGCAGGACAAGTTCGTGATCAAAGGCGGTATTTTAAAAGACCGCCTGATCGATCCCACTCAGGTCAAGTCTCTGGCCGCATTGCCCTCCAGGGAGGCGCTTTTGTCGTCCCTTTTGGGGACGATGCAGGCGGTCCCAACCGGACTGGTCCGGGTTCTGGCGGCTGTGCCCCAGAAACTGGTCTATGCTTTGGCGGCCGTTCGCGATCAAAAAGCCGCTCAGGCCTGACGCCAACTGTTTCGCTGCCCCGGGCTCGGACCGGGCTTATGGGAGGCAGCCGATTAATCAGATTTGACCGCTGGGCACTGGTCCCGGCTGGAGGAAAATTAAATGAGCATTACTAAAGCTGAAGCCATCGAATACATTAAAAACCTGACCGTCCTGGAGCTCAGTGAATTTATCAAAGAGCTTGAGGATACTTTTGGCGTCTCCGCCGCTGCCCCGGTGGCCATTGCTGCCGCTGGCGCTGCCCCGGCCGAGGCTGCCGCTCCGGTCGAAGAGCAGACCGAATTTTCGGTTGTTCTTACCAACATCGGCGACAAGAAAATCAACGTCATCAAGGAGATCCGCGTTATCACCGCCTTAGGCCTCAAAGAGGCCAAAGAATTGGTTGAAGGCGCCCCCCAGACCGTCAAGGAAGGGGTCTCCAAGGAAGACGCCGAGAAGTACAAAAAACAGCTTGAAGAGGCTGGAGCCACTGTCGAGATCAAGTAGTTTTGTTGCCTTTCCCATTTGTCCGCCGGGCTGGGCCCGGCGGACAAGCACACCCCGGCCGGCTGGGTGGTCTTGCCCCCGGGGTTAAACCGCAATAAAGAGCCGCCATCCATGGTTAGCTTTAAAACGTCCTTCTGCGGAAGGACAGGCAACCCGGAAAGTCAAATTTCATCCTTTTTGTTTTACCATCACTGATCGATTCTGAGCCCTTGGCAGCATGGGTAGGATCGATTTTGTCTTTTGGTTTTTCGGTCGTTAGTCATCTAGAGTTTTAACAGGTCGGGGCTCAATTCCCAGGCAGGTTTTTGAGTTTTAGGTGGCAACTTATGGCTAAACGTTCCCGGTTCGGCCGCCGGGAAATCCGTCCCCCACAGCTTTTCAGCTTCGGGCGGTCGCCCCAGGCCTCAAATCCAGACACCCTGCGGTTAGTTTTACCGCTGACCGGGGGGACGAGGAGGTCCAATGTCTTTAGGTGCCGACAATCTGCGTATTCGAAAAAACTTTGGGAAAACCCAACACGTCACCCAGATGCCCAACCTCATCGAGATGCAGCGCTACTCGTATGAGCGATTCCTGCAAAAGGACACCCTGCCAGAGAAAAGGGGCGACTTTGGGCTTCAGGCTGTTTTCAAGAGTGTCTTCCCCATCGAAGATTTCGCCGGTTTGGCTAATCTGAAGTTTTTGTCCTACGCTTTCGACGAGGTTAAATACGATGTCGACGAGTGTATGGCCAAGGGCATGACCTACGAAGCTCCGCTGAAAATCACCGTGGCCTTGGAAATTTACGACCAGGACAAGGAGACCGGAGCCAAGCACATTCGTGATATCAAGCAGCAGGAGATCTATTTTGGGACCTTGCCCTTGATGACCGTCCAGGGGACTTTCATTGTCAACGGTTCTGAGCGGGTCATCGTCTCTCAGCTGCACCGTAGCCCGGGTATCTTTTTTGACCACGATCGCGGCAAAACCCATTCTTCCGGCAAGATCCTCTATTCTTCGAGGATCATCCCCATGCGCGGCTCCTGGCTGGATTTGGAGCTTGATCCCAAAGACATTATTTACGCCCGCATCGATCGCCGCCGCAAGTTTCCGGTGACGCTTCTGCTCAAGGCCTTGGGTTACAGTTCCCAGGAGCTGCTCAATTTTTTCTACGAGCGTGAGGTGCTCAAGTTTAAACAAGACGGAACGGTGACCCGTTCGGTCTCCCCGACTTTACTTATTGGCCATAAGGCCTTTGAGGATGTCGTCCATCCTGAAACCAATAAGACCATTGTCCGAAAAGGCAAAAAATATACCCGCGAACACGCCCGCCGGCTGGCTGATCTGGGCTTAATTGAGACCCGCTGCAATGTCGAGGATTTCTACGGCAGCTACGCTGCCGAAGATGTCTTCAACGCTGACACCGGTGAGGTTATCTTAGGCTTAAACGAGACCTTTACCCAAGATGTCCACAACCGCCTGCTGGCGGCCGGGGTGATGGAAGTCTCGCTCCTTTTTATTGATAAAATCAACGTCAGCTCCTCTTTCCGCGATACTCTCCTTATGGATCGCCTTGATTCGGAGCAAGACGCCATCATGGATCTGTACCGGAAAAATCGGCCGTCCACGCCACCGACGGTGGAAGTGGCCAGACTGTTTTTCAACAATTTGTTTTTCAATCCCGAGCACTACGATCTGTCGCCGGTCGGCCGCCTCAAACTGAACCTGCGCCTCTTTGGGGAAAACGGCCCCGAGGCCGCCCCAGCCAGCGTCAACACCTTGAGGCCCATCGACATCCTGGCGGCGGTCAAGGAGTTAGTCCGGCTCAAGGATACAGACGGCCCGGTTGACGACATCGATCACCTTGGCAACCGCCGGGTCAGGGCCGTGGGCGAGCTTTTGGAAAATCAATACCGGGTGGGCCTGGTCCGCATGGAAAGGGCCATCAAGGAGCGCATGAGTCTTCAGGAAGTCGAGACCATGATGCCCCACGATTTGATCAACTCCAAACCAGTTTCGGCGGTGGTCAAGGAATTTTTCGGGACCAGCCAGCTGAGCCAGTTCATGGATCAAAACAACCCGCTGTCGGAAATCACCCACAAGCGGCGTCTGTCGGCCCTGGGTCCGGGTGGTCTTACCCGCGATCGGGCCGGGTTTGAGGTCCGTGACGTCCATCCGACCCACTACGGGCGCATTTGTCCCATTGAGACTCCTGAAGGACCCAACATCGGACTGATTGTCTCACTGTCGACCTATGCCCGGGTCAACCAATACGGCTTTATTGAGACCCCATACCGCCGGGTCAAAAACGGAGTGGCCACTGCTGAGGTCGAATACCTGACAGCTTTGGAAGAAGCCAACCTGCCGGTAGCTCAGGCCAACGTCAGCCTCGACCCGGCTGGCAAGTTCCAGCAGGCCAATGTTCCGTGTCACATCAACGGTGAGTTTGTCCAGGTCCCGGCCTCTGAAGTCAAGCTCATGGACGTCTCCCCCAATCAGTTGGTGTCGGTGGCCGCTTCCCTGGTTCCATTTCTGGAGCACGACGACGCCAACCGCGCCTTGATGGGCTCCAACATGCAGCGCCAGGCCGTGCCCCTTTTGCGGACGGATGCGCCTCTGATCGGCACTGGGATTGAAAACGTGGTGGCCCGCGACAGCGGGGTGACCGTGGTCGCCCAATATGACGGGGTGGTTGAAGATGCCGACGCCTCCCGGATAGTAATGCGCTACACCAGCCCGGAAGCCAGCGAAGCCGGCGACTGGATTAAAATCTATAAGCTCAACAAGTTCATGCGCTCCAACCAGAGCACCTGCTTTAACCAGCGGCCCATTATCCTGCCGGGCGATAAAGTCCAAAAAGGTCAGGTCATTGCCGACGGGCCAGCCACCGAGATGGGCGAATTGGCCCTGGGCCGTAACGTCATGGTGGCCTTTATGAGTTGGGGCGGCTACAACTTTGAGGATTCAATTTTAGTCTCCGAGCGCCTGGTTAAAGAGGATATCTTTACCTCCGTCCATATTGAGGTTTACGATACGGTTGCCCGCGATACCAAGCTTGGACCCGAAGAGATCACCCGTGACATTCCCAACCTGGGTGAAGAATCTCTGGCCAACCTTGATGAGGCCGGCATCGTCAGAATCGGGGCCGACGTTAAAACTGGCAACATTTTGGTTGGCCGTATCACCCCCAAAGGGGAGACCCAGCTTTCCCCGGAAGAAAAGCTGCTCAGGGCGATTTTTGGTGAAAAGGCCTCCGACGTCAAAGACACTTCCTTGCGGGTCCCGCCAGGGGTGGAGGGTACGGTCATCGACGCCCGGGTCTTTTACCGCAAGGGCACCGAAAAAGACGCCCGCAGTATTCAGATTGAGCAAGATGAGATCAACCGCTTGTTAAAGGATCAGGAAGACGAGATCACCATCATCACCAAAAATACTCAGGCCCGGTTGTCCGAGCTTTTGGTGGGTAAGACTTTGGCCGTCTCTGTCAACGATGGCGGGAAAAATGGGCCCAGTCTCAAAAAGAAAGATGTCATCACACAGGAGAACGTCGATCTTTTTTCGCCGGCCTCCTGGCTTAAAATCCGTTTGGTCGAAGACAAGGCCGGGGCCATTGAGCAGGAAGTCAACCGCCTGGTCTCCCACTTTCTCGATCAAGTCGAGATTATCCGCCTGATCTTTGAGAAAAAGAAGTCCAAGCTCCAAAAGGGCGATGAGATGCCTCCCGGGGTCATCAAGATGGTCAAGGTTTACGTGGCCATGAAGAGAAAACTCTCCGTGGGCGACAAGATGGCTGGCCGTCACGGCAACAAGGGCGTGGTCAGCCGGATTTTGCCGGAGGAGGACATGCCTTTCTTTGAGGATGGCACCCCGGTTGATCTGGTCTTAAATCCTTTGGGCGTCCCCAGCCGTATGAACGTCGGCCAGATCTTGGAGACCCACCTGGGCTGGGCCAGTCAGGCCTTGGGCAAACAGATTGCCGATCTTGTTGACGGGTTTAACAGTGAAAAACTCCGCAATAAGCTCCAAAATATCTTAGGAGCTCGTGACTATAGCCGTTTCTGCGAAGGACTCAGCGACGAGGAACTCAGAGAACTCGCCGCCAAGAGCCGCAAGGGTCTGCATATGGCCACCCCGGTCTTTGACGGGGCCCAGGAAGATGAGATCCGCGACATTCTGAAACAGGCTGGCCTGCCGGAAATCGGTCAGACCATCCTGCGTGACGGCCGCACTGGAGAGCGGTTTGAAAATAACGTCACCGTCGGGGTCATGTACATGCTCAAACTCCACCACTTGGTTGACGACAAGATTCACGCCCGGTCCATCGGTCCATACTCTCTGGTCACCCAGCAGCCCCTGGGCGGCAAGGCCCAGTTCGGCGGCCAAAGACTCGGCGAGATGGAGGTCTGGGCTATGGAGGCTTATGGTGCGGCTTACAGCCTCCAGGAGTTTTTGACCGTCAAAAGCGACGACGTAACCGGCCGAACCCGCATGTATGAAAAGATCGTCAAGGGTGACAACATTTTGGAGGCCGGACTTCCCGAGAGCTTCAACGTGTTGGTCAAAGAACTTCAGTCACTGGGGCTGGATATCGATCTGATTGAAGACGAACCGGCCGCCGCCGCCGCCGTTGTCTCTGGGCCGCCGGCGTCCCCAGCTCCTCCAGCTCTGCCGGCTCCCGAGGCCGGGGCTTAAGATCGAAGATATTTAGAACGCCTGTTCTTCGGACTGGGCAGGCGTAAGACATAGTTATTTACTGCCCACAGCCCTCAAACGAGGGGAGGGAGGTTTCCGATGGAAGATATAATGAGCTTTTTTACCAAGCCCAAGGATCCCATCAGCTTCAACCGGGTTCGCATTGCATTGGCCAGCCCCGAGAAGATCAAGGAATGGAGCCGCGGCGAGGTAAAAAAGCCTGAGACCATCAATTACCGCACCTTTAAGCCCGAACGGGACGGTTTGTTTTGTGCCAAGATTTTTGGGCCGACCAAGGACTACGAGTGTAACTGCGGCAAATATAAGCGAATGAAACACCGCGGGGTTATTTGCGAAAAATGCGGCGTTGAGGTTATCCAAGCCAAAGTCAGGCGCGAGCGCATGGGCCATATTGAGTTGGCCTCGCCCGTCGCCCACATCTGGTTTTTAAAAAGCCTGCCTTCAAAGATCGGCAACCTTTTGGACATCACCCTCAAAGACATGGAGAAAGTGCTCTACTTTGAGGCCTACATGGTCATCGATCCTAAAAACAGCGGTTATGAGGCCGGTCAGGTCATTAGTGACGAGGATTATCGCCGCCAGATCGACCATCACGGTCCGGACTTTTTTGAAGTCGGGATCGGGGCTGAAGCGGTCCAAAAAATGATCCGGGCAATCGACACCGAGGTTTTGTCCTCCCAGCTGCGTAAGGAGCTGGAGTCCACTTCCTCGGAGGCCAAGCGCAAGAAGCTGGTCAAAAGGCTCAGGATCGTCGAATCCTTTCGCGACAGCGGCAACGATCCCGCCTGGATGATCATGGATGTCATCCCGGTCCTGCCGCCGGATTTGCGGCCCTTGGTGCCCTTGGAGGGCGGCCGGTTTGCGACTTCCGATCTCAACGATCTTTATCGGCGGGTCATCAACCGCAACAATCGCCTCAAGAGGCTCATGGAACTCGGCGCTCCGGACATCATCATCAAAAATGAAAAGCGCATGCTCCAGGAAGCCGTTGATGTTTTGTTCGACAACGGGCGGCGGGGAAAAACTATCACCGGCCCCAACAAGCGGCCTCTGAAATCGCTGTCCGACATGCTCAAGGGCAAGCAAGGCCGTTTCCGCCAGAATCTTTTGGGCAAACGGGTCGACTACTCCGGTCGTTCGGTTATCGTCATCGGACCCGATCTGCGGCTGCATCAGTGCGGGCTGCCGAAAAAGATGGCTCTGGAGCTTTTTAAACCCTTTATTTACCACCAGCTGGAGAAAAAAGCTCAGATTACCACCATCAAGGCGGCCAAAAAACTCGTCGAAAAAGAGACCAGTGAGGTCTGGGACACTCTCTCGGAAGTGGTCCGGGAGTACCCCATCCTCCTTAACCGTGCTCCTACCCTCCACCGTTTGGGCATCCAGGCCTTTGAGCCCATTTTGATTGAAGGCAAGGCCATCCAGCTTCATCCCTTGGTTTGTGCGGCTTTCAACGCCGACTTTGACGGCGACCAGATGGCCGTCCATGTGCCGCTCTCCATTGAGAGCCAGATCGAGGCCCGGGTGCTGATGATGAGCACCAACAACATCCTGTCGCCAGCCAACGGCGACCCGGTCATCGTGCCCAGCCAGGACATTGTTCTTGGGCTGTACTACATGACCAAGGAACGCAAGAACGCCAAAGGCGAGGGCAGCATTTTTTCTGGACCCGACGAAGTGCGCATGGCCTATGACTCTGGAGCCCTCGACCTTCAGGCCAAGATTATCGTTCGGCTTAAAGAAAGCGATCTCAAGAATATCAAAGAGCCGCTGGTCCACAAAGATCGGGTGGCGACCACCTGCGGCCGGGTCCTGCTTTATGAGATCATGCCTGACAAAGTCTCCTTTGATGTGATCAACAAGGTGATGAAGAAAAACGAGCTGAGAAACCTCATTGCCTACTGCTATCGGGTTTGTGGCACCAAGGAGACGGTCATCCTGGCCGACCGCCTCAAGGACTTTGGCTACCAGTTCGCCACCAAGGCTGGAATCTCTCTGTGCATTTCCAACATGATCATTCCCAAGGAAAAGCCTCATATCATTGCTGAAGCCCAAAAGGAAATTGACGATGTTGAAAGCCAGTATAAAGACGGTTTGATTACCGAAGGCGAAAAATACAACAAGGTGGTCGATATCTGGACTCGGGCCTCAGATGATGTTGCCTCGGAGATGATGAAAGAGATCCAGGGTTCCGAGACTGAAGATAAGACCAATCAGGAAACTGGATTTGGCGGGATTGCTGCCGGTTTTAATCCTATTTTCATGATGGCTGATTCCGGGGCCAGGGGTTCCAAGGATCAGATGAGGCAGCTGGCCGGAATGCGCGGCCTGATGGCCAAGCCCACCGGTGAGATTATCGAGCAGCCCATCACCGCTAACTTTCGCGAGGGGCTCACCGTTCTTCAGTACTTCGTCTCCACCCACGGCGCCCGCAAGGGTCTGGCCGATACCGCCCTTAAGACCGCCAACTCCGGTTATTTGACCCGGCGCCTGGTGGACGTGGCCCAAGACAGCATCATCTTGGAAAAAGATTGCGGGACTCTCGACGGCATTGAGATCGAGGCCCTAAGAGAGGCCGGCGAGGTCATCCAACCCTTGACTGAGAGAATCTTGGGCCGCACGGCGCTCTTTGATGTTTTCTCACCCATTGACAACAGCATCCTGGTTAAAGCCGGAGAAGAGATTGGCGAGGATGAGGCCAAGGCCATTGAAGAAGCCGGTATCGACCGGCTGCTAATCCGGTCGGTTCTGACCTGCCGGGCTCAGCGGGGAGTCTGCGCCAAATGTTACGGTCGCGACCTGGCCCACGGGAAACTGGTGGAAATCGGCGAATCCATTGGAATCATCGCCGCCCAGTCTATTGGCGAACCCGGCACCCAGCTGACCATGAGAACCTTCCACATCGGAGGTACGGCTTCCCGACGGGCTGAGCGCCACGTTATCTCCACCGAGATCAAGGGCAGCTTGGAGTTCTCCCCTGAGGTCAGATTGGTGAGGACCTCCACCGACGAGCTGGTGGTCATGAGCCGCAAGGGCGAACTGATTATTCGCGACGAAAAGAGTCAGCCCCGCGAAAAGCACGAGCTTATTTACGGGGCCCGTCTGAAGCTGGCTCTCGGGACCTCCCGGGAAGCTCTCCCGGAAGCTGACGTCAAAATCCTGACCCAGGGAGACTTGGCCCCCTATATTGATGAGCTCAAAACCCTGGCTCCCAGGCTGGACAAAAACGTCTCTGACAAAGAAGCACTTGGAGAAGCCTACCGGACGGCCAGACCTTTGGTGGAACGGGTCCAGGCTTGGGCCAAGGAGCACGAGCTTTTGGATGAAAAAGGCTATATCCGCGATGCCTCCAAGGGCAATGGCCTGAGCGAACTGGCCAAGTTCTGGCCGGCTTTGTTGGAGGGGCTCTCGTATTCCCACAAGCTCCTGGCTGAGTATGAGCTCAAACAAGCCGACGAAGTCTTACGGCTTTCGCGAGACTTCAGCCTGAGCACTTCCAGCGGCGAGTTTGTTGAGTGGGATCCTTATACCCGCCCCATCCTGACCGAGGTCACTGGTGATGTCATCTTCGAGGATGTTGAGGAAGGGAAAACCATGACCGAGAAGGTTGACCCGGTTACCGGTAAATCCTCAAAGGTGGTAGTTGAGTCCAAGCAAGCCGATACTAGGCCCCGCATCAAGGTGGTGGACCAAAACGGCAAGATTTTGTTAAACTCCAAAGGGGCCCAAGCGGTCTACCAGTTGCCGGTTAACGCCATTTTAATGGTTGAGGAAAAGCAGTTGGTCAACGCCGGTGACACCTTGGCCAAGATTCCGAGGGAAACCACTAAAACTAAGGACATTACCGGTGGTTTGCCCAGGGTTGCCGAGCTGTTTGAGGTCCGCAAGCCCAAAGAAGTGGCTGTTATCAGCGAGATCGACGGTTTGGTTTCCTTTGGCCGCCCCAACAAAGGCAAGCGCCGCATCGCCATCACTCCTGAGGTCGGTGATGCCAAGGAATATCTAATCCCCAAAGGTAAGCACGTCACCGTCCACGAGGGCGACTACATCAAGGCCGGCGAGGCCCTGATGGACGGAGCCGCTAACCCGCACGACATCCTCTCCATCCGGGGGGTTAAGGATCTGGCCAAGTACCTGGTCGATGAGGTCCAGCAGGTCTACCGTCTCCAGGGGGTTAAGATCAACGACAAGCACATTGAGGTCATCGTTCGTCAGATGCTCCGTAAGGTCCGGGTTAAGTCGGCCGGGGACACCGAGTTTTTGGTGGGCGAATCGGTCGAAAGGCTCAAGTTCGAGGAGGTCAACGAGAAGGTCATAGCCGAAGGCAAGACCCCGGCGATGGGGGAGCCGCTTCTGCAGGGTATCACCAAAGCCTCGCTCTCCACCGAGAGCTTCATCTCGGCGGCCAGTTTCCAAGAGACCACCAAGGTCTTGACCGAAGCGGCGGTGGCCGGAAAGGTCGACTATCTGGCCGGCCTCAAAGAGAACGTTATCATGGGCCGGCTCATTCCGGCGGGTACTGGTCTTCTAAGGTATCTGAGCCAGTTTCACAAAAAGCAGCCGGCTGATCTGGGCGGCTGAGCTAAGACGGCCGGTTGGCTTAGGCTTTGGCCCTAAGCCTGGATTATAAAGGCTTCCCTCAATGAGGGGAGCTTTTTTTTGGCCTTAATGGGCCATTGTTGTGGCTTTTCGGATTTGTCGTATTTTTCGGCCCAGCGATTTTGTCGTATAGGTGGGCCGCTGCTTTGGGAGGTGAAGAGGGGTGCCAAGCCTGCCCGGGGGGTACCCCCCGGG
>JAISWF010000223.1 GCA_031271165.1 Deltaproteobacteria bacterium
TGCTATACTTGGGACGGCCAAACGAAAATTTTCAATCCCTGGTCTATCCTGTTTGCTTTTAAGAAAAACCTTTTCGGTGACTACTGGACCCAAACGGGCGGGGTCGCTAGTTTTCTGGCGGGCCTCATCAAAAACAATCTGATCGATTTTACAACGTTTAAATCCGACCAATCCATCACTGAATCACTTAACGCCATAGAACTTGGAAAGGACTTAGACCAGATTCCAGTGCTCTTCCAAAGTGGCTATCTCACCGTAGATAGAGTCGAAAAATCATCGGGCACTGCTAAATTTTTTTTAAAAATCCCAAATCTAGAGGTCAGGTCCGGTCTTATCCCGCTTCTGTTATCACTGAAGCCCATTCAGGATCCTTTGGGGGTCTGGCGCAATGCTTGTAGCATGCTCAGCTCGCTAATCCAATTAGATGCCGAGGGCTTTGAAAACGCCTTCGGGAGTTTTCTGGCCGAGTTCCCATATAATATTCATGTGCCCGCTGAAGCCTATTATCATTCGCTCTTTCAAGCGGCCATGTTTTTGGCCGATGCCAACATTAAGACGGAGGTTTCCGTAGGAGACGGAAGGTATGACGCCAAAATTACGGCGCCGGATGGGACCATTTTTGTCATTGAGATCAAATACTGCCCGGCTAGTTATGACATCTCCCAGGACAGTCAAACAACGGTCAATGATTCCAAAAAAAAGCTTGAGCTGCTAAAGAAGATGAAGGTCAAGGCCAAGGAGGCCATGAAACAGATTGATGATAAAAATTATACCAAAGCCTATTGGGAAGAAGGCCATGACATATACAAGGTCGCCTTGGTGGTCGGCGGGAGGACAGAGGTGTTGGTGGAATTTATGAAAGAGGAGCAAAGACCGTCAGAAAGCATTGAGGAAAGTACCAATGACTAGCCCATTATTACAAGTAACCGACTCCAAAAACACTTAATACGGCCTCGGGCTTGGTTGAATTTGGCCCGCCCATTGAACGAAAAATATTCCAGTCGGCTCCCAGGTCAACGGCCAGTAAATCAATGGTTTAAGTCTTTACATAAACAGGTTATAGTATTGTAAATAGTACAAAACAATAAGACATTCTCCTGATTACCATGGTTATACCAGCCTTCATGAAAAACCTGGTCCTCCTCACGGAAGACCGGGTTTTTTTTAAAGACTTATAAGATTAATGGCCTACCCAAAGGCTAACTTTATTGAAAAACTAGCGCTACTGACTGTTTGCGTTATTGTGCATTATTCTAAGACACTTGCATTCTCCAAGTTTCTTCATATGGCATATGACTGCGGCCGGAAAGGCAGTGACTTCTTCCCTGGCCACCGCATTATTGAGTTATGCATGCTTGGAAAGATTTACAGGCCGACTCAAGAGTGGATACTCATAATCAAGCTCAGTGCTGGCCTAGCGGACGTATATATTGAGCCCAATTGGTGTTATGATCGGGGTTAACAGTGAGCTTTGAACCAAGAAAGATAGGTGGGGAGATCTCGCAATCTGATCCCCTATCATAGTGGTTTGTCACCCCCGTGAACTGATACTTCAAAATATTGAAAACGCACCCGAGGTTTTCAGCACTCCTCTCCGCCCAACACCTCACCACGACCAAGTTTTAATCAAACCCTTCCAGGCGTCAACTCTTGGCCAAGCGAAAATGACTGTCATCGCCAGATGTAATTTCGTTAGGGTCAAGTTTGAGTTGATCGGCTAAAACTGTTCCCATCTGGCGGTGCAATTGAGGCTTCTAAGACGACCGATATTGCCAATGGCCACTAACAAAGCCTCAAAATTTGAAACGCTACTGGTAGCAGGTTTCGGATAGCGCAAAGATTCTGTACAGCGGGAAGGTACAAAGGGAGGACATGCGCAATGGGGAAATCATGGAGGCCAGCCAGGGAATTGACCCGGCTTTTGATTACAACACAGGAAAGGTTGGGATAGAGGTACACGCCAGCAAAGTCTTAGGTCATAGTCTCCAGAATATTAACGTAGAACTGGCCGCCCAGATCGCTTCTGCTGACTTTGTGGCCCAGGCCGCCAAGACCGACCCTGAATGAGATGTTCATAGCGATCAAAAAAGAAAATCCGGAGCTGGGAAAGCGGCAAGTAGTGGTAGGTGCCCTTAATGAGGCGATGCTCAAACAATTTGAAAAAGTGTTTGAGCATGCCCCAAGCAATGGGGACATAATTCTGACTGATTATCGGATGGCTCATCTAATGAGGGAGGACAAGGTAGAGCGGGGGGCGGCGATTACGCACGGGGAAGCGGTTAACTTGGGGACCATGTTGGCTCATCCGGAGGCCATAATGTGGGACAAAGGGAAGAAAAATTTTCTTTATGTATTTCCCAGCACCGTAGAAAAACCCAAAGTAAAATGAATGTGTTTAGAGACAAAAGCGAAGTAGCGGTCGAGGTGGATGCAAGAGAAGTAGTTGCAGAAGATGGAAACAGTAAAACAATAACTACGATAAAAACTGCTGGAACACTAGCAGATGATAACTTAAAAAAAGACAACCGATATACTCAAATATGGCCATAAAAAACAAGAAGAGCTGCCATGCGGAACGTCCACCTCCGCTCATCAACTCTTTGTAGCAATGTAAATCGCTACCAGGGGAATGCTTGGATTAGATTTCTTAAGATAGACAGCTCTTCTAGTTTTGTATTCTACATAAATAATTGCTTAAAAGCAAGGATTTTTTTGTTTTTTTTCACAGCCGTCCAAGAAAATCGCCAGACTGGGGGTTGGGTAGGCTAAACCCTAGGAAATATGCCCCTCTCCCCGTCCAAAATGGGCGATTTGAAATACTAGCCCCCCTTACACCAACTCTCCCGGGTGCTGGCCAAGAAAAAAGGCCCTGGGACGACCACCCAGGGCGGTTCCTGGATGGGTACTTAACATTGTCAAACATTTACGGGGCAACGGTTTTATGGTGTTCATTGGACTCATCTCCTTAAAACAGAGTTGGCTAGGGGTTCCTGGTTTAGCTGTCCAACAAATCGGGCCCGTCCTGACCTGGGCCTTGTGACAGCCGACCTAAAATAGCCTGGCCCCGCGAAAAAGCTCGAAACCATTCTCCAACTCCCGCAAAGACGCTGTACCTGCAATATGAGCGTAAATCATGATCTTGAGCTGCATTTCAGTGGTGAATGACTTGTACCGTTTATCGGAACCGGCTTCTTTAATGGTTTTTTTGAGATTGAGTAAATTAAGATATTTAATTATTTGATGGAATATGCTGACCAGGGTCTTGATTCTGGAAAACCACTTATCGGACGGCGTCGGATTTTTTACTCCAAAAAATATAGAACCAGCCGCCAAAGCTGAAGGACCTTACGATCACATAATTTAGAAATCCCCAGGAAAGCAGCTCGGCCAATCAGCTGGGCTTACAAGATCTAGGCCGAAGTAAGTGTCGGCCCCAACCTCCGCCGAAATGCGCAGTTATCATTTCTCTTAAGACTTACTTTGTCCCTCCAACTAACACCCAGCGGTTCTTATCTGATCATTGTCGCCGGCCATAGCCTTCAACGCAGCAGTAACCACGTCTCACCATTGACAAAACCTCCCCGTTTTTTAGGCCGGCCTAATTAAATCTTAGGGCCGGCGATATTTTTGAGATTTTCGTCAGCCAAAGCCCCAATGAGCGAACCAATAGGTCTTTCTTTTTCTTTATCCAGGCTGATAACAACTGGTTGTGTATGATGAGTACAGGGCGAAATTACCAAATTTTAGGCCTGAGTAAACATGTGCATCTTTGGCCATTAAAGCAGAAAAAATCAACAAACAACATATAAGCATCTCAA
>JAISWF010000268.1 GCA_031271165.1 Deltaproteobacteria bacterium
ATGTTCAGGCCGCTTGTAAGTTGATGCGGGTTGGGCTAGGTGGATAATTTTAAGTGCAGTGCGGTGCAGGCGAGGCATCGGTTTTGACGTTGAATTCAGGCCGAAGTTTGGACATAATAATGAGCCAAGAGGACCAACAAATTCCGGTCTCCTCTTATCGCCCAGCCCTGATTGGATAAGGCCGACTCCGCCGTTGTCGCTACTAACCGTTACACTCTAAAATGATCGTTCGGTAAAAAGTCCCCGAGGGCCTGGGTTAAGATCGACAATTTATTAAACATTTCGAACTGATTTTTTATTTTAATTTTCCAAATAATTTCTTAGATAGATCAATATTTACTAAATCCATATTGACTATTAACCTGGCTTGTGCTATAATATTAAACGTAAATTAGTGCTATAGAGACGTTAAATGAGATAATTAAGACCAAATTACGGTAGGCTGTTTAATTGGACTGCTCCACTTAAGAAGCCCGGCAATGAGAAAAGGCTCTCTGGGCTTATTAATGATCGATTGGTAAAAACCCATGTTAGCGATTTCACCATTTTTAACATCATGAAATTACTATAAAAATTTTAAGATTTCAGGATTTTGAGGGTTTTTACCGGTTGAGCATAGTTATCCCCAAGGTATTTTTTTCACCCACTAAGCTATAATTCAACCCATATTCAACCAAGGCGGTCAATCAAATGTCCAGAAAGTCTCTTTACGATCTTTACCAAATGAAAGCCAAAGGCGAGAAAATCGCCTGGCTGACCCTCTACGATTACCCTAGCGCCCAATTCGGGCAGGCCGCAGGTCTGGACATGATCTTGGTTGGTGACAGCCTGGGCATGTGCGTTTACGGCTATAACGGGACGGCGGCCGTAACCATGGAGCAGTGTTTGGGTCATGCTGAGGCCGTCCGGCGCGGAGCCCCGGACGTCTATCTGGTGGGGGATCTGCCTTTTTTAAGTTACCAGACTTCCGAGGCCGAGGCGGTCTACAACGCCGGGATGTTCCTTAAAAAAGCCGATGCTGACGCCGTCAAGCTTGAGGGCGGGGTCAGAGTTGCTAATCGGGTTAAAGCCATCAGCGAGGCCGGCATAGCCGTGTGTGGTCATATTGGTTTAACCCCTCAGTCATCCGGTCAGCTGGGGGGGCACAAAGCCCAGGGCCGGACGGCCGAGGCCGCCAAACTGATTTTGGAAGACGCTTGGGCCATTGAAAAAGCTGGCGCCAAGCTTTTGTTGGTGGAGGCCGTCCCGCCGGAGGTGACCGAGGCCATTCATCGGACCTTGTCGATTCCGGTTCTCGGCATCGGAGGCGGAGGTGCTTGCGACGGTCAGGTCTTGATATTGAGCGACATCATCGGCCAATTCCAGGCTTTCACCCCAAAATTTGTAAAAAAATACGCTAACGTTGCTGAAATTATCACCAAAGCCATCGCCGAATACGTTCGGGACGTTAAAGATGGTCAATTTCCCGCCGCAGAGCATACCTATGGGATGCTCCCGGGGGAGGCCGAAAAGTTTCGCCAGATGATTCCTTAACGGTGGCCAAAGGCTAAAGGAGATCCGACTTAAACTTTGGGCTCACCCCTTGAGGCGGTGATTTGGCGATGGGCCGGCAGCCACAGGGCGACGGCGATTACAGTATAGTATATGATCATTGGGGCTTTGATGGTAAAGTTGTGATCGGTTAGGCCGTTTAAGGCAAATTGTCCGGTCACCGCTACGGCCGACCAGCTCCAGAAAAAAACATCCGGATCCGAACTGGTCAGATGGCGGCGGATTATTATCAGCGGGGCCAGATGGAGGAACATAAAACCGAAAAACCCGATTAAGCCGCTTTCGGCTAAGACGGTGATAAAGACCTGGTGAGCATGATAAAATCGGGTCCTTTTCCAGGCCGGAGTACCGTCAGGTTGCTGAGGGATTTTTTCAATGGCTGGGCTGGGGATGGCTCCGGGGCCGTGGCCCAAGATGGGGTGAGCCCAAAATTGTTCCACCCCATTGCGCCAGAAGGTTTTGCGCAGATCATTGTTGGCGTTGCCTTGGGCGATGGCCATCTCCTGGAATCGACCGACGGTGGTCTGGTCGGTGGCGAGCAAGGCCCCAGCCGCAATCATCACTATAACCACGATCAGTTTCGCCCGCCGGCTCAAACCCTTCCAGTTGACCGCCAAGATCATCATTGACAGGAGAGGGGCAGCAATCAGGCCCAGACGCGAGCAGTTGATGCGCAGGCCCACCAATGAGGCCGCCAGGGCCAGCCAAAAAATAACCGTCCGGCCGGTTCGTTTTTTTTGATTGGCCACAATCAGGGCTCCAATCATGATCGGTGGCAGTTGCCCTAAAACGGCTCCCAGCTCGATTATGCCCAGGTGGGCTTTGGCTCTGATGCAGCTGAGGCACCAGCCGGCCTCCATCAAGAGCATGACGGCCATTACTATCAGCCCCAGGGCGTAAAGGACTGGCAGGTGCCGCACCAGGTTGGGGCATTGGTTGAGGGCCAGCCAGACCATAGGCAAGGTCAAAATAAGGTAGACCGATTCAGTGGTGTAAAAGAGGCTGATCAAAGGAGCGCTGCTGGCAGCTGAGGCCGCCAGGTAACAGATGGTAAAAACCAAGGCTCCTTTGAGCCAGAGCTTGGGGAGGGGCGGGCCTTGGGAAAAAGGCCGGCCGCCTCGGGCTACGGCCCAGCCCAGACCCCAGGCCAGGAGCAGGGCGAAAAAAGTGTTGACCAAGCCTCTGGCAAAGGGCCCGGTCAGGACCATGGCCCCGAGGCAGAAGGGACCGAACTTTGGGCCGTAAATTGTAAAGTATCTTTTAAAATTATCTCTTTTCAAAATGCTCATGGTCTGGGGCTCGTTTAAGGCGGCCGAAGTCAGGCGCCGGCGAAAAGAAGTTGGTACAAAAAAGCCTAATGAAGGTACTTGAAAAAATGCCAGAAAAAAGCCAAATTGACTGAGGCAGTGATATCTCAAAAATCAGGCGGCGTCAACCGCCCAAGGTGCCCAAGTTTTTAGCTGCTCCAAAAGACCATAAAGGGCGGCGGCCGGAGTTTAGGCTGGCGGCCAAGTTACCTTCACTCACCGCTCTGGTCAACCATTACAACCGGGGATTTCCATGAATTTAGACGTCGTAGTTCTGACCAAAAACGAAGAAAAAAATATAACCGACTGTCTGAGGAGTTTTCGAGGACTGGGACGGGCCGTGGTTATTGATGACGGCTCAACCGATCGGACCGTGGCTTTAGCCCAGGCCCAGGGAGCGCAGGTCCACTATCGGTCTCTGGACAGCTTTGCTGAGCAGCGTAACTTTGCCTTGACCAAAACCGATGCTGACTGGATTTTTTTTCTGGACGCCGATGAGCGCTTTACTCCGGCTTTGCGCAGTTCGGTCGAAAAGTTTGTCAGCCGGCCCCAGCCAGCCGCCGGGAGCATCAGACGTGTCAACTACGCCTTCGGACGCCGGCACCGCTTTGGGCATCTGGCTCCCGACCGGGTGACCAGGCTGTTTCCCAGGGGCCGGGTCAAATGGGAGCGGGCGGTCCATGAAAGTCCGGAAACGGATTTACCAATAGAAAAACTTGAAGGATTTTTGGAGCATCACACCTACGGCGACTGGAATCGATATTTGGATAAATTTGTCGGCTACGCCCGTCTTTGGGCCGAGGAAGAATTTCAAAATGGCCGCCGGACTACCGCTCTTTCAGCCGTCCTCCACGCAGCAGCAGCCTTCTTTAAAATGGCAGTTCAGCGGCTGGGGTTTTTGGAGGGGTCGGTCGGCTGGGCCCTGTGCTGGTACCATGGCGGATATACCCTTTCCAAGTATTTACTGCTTCTCCAAAAACAAAACCACAATCCTCCGGGGCCGGAAGGGGAAATTAAGGATAATTCTCAAGGTTAATGACAGTCAAGGATATGGCAGGTATGCCCAACCCGGCTCCTAGGCCCGGCCTCGGATTTTGGTCTTGAGGCGGCCCCAGGCTTTTTTCAGGGGAGCCAGGTGAGGGCAACGGAAGGCCAGAGCCAGTCCAAAGTAGATTCCCGGGCCAATTATCAGCCCGGAGGCGATGGACCAGAGCCGGTCCCAGGCGCTAACGGCCGGGCTGGAGTAAAAGGGCCACAAGACGGCGCCCATGATCAGAGCCCAGAGACTATAGCGCAGGATTTCGGTGATCATGGGGGTCAAGAGGAGATATTGCTGCTTTTTCAACAGACCGGCCAGCCAGACAAAGTTGATAATGCTGGTCAGCGAGCTGGCCAAGGCCAGGCCGACGTGCTGGAGCGGGCGCATCAAGATCACCGCCGAAACCAGACCTAGGGCTAAGCAGACGGTGGCGACCAAGGCCGGGGTTTTGGTGTTGGAGAGGCTGTAAAAAGCCCTGGCCAAAAGGCTGACCCCTGACAGAAAAGGAAGACCAATGACGTAGGCCCACAGGGCCCTGGCGGTAGCGGCCGAGCTGGCCGGGTCAAAGTGACCCCGCTGAAAGAGGAGCTCCACCAAGGGCTGGCTCATGACTATCAGCCCAACCATGGCCGGAATGGTGATGAAAAATTGAAGGCCGACGGTATCGCTCAAAGTCTTTTTAAAGCCCGCTTCATCACCGGAGGCGGTCTGTCGGGCCAGGGCCGGCAAAACCGCCGTGGCCAGGGCGATGGAAAAGATCCCCAAAGGAAACTGCATCAATCGATCGGCGTAATAGAGCCAGGAAACACTGCCTTCGGGCAGAAACGATACCAGCTGGGTGTTGATCAAAACCGAGATCTGGTAGGCGGCGCCGCCTAAGGCCGCCGGGACCATGAGTTTTATCATCCGCCAGACGTCGGGATCCCGCAGGCCCAGACCCAGTCCCAAAAAAGGCCCGGCTTTCTTTAAAAGCGGTAGCTGGATGGCCAGCTGAAGAACTCCGCCCAGTAAGGCGCCGGCGGCCAGACCCATGATTGGCTTATCCAGCCGGGGGCTGATGGCTATGGCTCCGAGGATCATGGAGACATTTAAGGCGACCGGGCCTAAAGCAGGGATGGTAAAACGACCCAGAGAGTTTAAGGCCCCCATGGCCAGCGCCGTCAGAGACATCAGAAGGATATAAGGAAACAAAACCCTGGTCAGAGTTACGGTCAGCCGGAATTGATCGGGATTGTCCCGAAAACCAGGGGCCAGGGCGGTCACGATGGAAGGCGCAGTCAGGATGCCCAAGGCGGTCAGGCCAATTAAGAACAAGCCTAATAGTCCGAAAGTCCCTTTATAAAGATTGGCCGCCCCGGAAATACCCTGATTTTTTAGTCTTTGAGCGAAGACCGGAATAAAGGCCGGAGTCAGGGCTCCCTCGGCCAGGAGACGGCGCAGGAAGTTGGGAATGCGGAAGGCCACGAAAAAGGCGTCGGCGATCGGTCCGGCTCCGAAATAATAGGCCGTAACCTGATCGCGGACCAGGCCGACTATCCGCGACATCAAGGTGCCCAGCCCAACCACCGAGGCACTGCGGATTATCCCTGATTTGGCGGAAGGAGTTTGGGAGGCGGGCTGGCTTTCGGATTTGCAATAAGAGGCTGGTTCTGGAGAGCAATCTTGAGCTGACTCTAGGAGGCTGCTTTCTTGGGGGGCTGGTTGCGGGAGACCAGATGGTTGGAGGCCGCTTCCCTGGGGGCCGGAAGCCGCCGACTCTGAAGGGATCTTACTGGGTGATTCAGGCTCAGTCTGGGTTTCTTTATTTTCTGTTGACAAAACGGGACCGCTTTGGTATTTTTTCAAGTTTATAGCCCCGGATTCCAGCCGGTTCGGTCTGGTCACAGGAGCTGAGCGTCCTAAGCACTTTAGCACAAGGAGACAAACTTGGCCAATCATAAATCGGCTCTCAAAAGGGCCCGGCAGAGCGAAGTTAGAAACTCTCGCAACCGCATGATGAAAACAAAAGTTAAAAATGCCGTCAAGCAGGCCCGGGCCGCCACCAATGGCGATGAAACGCCGGCCGCTGACGCCTTGAAAAAAGCCATGAGCACCCTGCACAAGGCCTCTTCCAAGGGCGTTATCCATCCCCGGAACGCCGCCCGACGGATTGCCAGACTGTCGAAACATTTCTATCAGGCGACCCTGACTAAAGCCTCTTCAGGAGAACCTAAGGCCGCAGCTGAAGGTGAATAGTTAAGTCCTTAGGGCCTTTCACCAAGTGCTTTTAGTGCGTCAGCCGTTGGTACTCCCCCCAAAGTTTTGATGGGCCAGGGTTTTGGACTGGCCCAGAGTTTTGGACGGGCCAAGTTTGGAACGGGCCAGAGCATTGGACCGGCCGGTTTGGGACTGGCTAGAGTTTGGAACTGCCCAGAGTTTTTGACGGGCTCTATTGCCGACTTTGTCTGGCCATGGACTTGGGCTGATTGGGGACTGATTTGAGGTAAGCGCCATTGGGCCTTTGTCCATCGGGGACCGGTTCGGGTGGGCGGGTCTAACGATTAAGACGGCCTTAATTTTGAACCAAGGTATCAAGGTAACCAGGTACCCGGCATTAGATACCAAGGTATCAACCAGGGAAGCCCAGAGGCGGCCTTGGAGTGTTTAATTGATTCATTGGATTTATTGGGACCATTGGGGACTGGCAATAAAAGAATCAAGGCTAATTTGATTGAGTATATGGTTACCGCCCCGCCTTTGGCGGCTTCGACTAAGGGTTAAGGCCAGCTATTTTTTGGCTAATGCTTTGGTTAATATTTTGGTTATTGGTCATATTATTTATCCAGCCTCCAGACCAGATTTGACTCCCTAACTGCCCGCCAATTTCCAGTCCAGCTATTATCAGTTATTACACTCATCTTGGCCAGCAGTGTTCAGCCCAGGCTGGAGCCCTTTAATCATCTGCCTCAGACGCTCTTTTTTGGTAACTGGTCGATCTTCAGGACCGCTAAGGCCCAATGGCTTGGTTGAGTACTGCCTTAAAGGCACCAGACTGAGGTACTCAGGGCGCTAACTTGCCTGTTTTTAAGGTTTTTGACCTTGGAGGCTTAGCGGCTTGCCGGCCGCCAAAGAGGGTCAAGACGGTATCTTTGACCGGAGCGGAGCTTCTCCAGGACGGAAATTCGCCTGGATGATGCAGAACATTCGAGCCTCATAGCATCATAGCCTTTAGTAAGGTCAGACTCAATCATCCTGGTGAGGGGCGGTATTGGCCAGATTAGTTCATCTTTCTTTTAGCCAATGGGCGGGAAAAAGCTGCCGGAAAAAATTGACGGAAAAAGTTGACTAAGGCCCAGGCACCTTAACCATCAAACAACTGAGCCTTTTTGCTAATAAGGCCCAAGTGGGCAACTCCGGTCATCTGCTAATAAAAATGAATTTTTCCGGCCAAATGGCCAGCCGGGTGGTCAGAGCCAGGCAGTCAGATGCCTCTTTGGCCATTAAAGTACTGGCCGTCGATAACAGACAATGACGGGTCTGGCTAAAATTGTTTACGAAATGCTGGCCATCGCACTGGTGAGATTTTTGAGTAGTTGAGGTGATGGTGAGTCGTTGAGGCGTCAAGCGTAAGACTCAAGACTTTGGCCGCTCTGGTTTGTTCCAGGCAACAGGCTGGGCGGTTGATTGACCGGCCTCACCTGCTCTGATAATATCTTGGTTATGAGTGGGGCCTCAAGTTAAATATCTAGTCAAATGATAGAGAACTTTATATGGCCCGGGCTGATCTGATAATATAGCTCATTAAAGGAGCATCAGCCAATGATTTGGATGCAGCTGACAGTGCGGCCGAGGCAATTTTATCGCTGGAGAAAGCAAAAAGCAGCACCATACCCAGGCTGATCGGCTCCAAAAAGATCTTTTTAGGCCCCCAAAGGGCCTTTATTAGCACCCCAGTTGGCCCCCTGTTTTTCAAAAAGCTGACCAAAGACAATAATTTAAATCTGAGCCTGCCGCCTCACAAAGGCAGCCGCAATAAGAGAGTCCAAAACAGTCTTTCGTGCAAATTGAGTCCTGTCGGTTAAAAGACGAGCTCGAAGGGCATTAATGTCCGGCCGCTGAGGATTGCTCGGCTTTCGAATTTGAATCAATATTTGCCCTCAAGTTGGCCGATATTAAAGTGCCGAATTAGGTCAATTTTGTCACTGGCAAGCATTTCAACGACCCAGCCAAAGCCGCTTGGGTTTTGAGCCGCCGGCCTGGTTTAATGGCTGAATTATTTATGGCCTCTTTTCGGCGGCTCTTCTGGAGGTTTTTACTCATCCGAAGTCAGGTGGCGGTCTTAAGGGTTAACTCATCATGGAAGCTGCGGTTTTGAGGTTGTGCCGGTGGCCAGAAAAAGATTAGCTGAAAGAAAAAAAGGAGTTTTTGATGATAAAACTTCCCCATTCGTTATTTTTCCAAAGTCGGACCGGTCAGGTTTGGCGGCCGCTTAATTGAGGTTGGTTATGAAAAAAACTTCCAGCCAAAGCCTCAGCTTCGATTTGAAAAATGATGACCGGTTCAAGAGTATGAAAAAGAAGGCTGAGAGTGGCGATGCTCATGCTCAGTACTATTTGGGTTATGCATACTTACTCATTGATGCCTTTGAATCTGAAAGAGCCAAGGCGTCCGAATGGTTCAAAAAGGCGGCCGATCAGGGACTGGCCAAAGCTATGGACGCCCTGGCCATGCTGTACTTTACCGGCAATACTGTCGCTGTAGATAAGGCCAAGGCAATCAAATTATTCCGAAAGGCGGCCGAGCAAGGACTGCCAGACGCCCAATATAATCTGGCTACGCTTTACAGTGAAGGTAACGGTGTTGAGCTCAACCTAACTGAAGCATTCAAGTTGTATAAGCTGGCGGCTAAGGGAAATCAAGCGGATGCTCAGGTGGCCGTTGGGGAGATGTATGAGACTGGTGAAGGAGTAGAAGCCGATCCAGTTAAAGCGTTTCATTGGTTTAAAAAAGCTGGCCGTCAAGGCCACCCTGATGCGCAGTTTCACCTCGGTCATATCTATGAACGCGGTCAAGTAGTTTCAGTTAACCACGCTGCCTCAGTTCAGTGGTATAAAAAAGCGGCTCGTAATGGCTTGTCCTATGCGCAATCGTTTTTGGCCAAAAAGTATGCCCTTGGTGAGGGGGTCCCGGTAAACCAGGCCAAAGCGTTTTATTGGTACCAACAAGCGGCTCGTCAAGACCTAACTGAGGCTCAGGTGGCCTTGGGGATTATGTATGATTGTGGCCGTGGGGTTTCAGTTGACCACGCCAAAGCGGCTCGGATGTTCAAAAAAGCGGCCCGACAAGGCCAGCCCAATGCTCAGCTTTTTTTGGGCCAAAAGTATGAGCTTGGAGAGGGACTCCCAGAAAACCAGACCAAAGCGTTTTATTGGTACAAAAAAGCGGCCCGGCAAGGCCAGTCCAGAGCTCAGTTTTTTTTGGCCAAAGGGTATGATTTTGGCGAGGGACTCCCCGAAAACCAGGCCAAAGCGATTTATTGGTACAAAAAAGCGGCCCGGCAAGGCGAAGTCTTCGCTCAGTTGATGCTGGGAGCCAAATATGAAAGCGGCGTGGGAGTTTCGGTTGACCAATGTAAATCGGAATATTGGTACAAAAAAGCGGCCCGTCAAAATGACCCCATGGCTAACTTGTCCTTGGGGAAGTTTTATGAAGGCAAAAAACAAGATCCAGAAATTCAGGCCAAAGCGTTTAAATTATTCAGAAATGCGGCTAAACAAGGCCTAAACGAGGCCCATTTTTTTTTGGCCCTTAAATATGAAAGGGGTCAGGGAGTAGCCGCTGACCAAGCCAAAGCCCTTAAACATTTAAAGATAGCTGCCCAAAAGGACGTTGGAACGGCTCAAACGATCCTGGCTGAAAAGTATTACTTTGGTGACGGAGTCCCAGCCAACGAGGCTGAAGCGAATTATTGGTTCGAAAAAGTGGGCTGCGGTGAGAAGTCAGTCGGCATGTACATGTTGGCTGAGCTTTACGCATCACCTGATCTTTTCACATTTGACCAAGACAAGGCGATCTTTTGGCTCGAAAAGTCAGCCAATTTTGGGTTCTTACTGGCTAAAGACAGATTAGTTGAAGTGAAAAAAGCCGCTTTAAAGAACTCTTGAGCCATCTTAAGAGATATGATGTTGAAAAAATTAATAAATAAGATGTCTCAATAAGCCCAATCAAAGATGGCCCCAATCAAAGATGCCATCGCCAGCTGGCTGCGTTAATCATAAATCTTGAGCCCAATACGGGTCCATGTTCGGCCCAGAGGCAAGCAGAGCGGCTTTTTTGCTCTAAAAACATTGCCGCAGATCACAAGCGCCGGAAATAAGGTCCATCACGGCCAGTCTTTTCCAGCTCAGTATGGCTGCGACCCGAAATTTCAGTCCAGAACCACTCGGAACTGGGCCCATAATTGCCGGCCAAAATCTTGGCCCACGAAAAGCCTATCATCGGCCATCGCAGCTTGGATTTTATCACTTTTTTGAAAGTTGGGCCCTTATTTTATAGCCTATTTTTAGTGCGCCGTGGAAAGGCGCATATACCTAGTACACAGTCAAGCGGTTGACTGTGGGTTGGCGAGTTCAAACTCTAAAAGGGCTAGTACACAGTCAAGCGGTTGACTGTGGGTTGGCGAGTTCAAACTCTAAAAGGGCTAGTCCCC
>JAISWF010000002.1 GCA_031271165.1 Deltaproteobacteria bacterium
TCAGGTTCGATACGCAACAGATGGAGAATCCTGAAATTTTCGGTGTTCAATACCAGCAGGGAACCCTCGCTGGCTACGAGGCTAAAGAGTATCTTTTAGAAAAATGGGGCCGGAAGTGTGCCTATTGTGGGGCGGAAAATACCCCTCTCCAAATTGAACATATTCAGGCCAGGTCTAATGGCGGAAGCGACAGAATCTCAAATTTGACTCTTGCTTGCGCCAAATGTAACGCTGCCAAGGGAAACAAGGAGCTAAATGTTTACCTTAAGGATAAACCAGATCTCGCTAAAAAGATTTTAACTCAGACCAAGAGGCCGTTAAAGAATGTTGCTGCCGTCAATGCTACTCGCTGGGCGATTTTAAACAGCCTCAAAGATTTCGGCCTTCCAGTTTCCGCTTGGAGTGGAGGACGGACCAAATACAATAGAACGAGGCTAGGACTACCTAAAACTCATGCCTTTGATGCACTCTGTGTAGGGGATGTCGACTCTGTTGCTGGAGTCAACATGCAAGTCTTGCGTATTAAGGCTGTGGGACGAGGCCGATACCTGCGTACCCTAGTCAATTCCTTTGGTTTCCCTAGAGGTTATTGTATGCGCCAAAAACAAGTCAATGGTTTTCAGACAGGTGACATTGTTAAGGTTGATAATCCGAAAGGAAAATATGCTGGTAAATATACGGGACGGGTTGCCGTTAGGAAAAGTGGATATTTTGATGTAAAAACTACCGATGGAATCAAGACTGTATCTTGGAGTTATTGCCAAATTGTTCAGAGAGGCGATGGGTATGAGTATTCGAGGGTTGAGAAAAAGCAACCCCCAATTCCTTCCCTAGTAAAGCCTAGGGGTTTCCTTGGGGAAATTTTATGAATTGACCCAAGGCCTCCGTCCCGGCCATGACTGTTTTGAGCCGAGCCAGCTCTCTGGACTGCCTTGGACTCAGGCTGGACGTATTTCTCAGCTTCAACCGACTAAATCCGAATCTAAGAAAGACTGCTCCAGCGAACCTCCCGCCCGGACCGGTTCTTGGCCGCAGCGGCCAGCTGACCTTTAAAATTACTAATACCACTAAGATGGCCAAAAACCAGCGCCTTGGCGATTGGTTACGCATTTTATTTTTTTAGACTCCCCAAATCCGAGTCGGCTAGATGTTTTCCGGCTTAAAATCTATCACCTGAGTAGCCGCCCTGATCCATATGTCGGCCAATATTTAATGAAAGCCTCATTTTGTGTCATTACCATTAGATAATCCCCCTCGGTCCGACAGGCCGGTCCGACGCAATGGAAAAAAAATTGAGCGTCTGGTCCGCTTGGCCGCTTTGATGGTTTTGTGTTTGCTGGTTTGGTATTTTAGCTACGATCACGGGCGCCAATCTGTTAGGACCAGAGTGATCCGTCTTGAGGCCGAGAACATTTCCTTAAGGGAAAAAGTGATCCTGCTGGAAGAGGAGGCCCTGGTGCTCAAGCAGCAGGCCTCGGTTGGCTCGTCAGAACCTAATCCGTGTGTTCAGCCGTCAAATCCGACCTCGGCCGTCCCGAGAGACCAAGCCCAAGGCGAAAGACTTACCATCAAACTGGCGGAAAACAAAGGGGCCTTTGACGGGGCGGTCGTGATAACCTTGGTCGAACTCGACAGTCTTGACCAGGAAGCCATAATCCGGGTCCATCACCGTACCACCGGCCGCCGAGAGACCAAGCTGATGGTGCCCGGAGATATTTTTGAGATCGACATCGAAGGCCGAAAGCATCAGCTTTACCTTGATCAAATAAAGGGGTCGCTGACTTTTTTTATTGTGGATGGATTACCTGGAGATACCAAAAAATGAGAAATTTTGATGAGATAACTATTGGTCAGACGGCTGAAAAGACCACTGTTATTACCTCCGAATTAATTGAAAAGTTTGCTGAGGTAACCGGTGACGACAATCCCGTCCATCTTGATGACACTTATGCTGCTAACACCTTTTTTGGCCGCCGGGTGGCTCACGGCATGATCGCCGCTTCCCTTCAGGCCTCCCTGATGGGGACGGTGCTGCCCGGACATGGGACGATTTATCTGAGCCAAAAGCTTGAGTTTAAGGGGCCGGTCTATCCTCAGGACAGCGTGACTGTAAAGCTTGAGGTTTTGGAAAAGGATGAATCCGCCAAGAAAATCAAGCTGCGCACGAGCGCAGTCAAGCAGGACGGGGTAGTGGTGCTTGATGGAGTGGCAGAGGTTCTATTGCGGCCGCCAAGACCATCGCTCAAACAAAATAAAACGGAAAAATAGAACGGCCTTAGGTTGGCCCTGCGTTTTGGGTATGAATTTCAGGCTGGATGGCTTTTAAGAATTTAAGCGGAAAATGATTTGATTTTTTGTCTTATCAGGGAGGCTAAATGAGCAGCCTAAAGTGGCCGACCATTGTTGTGACCGCTACCGAGCGCTTTACCAACGATTGGGATGGTTCTCTGACCCTGGCCCAAGCCAGGGTTTCCTATCAGTACTGTGAGGCCGTTTATCGGGCTGGCGGGATACCGTTGATTTCAGCCTCTTTTACTGGGGCAGGGTTGGTCCATTATGAGGGGCGGGGGTGGCCTCAACCTTCGCCTCGGTCTATTGAGCCTCTCAAGCCGCTAGCAGAGGCAGTCATGGAAAGGGCTGGCGGCCTTCTTTTATCTGGAGGCGGTGATGTCCTTTTGGAAGATGAGGACGGCTTTGATCACGTCCGAGAGATGGATCGGGACCGCGATTTTTGGGAGGCGGCTCTTTTTTTGACTTCCCTGGAACACAAAAAACCGGTTTTTGGGATCTGCCGCGGGCTTCAGCTCATGAACAAAGTCCTGGGCGGAACGCTCTTCAATGATATTCCCTCCGATTGCCCGGGGGCTCAAATCCATCAACAGTCCAGCGCTCGCACCAAGATGGGGCATAAGGTTATTTTGGAGCCCTACAGTCTCATTAATAAAATATGCGGACTTACTGCCATAGAGGTCAACACCGGCCACCATCAGGCCGCCAAGGAGGTGGCCCCGGCTCTAAGGGTTACTGGCCGTTCCAATGACGGGCTCATTGAGGTCCTTGAACATCCAGGGCATCGGTTTGTCTTGGGCGTTCAATGGCATCCTGAGGCTTTGGCGGCCTTTGATCAAGTCTCGGAAGCTTTGTTTGCAGCCTTTGTCCGGGAAGCCGCCCTTTAAGCGGCCAAAAAAATATCGGGAGATTTTATGAGACAGTGTATGGACATACCCGCCGTGGTTGCCCGACTAAAGCGCATTGAAGGCCAGGTGCGGGGACTGATGGGTATGGTGGAAAAAGACATCCCCTGCGAGGATATTTTAGTCCAAATCAGTGCCGCCAAGTCGGCCCTCCACAAAACCGGCCAGGTGATTTTGGAGGGACACCTCAATCACTGTGTCCTATCGGGCATTGAAAGCGGAGATACCGAACAAACCCTTAAAAAACTGGCCGGGGCTATTGAGCAGTTTTCCAGAATGACCTGAGGCGGCGATGTAGCTAAATTAAGTTGGTAAAACAATAGATTTAGGCGGTGCTGGAACCAATGGAGGAGCTCAGTCGTTCGGTTTTCTGAAAATCGCCGCCATCGGTTTTAAAACTATACAGCCTCGCTGAATTAAAGACGATCAGAAAGGCCCCCAAGTTATGAAACAAAGCCCCTGTCACCGGGCCCATTAAACCGGAGGCCGCCAAATATACTGCCACAAGGTTCAGGAGCATGGACAAGGTGATGTTAAATTTTATGGTCACGGCCGTTTTTCTGGCCAGCCTTAGAAGGTGAGGGATGCGGTTAAGATCGTCTCTGACCAGGACTCCGTCGGCGGCTTCCACGGCCAGTCCACTTCCAGCTCCGCCCATGGCCAGACTGACGTAAGCCGATTTGAGGGCTGGAGCATCGTTAAGTCCGTCTCCGACCATCAAGGTTGGGCCGCACCCCTTATTTTCAAATTCTTCGGCAATGATTCGGACTTTGTCCTCTGGACGCAGCTCTGACCGAACTTCTTTGATCCCTGCCCGCTCGGCGATAAAGGCTGCCGCTTCGGCATGATCCCCGGTTAACAGGATGGTTTTAACCCCTTCACTTTCAATGGAGGTTATCGTCTGCCTGGCTTCGTCGCGGATGGTATCGGCCAAAGCGATAAAGCCGCTGGTTTTGTTTTCGCTGCCAACAAAAACCACCGCTTGACCGAGCTTACGGCAACTTTCGGCTTCTTTGGCCAATTGCGGTTCAATGGTCAGTCCTTCCTCGGTTAAAAAATCTGCATTGCCAGCCAGGATATGGCGGCCTGAGGCGACAACTCGCACTCCCCTGGAGGGGACCAGTTGGAACTCAGATATTTCCAGAGTTTTAACCTGGTTTTTTTCGGCTTGCCGGCGGACGGCTCGGCCTAAGGGGTGTTCGGATCTTTCCTCGGCCGTGGCCGCCAAAACCCAGAGATCCTGAGTTTTTACTTCTTTAGCGGTAACGGCGGCGGTGACCTCCGGCCGGCCGTGGGTCAGAGTTCCGGTCTTGTCAAAGGCGGCCACCTTGACTTTGGCCAACCGTTCCAGGGCTTCCCCTGAGGAAATAATGATACCCATGTGGCTGGCGTTGCCAATTCCGGCCATAATCGCTGTGGGGGTCGATAGGACCAAGGCGCAGGGACAAAAGACGACCAGGATAGTGACCGCCCTTATGCTTTCTCCGGTTACTCCAAAGGTAATCAGGGCGGTGGCCAGGGCCATTCCCACGATGTAACTGGCCCAGCGATCCATAATCCGGACGATGGGGGTTTTAGAGGCCTCAGCCGATTCCACCAACCGGATCATCCTGATAATGGAACTATCCTCCCCGACTTTGGTGGCCTTAAAATCAAAGGTTCCCAACTGGTTGACGGTGCCGCTGAAAACCTCATCTCCAATATCCTTATCAGCTGGAATTGATTCACCGGTCAGCAGCGACTGGTCCACCGCCGTTCTCCCAAAGACGATTTCTCCATCGACCGGGATAATTTCTCCGGCCAGGACCCGAACTATGTCGTCGGATTTAACCTGCCCGGCTTCAACTATGGTCTCGGAATCGCTATTAATCACCCTGGCGGAGACTGGGGTCAGGCTGACCAGTTTTTCCAATCCTTCTCTCGCCTTTCGAACTGTTCGTTCCTCAAGCATGGAGCCCAAGGTCATGATGAAGGCTACTTCGCCGGCGGCAAATATTTCACCGATGTAGACTGCGGCAATCAAGGCCATGGCCACCAAGACGTCGGCTTTAACGTCAAAGTGGGTCAACAGGCCAATGGCCGCCCCTTTTAGAATCGGAATCCCGCACAAAAGCACGGCCGCCCAGGAAGCCGAAAAAGGAAGCTTCGGGAATAAATTGAAAAAATCTACCACCAGGGCCATCAAACTGACGATTACGAAAAGCCAGGTTCTCTGGCTGTCGTTGGCCAAAAATGAATTTAAATTTATCATGGTCTTCTCCTGGGCCGTCCAGATTTTATATCCAGGTAAAAAATTTAGAAAAAAACCAATCGATACCTAATACCCCTATAGGGTATTATATAAACAGGTCTTCCGTCAACTATAAAATTATAGACCGCCCTCGGACCTGGTGCCCTTAGTACAGAAAATAAGTTTAAGGCGTTGGATTTTTTATGAAAAATTTTAGGTTGTTTTTGGGGAAGATGCGGAGTCTGGTAATGGAAAGCCTTGACACTTAGCTCTAAAGAGAGGAGTGTCGTGGCCAAGATGGATTGATGGCCGATGCCCATTTCCTGGCGACATGTGAGTGTAACCCGTTTGGCTCCATCGGGGGGGGGGGAGAAAATACGACTTGGGAGCTGAGCCACTAAGTGGCATGCGACAATTCAGCTGAGCCGCTAACTCAAAAATGTGATACGATATTTCCGCTGAGCCGTTAAGCCGAAAATTATGGCATTTTCAATGAGCCACAAAGCCAAGGATACGATACGACATCATCGATCGGCTGTTAAGTGGTGGCATACGACACTTTCGCTGAGTCTGAAAATGCGACAAAAACGCTGAGCCACGACAATCATTTTTGGTGGGCTCGGTGAAGGCCTAAAATATTTTTTTAAGGAATAAATATGAAATCATTATTATGCATCTTGTTAATAGTATTGTTGTCGGCATGTATGCCACAAGAGACTGTTAAACAAACGATAACAGTTCCAGAAATAAAAACAATTCCCGTAAATATAATAATTGACAAAACAACTAGGTCCGATCTTGAAATTATGGTTGGTAAACCAGATAGTTTTCGTGTTGGTGAAGGCTATCAATCACTATCTTATTACTATAAAGGCCATACAAAATATCATTTAATCGTTACAGGAAATGATTTTGATCCTCTTGATAGTATAGCTGGCGGTTTTACAGTATATATTCGTAATAATACAATAAAAAGCGTCTATTAAATTTAGAGTGGTGTTAGCATGGTCATGTTTTGATGTTACAATGCCACTGAGACCATGCCCCTAAATTTCCAAGCCATAGGAGACACCAAGATCCATGCCCAAAATGCCATCTAAAAACCAGCGATTTTTTTATTCCAAACTATTGGGAGTACTTATTTTGGTACTCTCTATAGGCATTTTTTAGTGTAGCTCTGAAGCAATAAGTGAAGAAAATTTAACATTAGAATTGACTCAAAAAAAAGCCGGACAAGGCGATGTCGAGGCTCAGTATAGACTTGGGGTAATGATTGAAAGTGGCGAAGGGGTTTTAGTCGACAAAACAAAAGCGGTAGAGTGGTACCAAAAAGCCGCCGCCCAAGATGATTCAAAAGCTATCACTTTACTAAAACAAATCGTTGATTAATTCTATGCTTGTGTATCGGAAAACGGAGGGTTCCGACACCTTGGCTGTGGATCTTCAAGATCACACTTCCAGACCCCAGAAGACCGCTTTTTATGTCCGGAAACTTGTCTTGAAAGCCAATAGAGAGGCTGTGCCTGAAAATATCTGTCCAAAAACTATTAGCTATCCCTTAACAAGACTGGCCTCGCTCCTAAATTTCCAAACCATAGGCGACATAAGGTCCATGCCCAAAATGCCATCTAAAAACCAGCTATTTTGTTATTCCAAACTGTTGGGAGTACTTATTTTGGTACTCTCTATAGGATTTTTTTGGTGTAGCTCTGAAGCACTAAGTGAGGAAAATTTAACATTAGAATTGACTCAAAAAGCCGCTGAGCACGGCGATGTCGAGGCTCAGTTTAACTTGGGTAGTATGTATTATTATGGCGATGGCGTTTTGGTTAATAAGACAAAAGCGGCAGAGTTGTTCCAAAAAGCAGCCGACCAAGGGTATGCAGAGGCTCAGCATAGCCTTGGGTTAATGTATTTTAATGGCGAAGTGGTTTTAGTCGACCAAGGGAAAGCGGCAGAGTTGTTCCAAAAAGCCGCTGACCAAGGCAATGCAAAGGCTCAGTATAGCCTTGGATTAATGTATTTTAATGGCGAAGGGGTTTTAGTCGACCAAAGGAAAGCGACAGAGTGGTTCCAAAAAGCTGCGGACCAAGGCGATGCAATGGCTCAGTATAACCTTGGGGTAATGTATTCTTATGGCGACGGGCTTTTAGTCGACCAAAGGAAAGCGGCAGAGTTGTTCCAAAAAGCCGCTGACCAAGGCCATGCAAAGGCTCAGTATAACCTTGGGTTAATGTATATTAATGGCGAAGGGGTTTTAGTCGACCAAAGGAAAGCGGCAGAGTGGTTCCAAAAAGCCGCTGACCAAGGCCATGCAAAGGCTCAGTATAGCCTTGGGTTAATGTATACTAATGGCGACGGTGTTTTAGTCGACCAAAGGAAAGCGGCAGAGTGGTTCCAAAAAGCCGCTGACCAAGGCCATGCAATGGCTCAGTATAGCCTTGGGTTAATGTATTTTAATGGCGACGGTGTTTTAGTCGACCAAAGGAAAGCGGCAGAGTTGTTCCAAAATGCCGCTGACCAAGGCTATGCAATGGCTCAGTATAACTTTGGGTAATATATTCTAATGGCGACGGTGTGTTAGTCGACAAAAGGAAAGCGGCAGAGTTGTTCCAAAAAGCCGCTGACCAAGGCCATGTAGAGGCTCAGTATAACCTTGGGGTAATGTATTCTAAAGGCGAAGGTGTTTTAGTCGACAAAACAAAAGAGGCAGAGTGGTACCAAAAAGCTGCTGACCAAGGCCTTGCCGAGGCTCAGTTAAACCTTGGGCATATATATTCTAATGGCGACGGGGTGTTAGTCGACAAAAGGAAAGCAGCAGAATGGTACCAAAAAGCAGCTTACCAAGGCATTGCAATGGCTCAGTATAACCTTGGGGTAATATATTCTAATGGCGACGGTGTTTTAGTCGACAAAACAAAAGCGGCAGAGTGGTACCAAAAAGCTGCTGACAAAGGCCATGCAGTGGCCCAGAATAACTTGGGCTACATGTATGATAATGGCGACGGGGTTTTAGTAGACGAGTCCAAAGCGGCAGAGTTGATCCAAAAAGCTGCTGACCAAGGTTATGCAAATGCTCAGTATAACCTTGGGTTAATGTATGCTAATGGCGACGGGGTTTCAGTCGACAAATTGAAAGCAGCAGAGTGGTTCCAAAAAGCCGCTGCCCAAGGCATTGCCGAGGCTCAGTATAACTTGGGTCGTATGTATTATTTGGGCGAGGGCGTGGAAATAAATAAAAGTAAGGCCGTTGAATGGCTAACTAATGCCGCTGCCCAAGGTAATTCAGAAGCTATCGCCTTCCTAGAACAAATCGTTGATTAATTCTATGCTTGTGTTTCGGAAAACGGAGGTTTCCGAAACACTGGCTGCTGGATCTCCATGATCACACTTCCTGAACCCAGAAGGTCTCTTTTTATGTCCGGAAACTTGTCTTGAAAGACAATGGAGAGGCGTGTCTGAAAATATCTGTCCAAAAATTATTAGCAATCCCCTAACAAGACTGGCCTCCTCCGAGATGGATTGGTATGTCAAAGGTAATTGTGAAAAAAGCCGATCCTTTAGCCAATCCTTCAAGAAATGCTACGTTGCTTGGATCAAAAAAAGAGTCGGCGCACTCTATAATTAAGTAAATACTCCTCTTCCTTGTTTTACTAATAATTGAACGTCAACGCTGCCATGATTAGGTCAACTTTGAGGAGAATTTGTCTTTTTGAATAAACAATGTCTAGATGGTCAACGTTTAGACCGTTGAATGACTTTTGCCCTGGTGTTACAGGCATCACCATATGAGATATGCTCTAAAGAGAGGCGGCATTAAGGAAATTAGAAAATAAATCATCAGAGAAAGGCGTCTGGCCATATATATGGCCATAAACATTGGTATAAATAGGCATCTAAATAGATAAAGTAAAATTATTAATATTAAGATATTTTGTAAAACCTACTTAGGCAGTTAATGGCTTGGTAGCCGATAATATTAATAATCTGGCTGACTGTATGGGTTGACCAAGGAGCCGACTGGATTATTTTCTTTCATTGGGCTGGCCAAATTCAACCAAATCAGGGGCTTTAATTAAGTGTTTTTAGAGCCTGGTGCCTGAAAAGTTGGCTAGTTGCCTGCGTTTTTCGGCGGTTTTTTTTGCTTCTCTTTCAATATTAAAATCACTAAAAATTACTAAGATAGATTAATTTTGTTTTTTAAGGCTTTAGCGCCGGCATGACCTTGTTTAGCCGCCCTGAGAATCCATTTCAGAGACTCGACCCAGTTAATCGTTCTGCCCTGATCTTCGTCGTACTTGATGTCCAAAACATAATGGGCATCGGCGTTACCTTGTTGGTTGCGAAAATGACGCAACCCTAGAGCCCCGGTCATATTAACCTCTTAGCCTTGGCCTTCTTCGTTCATGATGCCCAGATTATGCTGAGCAGCGGAGTTACCCTTCTCAGCCGCCAAACGATACCATTTCAGAGCCTCGGCCATGTTAACAGGTGTACCTTCACCCCTTTGGTACATGCGGCCCAGTTTAAATTGGGCATCGGCGTCACCTTGTTCGGCGGCTAAACGGTACCATTTCAGAGCCTCGGTCAAGTTAACAGGTGTGCCTTCACCCCTTTGGTACATGCCGCCCAGAGTATATTGGGCATCGGCGTCACCTTGTTCGGCAGCTAAACGGTACCATTTCAGAGCCTCGGTCAAGTCAACAGGTGTGCCTGAACCATTTCTGAACATGTTGCCCAGATTGTATTGGGCAGCGGAGTTATCTTGCTCAGCAGCCAAATGGTACCATTTCAGGGCCTCAGCCAGGTTAACCTCTGTACCTTCACCATCTTGATACATTAGACCCAGATTAAATTGGGCCCGGTCGTTACCTTGATCGGCGGCTAAACGGTACCATTTCAGAGCCTCGGCCAAGTTAATGGGAGCGCCTTGGCCCTTTTGGTAAAAATAGCCCAGAGTGCCTTGGGCTTCGGAGCTGCCTTGCGCAGCGGCTAAAAGGTACAATTTTAGAGCCTCGTCCATGTTAACGGGGGTGCCTTGGCCCTTTTGGTACATGTAGCCCAAATTGCATTGGGCAACGCAATCACCTTGTTCGGCGGCTAAACGGTAAAATTTCAGAGCCGCGGCCAAGTTAACGGGAGCGTCTTCGCCCTTATGGTAAATGAAACCCAGATTAAATTGGGCCTGGACGTTACCTTGTTCGGCGGCTAAACGGTAAAATTTCAGAGCCTCGTCGATGTTAACAGGGGCGCCTTCGCCCATTTGGTAACAATAGCCCAGATTGCATTGAGCTTCGGGACTGCCTTGCTCGGCGGCTAAATGGTAAAATTTTAGAGTCTCGGTCAGGTTAACGGGGGTGCCTTGGCCTTTATGGTAAATGAAACCCAGATCAAATTGGGCCCGGACGTTACCTTGTTCGGCGGCTAAGTGGTACCATTTCAGAGTCTCGGGCAGGTTAACGCAGGTGCCTTGACCATATCTGAACATGTTGCCAAGATTATATTGGGCCAGGGGGTCACCTTGTTCGGCAGCTAAACGGTACCATTTCAGGGCCGCAGCCAAGTCAGCCTCTGTACCTTGACCTCTTTCGTACATGAAACCCAGATTAAATTGGGCTCGGACGTTACCTTGTTCGGCGGCTAAATGGTACCATTTCAGGGCTTCAGCCAAGTTAACGGGCGTACCGTCACCATTATAATACATATGGCCCAAATTGATTTGTCCGGCGATGTCGCCTTGCTCAGCGGCCAACCGAAACCATTTCATCGCCTCAACCATGTCGACCGTGGTCTTCAAACCCTCATAATATTTTACCCCTAAATATATTTGAGACCTAATATCACCTTTTAGAGCTTTTCTTTTTGCTCTTCCTGTGATAATATTATCTATAATATTCATAAATTTGCCTTTAACATGAATTCAGTTGCCAGTGAGACAACTCTGGACAGACACCGGATTGACGGGAGGCGTGAAGGACAAAATAAAATTCATCTTAGAGCATCTCTCAGACATCTGGCAGTCGAGCCAGCATTGCCAGCAGGTAATGCTTGGAAGGGACACATGGACCAGTGGTGTTAAATCTTTTGGGAGCGCAAGTTGCAGCGGACAGGTTTTCCTTAATGATGTCTTTTGAGTTATATTAGCAGGGATAACAACGAGACATACGGTCAGTTGGGAGCCTCCGGACTTATTACTGGATTCTACACCAGGCCCTGATAAAGGACAAATCTGATGGTCTGATCAAAAGCGTAATGTCCGATGCCCGATTCTCTCAAAATTTGATGTAATCGTAGAAGGCGGGAAGGCTCCCAAATAAACTCAACAGGGCGGAGGTGGCGGAGAAAAGGGCTTTACCTGCGGTGAGTATCGACAAAACTTACTCATCACCTCCGGGCTTTGTCTTGTAATATCAACAAGCACCGCCATAGCGGCGGTAAATGGACAAATATTGGAGCATCCAGGTGGGGCTGAGTGGGAGCGAAAATGGTGAAATATTACAATTCGTCACCTCAGGGCACTCGGGGACGATATGTCAAGGAGGTTTTTGAGTACGATTTTTAAGTAGTGCGAGTTTTAGTGTGTCAATAGTCTGAGTTTAGACACGCATTGCTTAGAATAGTATATTGCTGTGTTTGTTTAGAATTACGGCCAGTTCTGCCTGTAAATCCATTCCAGCGGCGGGCGTCGTTGGCTGCCCGTCGTTTATTAGTTCTCAACCTTAACCGTCAGTTCACCCAATGAAAGGATGAATTTTGCGTCCAAGCCTGTGTCTTTCCTGATAGTTGCGGCATAAAGGCCGTCTGCGAGCATTGAACGGGCTATATCAAAAGCCTTTTCCTTTTTTGCTTTTTTTCAGACCAATTTCTTCACCTGTCAGTATACCTTCTTCATTAGAAAGCTCAATGGAAAGCTCTCTTAACGGTAAAGTTTTCATGTTATAAGCCTGCCCTCACTCATTGCTCATTTTGGGAGCCTTGAGCCGGAATACCCTTTCGAAAAACTCAAGGAAGAATTTTTCCTAATTATTATCACATTTCATGCTGCCTGCCATGTTCAAGAACTCCTGCGCATATTTTTCACGCAACGTCAGGTCATCCCCGCTCTCAAACGACATACGCCCGGCGTACATTAATTGCGCCAAAGGGCGATTGTCACAGCGAAATTTCTTTACTATACAACTCGGAAGATTAAACGCCCTGAATTTTATCGTCGTTTCCAAACCGTAACCCGTCACCCCATAATAATTCACCTTCTTTGAGCCGACTGTGTATATGACAAAGACCGTAGTCGAGTCTGGGAGGACGCGGCGCCCTCAATTAGAGATATGAATCTAAGACGCTGGGCCAAAGGCGTTGTCTTTTTCAGGCTGCTGCTTTGCCAAGCAGACTGCGCTCCATTGCTTCCAGCCCTTCACTGAGACGTTCAGAATACGTCCGATATGGGCATGTTCTGGTCGGATTCCGAGTTTTTCACCGGCCGTTCCATGCCACTTATGGCGGTAACTTCCCTCAATGCGTCCATGTCGGAGGCTGGAACCGGCATGAAATAGCCTATAGCATCCCTTGGGCCGTCAAGATTCCCTTTTTCCAGTCAACGTCAGGCCATTTATGCGGATTTTCGTTTATTTGTGAGCCCTCGGATAGTAATCGTTCAGCCCTCCGAAGGAACCGTTACTCTTCGGGCTTGATATGTGTTTTCCAATCACTCAGATAACCTTGCAGCTCCAAACGACCGAAAGGTAGTTTGGGCCCAGCTTTTTTTACTAACCTAAATTCCCGAGATTTTATAGTATACAAATCAAAAAAGCGCCGTGCCACAAAGATTTCACTAATTATTCTAGTAGACAAAACCATCTAAGTATACTATAATATATAGTATACTTGTGGAAGTGGTCATGTGTCGCTTCGCATGGAACGAAAGCCGATGCCCGAGAAAAGGGCAACTTTCAAGAAAAACAGTAATGGCACAGTGTATGTTTACTACATGATCAGGGCTTACAGAAATGCGGCGGGGAAACCGACAAGCGACGAAGTCGCGATCGGGAAGAAGGACCCGCTGA
>JAISWF010000031.1 GCA_031271165.1 Deltaproteobacteria bacterium
GCGACAACCCTGGGTGTCATGACTAATCCAACGTAGACACGTTTCCATGCCTTAGTCTTGTGAACCATCCGACCTCTTTTCAGAAGCCGGTTCCCTTTAGGGGAGCGGTAGTTCACTAAGAGCCGGCTGTCACTTGGGGCCTCTTTTGGACCCTCCGCCTGGCTTGGGGATCCGCTTGTAATTCGGGGACCCCGGAGTGGGAATGGAATCCAAAGCCTCAATAGCCCGCACCGCAGTCTGGTTGAGGGGAATGACCGCTTGATGCCTGGGACGACCGACTCTGGGTGCCTCAGGGGGTTTGGAGGAATTAGAAGCCTTAGCCACAGTGGCGGTCTTAGCGGCTTGGGCGACTTTGAGGATTTTTTCGGTATCAGTATTGGAGGCGTCCTTGACGGCCTTGGCCGCTGTAGGCGAGACGTACTTCCGATGCTTGTTTCCTTTCGATTTGAGTTCCGACTTGCGAGCGTCAGGCTCTTTTTGTTTTTGCTTAAAGGCGATGGCGGCCTGGGCTGAGGCCAGTATGGCTAGCGGCACCCGGTGAGGTGAGCAGGAGACGTAATCAAAACCCTGATTGAAACAGAAAATCACCGACTGAGGATCGCCGCCGTGCTCGCCGCATATGCCGACTTTAAGTTTGCGGTTGACGGAACGGCCTTTGGTCACGCCGATGGTAATCAGTTGACCCAGGCCTTCCTGGTCGATGGTGACAAATGGATCTTGGTCCCATATTTTTAGAGCCAAGTATTCTGGCAAATAGATTCCCGAATCGTCCCGGCTCAGGCCGAAGGTGGTCTGGGTAAGATCATTGGTGCCAAAGGAGAAAAACTCGGCTCCGGCCCTAGCCACTTTATCGGCCACCAAGGCCGCCCGGGGGAGCTCGATCATGGTGCCGATCATATAATCAATGGTGACTCCAGCTTTAGCAAAAGTTTCTTCGGCCACCCCGACGACGATGTCCTTTTGGAGCTTGAACTCTTTTTCATTACCGATCAGCGGGATCATGATTTCTGGGAGGACATTTACCCCTTTCGAAGCCACTTCAATGGCGGCTTCGAAAATGGCTCTGGCCTGCATGGCCGTTATCTCTGGGTAGATAATCCCAAGCCGGCAGCCGCGGAGGCCCAGCATGGGATTTTGTTCCCTGAGGGCGTTGATACGTGATTTGACTTTTTCCAAAGCCAACCCAAATTTATTGGCCAGTGCTTCAATGTCGCCTTCATCATGGGGCAGGAACTCGTGGAGAGGCGGATCCAGGGTCCGGATGGTCACCGGCAGACCGTCCATAGCTTTAAAGATGCCGATGAAATCGTTGCGCTGCATGGGCAGCAGGGAGGCCAGGGCCTTTTTGCGGCCGGCCAGATCGGAAGCTAAGATCATGGCCCGGACGTGATCGATGCGATCGGATTCGAAAAACATGTGCTCGGTGCGGCAAAGTCCGATGCCTTCGGCACCGTAAAGGCGGGCCACCTCAGCGTCAGCTGGAGTATCGGCGTTAGTGCGGACCTTCATGGTTTTTTCGGCTTCCACCCACTGCATAAAGGTCCGAAAATCCTGGCCCAACTCAACTTTGGAAGTTGGCAGTTGATCCTTGATGACTTCGCCCTTGGTCCCGTCAAGGGAAATCCAGTCGCCGGCTTTGATGACCGTGCCGTCAACGGCGGTGAAACAGCCCTTGCGGTAATCGACGGTGATGGTTGAGCCGGCCACGCAGGTCCGTCCCATGCCTCGGGCCACGACCGCCGCATGGCTGGTCATGCCGCCCCGGGAGGTTAGGATGCCCTGAGCGGCATGCATGCCCTTGATGTCCTCGGGGCTGGTTTCCTCACGGACCAAGATGACCTTGTGGCCCTCATTAGCTTGGGCCTCGGCCTCGGCCGCCGAGAAAACCACAATGCCTACCGCCGCCCCGGGTGAGGCCGGCAGACCTTTGGCTAAGACGTGGCGGGATTTGTATTTGTGGTCTTTTAGATTAAAGGTCGGCAAAAGCAGCTGGGTCAACTGGTCGGGGTCAATCCTGGTCACCGCTTCGCGGCGGTTGATGAGCTTTTCGTTAACCAAATCCAGCACGATTTTGATGGCCGCTTTAGCGGTGCGTTTGCCGTTGCGACATTGGAGCATCCACAGTTTGCCTTCCTGGATGGTAAACTCAATGTCCTGCATGTCACGATAATGTTTTTCCAGTTTTAGGCGGATGTCGTCAAGCTCTTGGTAAAGGGTTGGCATCTCGTCGGCCAAAGTGGTTTCCACTCCGGCTGGAAGAGGTTTGGCCCGGTTGATGGGATTAGGAGTGCGAATGCCCGCCACCACGTCTTCCCCTTGGGCGTTGGTTAGGTACTCACCATAAAAGTAGTTTTCCCCGCTGGAAGGATCGCGGGAAAAAGCAACTCCAGTGGCTGAGGTTATGCCCATGTTGCCAAAAACCATGGCCTGGACATTGACGGCCGTGCCCCAAGTCTCCGGGATTTGATAGAGTTTACGGTATTCCTGGGCTCTAGGGATCATCCAGGAATCAAAAACGGCCCCGATAGCCCCCCACAATTGCTCTTTGGGGTCTTCAGGGAAGGACTGGCCGGTTTTACGGCGGATGAGATCTTTAAAGGAGTTTAAAAGGTACTTCAGGTCGTCTTCCGTTAATTCAGTGTCTTGTTTGTAACCCTTTTTATGTTTGAGTTTTTCAATGATCTCGTCGAAGGGATCTTTTTCTTTGTCCGATTCCGGTTTGAGTCCCATGACCACATCGCCGTACATGGCGACGAAACGCCGGTAAGAATCGTAAGTGAAGCGGGGATTTCCGGTTTTGTCGATCAGCCCTTCAACGGTTGAGTCGTTTAAGCCGATATTTAAGACAGTGTCCATCATACCCGGCATGGAGACCCTGGCCCCGGAACGGCAGGAAACCAAAAGGGGGTTGTCAGCGGAACCGAATTTGGCCCCCATGGCGGCTTCAACCTTGGCCAAGGCGGCGTCAACCTCATTTCTGAGTTTGGCTGGGAAAACTTTGCCATTTTCATAAAAAGAGGTACATACTTCGGTGGTGATGGTAAAACCGGCTGGGACTGGCAGTCTCAGTCGGGCCATTTCGGCTAGGTTGGCGCCTTTACCGCCTAAGAGGTCTTTAAGACCCCCGTGGCCGTCGGTTGTTGCGCCTCCAAATGAATAAACCAATTTTGATGCCATGTCTAACTCCCGATTAAAAATAGTATTCGTCGGCGTCGCCTTTGGTCCGAGCAACTTTGACATTATTAAAGACGGACCTTGAAGTTAACATAAGCTCCCACCTGCCGGCGGTGCTATTATTTTGGTATGCAATAAATAATTTAGTTGTTGGTTGGCTGTAAATGTGTCTAGGCATTAGTTTAGCAAAAAAAAGACAGACTGACCATAGCATAGACATTAAAGTCAGTTGAAAAAAGTTGGACTTCTTAACCTGCGCAAGTCGGCGGCAGTCAAAAAATAACGCTAAAGGGTGAAATATGGTTTGCCAAAGCAACTGTTCAGTAATCAAAATTTTATATTGAAATTATTTTATACTCAAGCAGTCGGACGGCTTGAGTATAAAATAATTTCAATTTGGACATCGTTTTAAGCAAACCTTTGCTGGTCATCAGCTGCTGCGGCCGAAAAATCAGCCTACGACTAAACTACCCTGTTAGGGAAGCCAAAATCAGATGCCGAATTCGTCTCCGGCTCCAATACGGCAGCCCCTTAGGTTTTGAATCAAAAATGGCTTATCGGGTCACCATGAGGGTACTGATTCGCAGATGCGGGCCGGTTAAATTGTATTACGGCTGGGAAAGCTATTTTCTTATTGCCCCTCAGAAATGAACCGGCTGAGGCGGCCCTGCGGTTGAGATCCTATCAATGTGTATACGTAAACATCTAACCGAGGAGTCATGTGCGCTAAAGTGTGCCTGCAGGGATCTGTGGTAGGGGACGCCCGAAAGGGCGTTCCCTACCACAACGCGGCCGGTATGGGTGTTAACTCGGACGGTGAAAGGTCCGTCTCAGACTTGACAGTAGGAACTGAAGCCAAGAGTAACGGTGCTCCTCGCCAGTGTGAATCTGAAGAAAGCTTGCGGTAAATCCCTGGTCTGATGAACATCAAATGTGCGAGCTGCAGCAAGTGGCGCCAGGCATTTCGGAGTGGGCGAGTCTGCCTAACAGGACAAAGTCCAATGCTGTCCGAGCTCCGGGATGTAAATGCAACGGGTAGATGGGGGAAAGTGAACACAATTACCATGGGGGAGGTCTCCCGCTGGCCTTTAAGTGGGCATGGTTAGTGGTAAAATTGGCCAGATGGGCGAAAAATCAGCTCAAGCCATAGTACCAGAGGTCCGAAAAGTGCCCCCCAAAGCTGCTTGCCATCCATAGACGAGTTTCAAGAATTGCTGCTGATCGCTAAAATGGAAGAACTAACCGAGGCCAGTCTGAAGATTTGGTCAGAGAAGAGTTTCGAAGCTCTCTTTGGAGTTCTACCTTTCCGAAAATCAAGGCATCGCCCTCTAACTCAAGGGCAGCAGGCCGTAACTTAACAGTAGCGATTAGATGAGGTATCGTCTGGACTAGACTGCTTTAAGGCGGCGGCCCGCAGAGGCCGGAAGGTGTGTGCTTGGTGTAATCAAGATTTGAATGATGAGGCTCTCGTTTTTTTCGACCGAGCCAGACTTACCATTGTCGCGCCCTGATGCAGTATGGCCAGAGCGAACGACTCTTTTTTCTATTCCCCTACGCCATCAGCAAACTCGAGGCCAGCCTTCGAGCTATAGCCGGCTATCCCAGTCTGTCAATTAGCGTGGGTTCTGAAGTTAATTGGACCTGGTCTATTCTGACATTTAGTACCTAAACATATATGATGCTCCTGTAAAAACCCCTTTTTTGGCAAAATCCCGTTTTTAATATATTGGATTTATTGATAAAAATTTTATCAATTTCATGGTTTGAGGGTTTTTACCAATGGATCATATATTTAAAACCTTAATTTTTTGGGGTTTAGATGCAACTGGCTTTTCCTGCTTGACCCCACCAACCCTCATCAATTGATGTTGTAAAGCGTTCTATATTTTGCCATAATAAACTAAACAATGAGAGGCTTCCAAAAATATTGACCATCGCCAAGGCGCATTCCACAGATGAATTGATGATCGCCTCCAGACCAAAGGCTTAGTTTTAACGCAGCATTCGCCCAATTCGGCCGAAAGCTCAGGCTTGCTCTGCTAACAATCCAGTAGAAAAACTAAAGACTCCGGTCTTATGTTAAAATATAAACGGTGGTTTCTAGCCTGAATCACGCCTCAAAGCATTATTAAACTCCACCTGGAGGGCAGGGAGCTTTTAACCATGCCATTATTGTTACCCACTGGGATAGCCAATTTCTCGACGATACGCGGTTACGATAAAGATGAAAAAACCAATAAAGTCTATATTTATGCCGATAAAACTGAGCTACTGTACAATCTACTTCAAACCGACTCCCCCTATTTTTTGTCTCGACCCCGCCGTTTCGGCAAATCCCTTCTGGTCGATACCCTGGACAATATCCTAAGAGGCCGCCGGGAGCTTTTTGAAGGGCTCCAGATTTACAAATCCAACTATGAATGGAAACCTTATCCGGTCATTCGGTTAAGCCTGGCGGCAATTGACACTGAAAGTGTGGATACGGTAAAAAGCGGTTTAATCCGTGATCTAAAAGGTATTGCCAAAAGTGAAAATTTAACTCTTGAAGGTTCCACCCCGCCCGCCGTATTTAAGTCGCTTTTTGAAGAACTTTATTCCAA
>JAISWF010000041.1 GCA_031271165.1 Deltaproteobacteria bacterium
GCGACAACCCTGGGTGTCATGACTAATCCAACGTAGACACGTTTCCATGCCTTAGTCTTGTGAACCATCCGACCTCTTTTCAGAAGCCGGTTCCCTTTAGGGGAGCGGTAGTTCACTAAAAGTCGTAATCATTAACGTTTTCTGAGGTAAATTCGATCCGGTTGGGCAGCAAAACTACACCCAGGCCGTGGGGGAGGGGTGAGTTGGGCTGCAGAACATTGTTACTCATGACCTCCACCAGCCCGATGTCGGGGATATCGATCATCTGGCCTAAAACCAGCTCTTTACTGTCCTTGGCCAAATACCAAGCCAGATAACAGGCTATGCTGGCTTGGATGCGGCAGTCCCACAGCGCCCAGCGGTCAACGATACCGGCCAGGGCGTACTCCCGCATGCTGTTGGGCGTCGAAAAGCCAGTAATGGTCACATCTCGGGCGGTTTTGTTCAGTTCTTTGGCGGCCTGGGCCTGTCCGGGAAGAGAAATGGCGTCATTACACAAGATGACGTTAATGTCGGGGTGCTCCTGAAAAATTGTATGGCCGACCTTAACCGCCAGGTCAGGATCGTTATTGCTGTAATAATTGTCAGGCTTAACGTTGACCCAATTGGGATAGTTGCTTTCAATGTAAGCTTCCCCGGCTTGTCGCCAGGAGTTTTGGTCAGTAACCGTCGAGCGGGAAAAGTGCCAGACGTACTCAATGGGATCGGTAGCTGGTTTGAGGCCGCGTTTGATAAGGCTTTTGGTGGCCATCTCCACCAAGCGCGAGCCCAGCTGAGCCGGGGTACCCTGGGAAACCATAACCTTTCGGGCGTCTGGAGAGACATCCGAGTTCCAGGTGACCACGGTTATCCCATTTTGGGCCGCTCTTTTTAAGGCATCGTCGAGGGCCGTGGAATCAAGTGACGAGATGACGATGGCCTTAACTTTATTGGCGATGGCTTGATCGATTATTTCAATTTGTTTTTCGATTTCTGGGATGGGACTTCCGGCGTATTGGACGTTGATACCGTGTTTAGCAGCATAAGCCTGGGCTCCGGCGTTGGCGGAATCGAAAAAGGATATGCCAGATGATTTAGGAACCAACCAGACAGCAGTATTGGAATTGGAAACAGGCTTGGGCTCTCCGGCAGCCGGGGCTGAGGGCTGGTCATCGCCGCAGCCCCACAGCATCATCAGGAGGGCGGCCATCAAGGTCACCGTAAGGAGCCAAATTAACCAAGATCTGCGCAATGTTATTTTCATAGCGCTGTCTCTACCTTTAATAAGTTGGGTGAGTTCAAGAACAATCTAACCAAAAAAATAAATAAAAGAAAAAAAGACCAATCAATGAGACCAGCAAGGCCTAAAGGCCGCAGTCAAAGCCGAAGGCCGATGGAGGCGCTTCAGTGGAATCTGCCCTGAAAAAAAAAGAAAGGTTATTAATATTTAATTTTTCCCATAAGACATCTATTTTAAATTGGATGTCAGTTAAATATTAGCCGTTTGGCAGCAGTAGCTCAATTAAATCTAAAGGCTTTAGATGGTGAACGCAAATTTTGGTTCAGACCAAACTGGAAAAGGGACGATTGCTTCTAAAAAGCTTAAGGCCTAAAGGCTAATGTTAACATAAGACTAGAAAGATTCCACTCTATTGTCAAGTTTTTTTTTAGTGCCGCTGGCTAGAGCCCTCGGATTCCCCGTTGGTTTGGTCGGAGCCAAGAATAGTTTAATTAAAAATTAATAGTAAAAGAGCTTAATTAAATTAATAGTCAGTTAATATATATAAAAAAATATAGGCTGTGCAAGCAGATTTGGATTAAGCATGGTTTATAATAAGTCGTTGCGTAATTATTGCTAATGAATATTTATATAATAGCAATAATTTATGGCTAAATTAGGTTATTCAAAAAGCAGCCGCTCACCGGCCACTCTGAATTGGGGAAAGTTTCTCAGCTTTGGAGCCCCAGGCGACTGATTTTTTTGTGGCTGATTTTGTTACTGATTTCTTTTGAGTTACAACCGGCAAGCCAAACCGAGTTTGAATCCGGCGAGGACCAGCCTTGGCCGAGCGTCAATGGGTCTGCAACATTGGGCTTACTCATTGAGGTTTTGCCCTCTTGAGGAGTGTCGCCCGGGCGGACGGCGCATTCGTTGTTGGCCTTCAGGCCAACAGTGATAACCATTGGCAGATTTCGGCCTTCAGGCTTGCCCGTTTGTCTTGGTACTGCTGAATCAGTTCAGGCAGCGTTATGATTTCTTCGTCCTCGGGCGGGAAGCCGCAGAGGTCAATGTTGTAACTGCGGTCAATCATGTATTGGGCCGGGCAGCGCCTGGCCTTTTTGAAACCGTCAGCTGAGATTTCCTTACTTGAGTTTTCAATTGATTTTTCAAGATGCTGAGTTTGAAATTAAAAAATTGGCAGTTTTTCATTTTTTTTAAGTACATAGTTTCTTTGATAAGGCTTTTTTGTAGTTAACACATTGAAATAACATAAAAAATATTTTCATTGAGACTACTGCTGCTAACTTGTCAGCTGCCGCTAGGCGCCTGTTTTGACCACAATGGGATACAATAGGGCATAATAGGATCTGGGCCCGCCTGCCATTGGGCAGACTCAAGGCCAGGGTAACGGCGCAATTTTTGACGGCTGGCGGTGCTGTGAGCGGAGTCATTGGGCCGGACATTTTTGCCCGGCCAAGAGTAGAGGCCCCGCAAAGGCGTTGATGATGACTTGGTCCTGGTGAGGTGTTGGGCGGAGAAGAGTCTTTAAAAAAAACAGGAACGGTTACTGTTAAAAGAGAATATGTTTAGTGTTTTTCAATGTTTTTTGGCGTTTTTCGATTCTTCCAGAGCGAGTTGGTCCTCCAATTCGAGTTCTTCCGACTCGGTCTCAGCTGGCTCCTGGGACGGGGGAACCGAACCGAATTTTGGGAACTGGGGCAGGTCCAGGATTTCGGCCAGGGTCATTTGGTGGAGCGGCCGAAGGCGTTTTCTATATTTCCAGACGTGGCCAATGAACATCAGCCCCAAGAAGGCTCCGCATTGGACATGAAATTTTCGGGAACTGAAAAAACCCGATAAAGCGGTCCCTATAAAGGCAGTCCCCAAGTTGATGAGTTCAGTCGTAGCTTTAGCCGAGCCCCGGATGCGTTTGGGGGCTGGGTCAACAGTTTCGGCTTCCTTAGGTGGCGGCGGGCAGTCTTCAAGCTTGGGGATGGGAGACCCAAAAATGGTGCGGGGTTTAAGTAAATGTGGGTTACGCAGCACTTCGGCTGCTTGTGGGTCGAGAGAATCTAAAAAAGAGGCAATAGTTTCTAAATCTAATATTTCCGGATCAAATTCTAAGAGAGCGCTGCCGGTCTGGGGATTAATAGAGAGATTGGTGACTCCCTTAAGACTTTCTTTAGGGATTTCAGGGAGTTCTGCCCCACGGAGATGAATAAGCCGCAATCGGATGCGGCCTCTGGTAAAACTGGTAATCATGAAATCCTCTTGGCGCCTATTAATGCGACTGGCGATAAAAAACAAAAAAGACCGGCTCCCTTAGGTCAATTATTGGCCAAAGGGAGCCGGAAGCACTTTATTAATCAACGTTGAGTTTCGAAGGAATACGGTTGGAATCGTCGGCCCGGACTGGGTGGGGTATTGCCGGCTGCCCGCTGACAAGCGGGCGGGTGGCCCTTAAGGCCACCAGGAAGGTGGTCAGATTATGCAGCAGGGCGGTGATGCCCGGACCAATCAAACCCATAAGCCCCAAACTTAAAAAGAAGCTGTTCATGGTGACGATGACTGAGTAATTGGAGTGGATCCTGGCCAGGGTCTGCTCAGATAGATCCCGGGCTAAGACCAGACCAGACAGACGGCCCTTGAGGAGCTGAACGTTGGCTACGTCTTTGGCCAGTTCCGAGCCGTCGCTCAAAGCAATTCCCACGTCAGCCAGCGATAAGGCGGCTGAGTCGTTTAAGCCGTCTCCAACCATCATCACGCCATCGCCGGAGCGGCCCAGGCCTTTTAAGACCTTAGCTTTTTGATCGGGAAGAAGTTCCGACAGGTACTCGGTAAAACCGGCCTGACGGGCCATGGCGGCTGCGGCATTTTCCAGATCGCCCGTCAGCATGACCACCCGCTCCACACCCCGGTCCTTAAGGTCAGAGATGGTCTCCCGGACGCCAGACCGCAACCGGTCACGGATGGCAATCAGGGCCGCCAGGTGATCGTCGACCGCCATATAAATCAAGCTTGAGCCGTCGGCGCTCAACCGGGTGGCCTCGGCCAGTTCGGTATCGCTAATGATGACCTTTTCGTCATCAATGACAAAGTGCCGGCTCCCTAAAAGGACCCGGTGACCATGCCAGGTTGACGAGATGCCATGAGCTACGACATAGTTGACAGAGGTGTGTTCCTCTTCATGGCCCAGGCCTTCGGCCTTGGCCTGACGAACGACGGCTCGGCCGACCGGGTGGGGGAAGTGCTCCTCCAGACAGGCGGCCAGCCTTAAGGCTTCATTACGGGAATAGGGTGCAAAGGGGCAGACCTCAGACACTTCAGGCTTGGCTTCGGTCAGGGTTCCGGTCTTGTCAAAGACTATGGTTTTGGCCCGGGCCAGTTCTTCGAAGTAGCGCCCACCCTTGATTAAGACGCCCTGCTCATTGCCCTCTCGCATGGCCGTCAAGACCACCAGCGGGGTGGACAGGCGAATGGCGCAGGAGTAGTCGACCAAAAGAACGTTTCCAGCCAGCATGGAGTTGCCGGAGAACAAGTATACCAGGCCCGCCAACAGGAAGTTGTAGGGGACGATGGAATCGGCCTTGCGCTCGGCCCGGCCCTGAACGCCGGATTTGGAGGCCTCCGATTCCTTGATATACTCAATGATGGAGCGGATTCGGGTTTCGCCTCCGACCTTGTCGCTTCTGACGATAATCTGGCCTTCCTCGACTGCCGTGCCGGCAAAGACGGCCCCGCCCACAGTCTTGCGGACGGCCAGGGGTTCACCGGTCATGGTGGCCTGGTTAACCATGGCCTCACCCTCAGTGACCCGGCCGTCGACCGGCACCAAACCGCCGGCCCGGACGATGACCAGACTGCCAATGGTGAGCTCGGATTCCTTGACCCTGACCTCTTGGCCGTCCTCGGTGCGGATCCAAACCTGTTCCTCATGGCCGGCCAAGCTCCGGAAGAGTCCCGACAGACTCCGGCGGCGGGTCCAGGCTTCCAGGTAATTCGACAGCGAGAAGAAAAACAAAAGTGTTCCAGCGGAGTTGAGATCCCAGCGCAAAAAGAGCGTCGTTAAGGCGGCGGCGTCTAAAACCTCAACTGAAAGCCGGTTGCGCCAGAGCAGGTATTTAATGCCTTCAAAAATATAGGGGATGGCGCTGATGATGGTGATGACATACCTAATGGGCTTGGGCAAAAAGATCTTTTTAAGAATATAAGACCATAGGGGATTAAAGGGGAGGGGAGTCTCCTCGCCGACTGCGTGAATGGTCAGTTCACGACCGGACAGGGCTCTGGGCGCTCCCGGCTCAAAATCAGCCAAGGCGTCCAGAATCCCGAGACGGACAGTCTCTTTGGGCTCGTAGATGACCAGAAGAGAGGCAGTGACGGCGTTGAAGGCGAAGTATTTGACCGTGCCGACTTTCATCACGGCCCCACTCAGCCGGTCGAAAGCCTTGGGGGTCAGGCCGGGGCGGTAGAGCCTTACGCGAAGCCGACCCGGAAGATCTGAAATAACGATTCCGTCCATTTGTCCGGCCGTCCTTAGGTTATTAGGCCTGGGCCTTGTTTTTCCGATCCTGGACCTTCTGATCGGCCTCAGCCACTAGGTCTTCCAGGTTCTCCTTGGCCACGCCGGCAGCCGACTGGAGTTTCCTCTTGCCCTGCAGGCCGTAGCTCAAAAGGGTGGTGGTCCCTTCCTTGATGTAGGACGGACGGCTGGCAATAACTGTTGCTCCGATAGCTCCGACCACAACGCCGATTCCAAAAGCCAACCACTTAAACTTGTTCATCAATAACCTCTTTCCTGTGTCCGTCCGCCCAAAGGACGAACGCGTGGAACTTGGTGCCTGTTAAAAGGCTCGGACACAGTCTCCACTAAAAAAAATAAAAAATGACGCCAAAGGCGCTATCTCCTACGGGGTCGGCCGGCCCAAGTCGCCCTCACCAAGTCTGTCAAGGCCTGAGAAGGGTAAAAAGGCCGGTTATATTGGAAGCCGGCTCAAAAGAGCCTGTCAAAATGAGCCGGGAGACAAAAGTCTGGGTTTGGTCCGAATTAACCCCGAGAAAATTCGGATATTATATCTCAAAAGAAGTGTATTTGCAAGACTGATTAATATGCAAAAGGCCAAAGCTCCCATGAAATCCAATTTGTCTGTTTTATTTCGGTCAAGTAGGCGTAGATAGTTGGGAAAATAATGGAAATAGTATTTTTTGCAACTAAATCTCAATTGCAGAATGAACGATTGTTTGTTTTGAAAACGTTATAATCATAAAAGCATGATTTAAAAGCCGTGACTGGGCCCAGCAACTGGCTGACAAATTGGCTAACAGACCAAGAGGCCAAAGAACCAAGGGGCAGAAGAAAGTAAGCCTGAATCAGCAGCCAGACCGGGGACCATGAGATCTGGAAGCAATGCGGGCTGATATGGCCAGGGGAAATTGAGGGCTCAATAGAATTTATGGGTCGTTATAGTTTTTTGTTATCTGGGTAAGGTGATATATGTAATTGTTTTTGAATAAATCAATTTCTATTGATTTATTGACAATATTCACTGGCGGCCAAGAACCATCCAACGGTCGAAAGTCTTGGTAATTCAAAAGTGGCCCTAGGTTTTTTTAAAATCCGGTCAGGGGTTGGAAGCGGAAGTACTGAGTTTAATTCCAAAGCTAAGATATCACCTCTCTGAAATAAAGACAACAGGATTTTAAAAATTAATTGTGTCAATTAATTAGATTAACCATTATTTTTAACCGTTTGCAGTTTTCTCATCTCACCAGACCAACCGAACCACCGTTATTAGGCCCAAAGGCCGAAATATCTAAAGGCTGCCAGCTCTGATCAAAAAAATTTTTACCCCATTTGTTGGTAAAAATTGACTTTAATGGTTTATCCATTAGGTTTTGAGGTTTTCTCCAAAAAGGTTACTGGGATATAGTCTTAAATTCTTGGGGTTTTGAGGTTGCGGACCTAAACTTTGGAACCTGGTTGGGATCCGGTAAAAGTCAAGAGGGATAGACCAAAGGGATAAAAAATGCCTTGAAAAACGGTCAATTTAGTGCTAAGTTATAAAATTGCCTTTCGGCAGCAGGACCTTGTCTTGCTCTCGGGAGTCTGAGCTTTTTCAACTGGTCATCAAAAGGCTGGTTAAAAACTTGAACTTTTTTAAATTATGGTTTTTAAAGCAATTTGTTTAAAACTAGACTGTATTAATGGTCCAAATATTTATTTCAGAACGACAGACCGGGCGGGATGTTTTTTTAGAGAAGCTGAATGTTTTTTAAAGAACTCGATTGAGCCGCCGGAGAAAGGCCGCCCCCAGGCCTTGGCCGCCGATTGAGCTGGAAAATTTAAACGCTATGGTCGATTCACTATTTATTTTAGTTAACTCCGGCCAAAGTCCGGAAGTCGAGGCGTTATGATTAAAAAGAGCAGTGAAAAAGCCAAAAAAATTGTCCTGGCCTATTCCGGTGGTTTGGATACTTCCATCATTTTGACTTGGTTAACCAAGGACTACGGCGCCGATGAGGTGATCGCCTTTTGCGCCGACGTAGGTCAGGCTGAGGAACTCGACGGTTTGGAGGCCAAAGCCTTAAAGACCGGAGCCTCCAAGTGTATCATCAGGGATTTGAAAGAAGAATTTGTCAGTGATTTCGTGTTTCCGGCCATGCGAGCTAACGCCGTTTACGAGGGGCAGTATCTTTTGGGTACTTCTTTGGCCCGGCCGGTCATAGCCAAGCACTTAGTTGACATCGCCCGCAGCGAAGGGGCCGATGCCGTAGCCCACGGGGCTACCGGCAAAGGCAATGATCAGGTCCGTTTTGAACTGACCACCATGGCCCTTGACGCCAGCCTCAAGACGGTGGCCCCCTGGCGGGAGTGGGACTTTGATTCCCGGACTTCTTTAATGGCTTATGCTGAAAAACACAGCATCCCCATCCCGGTTTCTGTTGAAAAGCCTTATTCCACCGACCGCAATTTACTGCACATCAGTTTTGAAGGCGGCGTCTTGGAAGATCCCTGGCGGGAGCCGGAAGAATCAATGTTCATTTTGACGGTGGCTCCAGAAAAAGCCCCGGACCAGCCCACTTATGTGGAAATTGATTTTGAAGCCGGAAATCCCGTCTCGGTCAATGGTCAGCGCCTGAGCGCCGCCAGCCTCCTGGCTAGGCTCAACCAGCTGGCCGGGGCCAACGGTGTGGGCCGGGTCGATCTGGTGGAGAGCCGTTTTGTCGGCATGAAGAGCCGAGGAGTCTATGAGACCCCCGGGGGAACGCTGCTGTGGCTGGCTCACCGCAACTTAGAGTCAATCACCCTCGACCGTGAGGTGATCGCCCTTAAAGATTCGGTCCTCCCCAAATATTCAACCATGGTTTACAACGGGTTCTGGTATGCTCCGGAGAGGAAAGCCCTTCAAGATTTCATTGATAACACCCAGAAGCTGGTGACTGGGACGGTTAGAATCAAGCTTTACAAGGGCGGCATGTGGGTTGTCGGCCGCCGGTCGCCTCATAGCCTTTATTCTGATGCTTATGCGACCTTTGAGACCGATCAGGTCTACGATCAGAGCGACGCTGGTGGTTTTATCCGGTGTCAGGGACTTCGGCTTCGCATTGACAAGCTTCTAAGGGGCTGATGGTGTCAAGCTCTCGCTCAAATTGCCGGCTGGCCCGCCGAGCCTGCCGCCCCGAAGTTGGCAACAGCTGTCGGCAGCGGCCGCAGCCGGCAGTGCCGGCTGAAAGTAAAATTCCGGCCGGCTTTAAGGCTATGACGGCGCCGACGGGACTGCAGTCGCGCTTGGAGCTTGAGGAAAACGCCAAAGAAAAGCCTGAGTCCAAGGGCGGCCGCAGTCAAACCGCCGCTCCGGCCCCAAAGTCCGAATCCGGGCGGAAATCCAAAAAAAAGATGGCTACGCCGACTGCCGCCAAGACCGCTGAGAACTCCCAAACGGGTCCGGGAGATGCAGCGGCTGAGGCCGCAACTGCAGCTGGGCCGGTCCAAGCCGGCCGGGAGAACCCAGCTGTTAGTCATAAGGCTATCCTCAAGGGCCGTTTGGCCCAAGGCCCTCACCCGGCGCTGGCGGCCGCATCTATATCCGTTGATTTCGATCGCCAGCTGGCCCAGTATGACATTGCTGGCAGTCTGGCCCATGCCCGGATGCTCTTTGAGGCGGCTTTGATTTCCCAAAAAGAGTATGAGGACATCGGCCGGGGTTTTGAGATAATCACCCGACAGATAGCCGCCGGCGAGTTTATGTGGAAGCCCGAACTCGAAGACGTCCACATGAATCTGGAAAAAGCCCTGACCGATTTGGTGGGACCGGCCGGAGCCAAGCTCCACACGGCCAGGAGCCGTAACGATCAGGTGGCTTTAGATGAGCGGCTGTATTTGATGGCCTCCGTCAGCCATGTTGATATGTTCCTGAGCGAGTTGCGTTATCAATTGGTATTGAAGGCCGAGCATGATGGCAAAATGGCCATGCCCGGTTACACCCACCTCCAGCGGGCCCAGCCGGTCCTGGTAGGCCATCACTTGATGGCCTACTACCAGATGTTCTCCCGCGATCGGCAGCGGCTGAAGGATTTGGGGGCCAAGCTAAAGGTCCTGCCGCTGGGCAGCGGGGCCCTGTCGGGGACGGGGCTTCCAATTAAGCCCGAGGTCACTGCCAGACAGCTTGGCATGAGTGCTCTGGCCCCCAACAGCTTGGACGCCGTGGCTTCCCGGGACCTTTTGATGGAATTTTTGGCGATCGGCGCCATCATGGCCGTTCATCTGTCGCGGTTGGCTGAGGACCTGGTTTTGTGGTGCTCTCAGGAGTTTGATTTTGTTTCTCTGCCTGACAGTCTGACGACCACCAGCTCGATGATGCCCCACAAGAAAAACCCCGATGGGGCTGAGCTCATCAGGGGTAAGGCCGGACGCACCATTGGCAATCTGGTGACTCTTTTGACCGTGGTCAAAGGGCTTCCGATGTCATACAACCGCGATCTTCAGGAGGACAAAGAACCGCTTTTTGATACGGTCGATACCCTTCTCAAAGTCCTTCCGCTGGCCTCTGCCATGATTCGGAGCCTTAGGTTTAATAAGAAAAAGCTGGCTCTGGCCGCCGATGACCCTTATACTCCGGCCACTGATCTGGCCGATCATCTGGTCCTCAAAGGGGTTCCATTTCGGGAGGCCCATGAAAAAGTCGGACGTCTGGTGGCAATGGCTTTGGAACTCAGGCTGGCTCTCAGGGACCTCGACGACGACCTGGTCGCCAAAATCTGCCCGGAGGCCGATGAGGGGATCGTTAAAAAGCTCACTTTAGCCCACCTCATTGCCGCTCGCCATACTACCCCGGGCGGCACAGCCTGGAAGATGGTCAGCGCCAGAATTAAAGAAGCTTTTGGGGCTTTAGCGGCCGAGATTTTGGAGCCGGTTTTATGAGCGCCAGGCCCGGTTTAACGGCAATGTTTTTAAAAAAGGCTCTGCTTTTGGCGGCGGCTATGGCCGTCGTTTTTGGGGCTGCGGCCTGCGGGGTTAAGACCCATCCTTGGCCGGAGATGGTTACCCTCCCCGGACCGGTCAGGGGACTGTCCCAGAGGCTTGATTTTGACGGCCGGTTGCTTCTTTCCTGGCTGCCGCCCGAAACTAACATCGCCGGCCGTCCCCTTCAGACCCTCGACCACTTCGAAGTCTGGGGAGCTGACTACTCAGCCGTCGACTACTGCGAAGGCTGTCCGGTCGGCTTTGTCAAGTTCGCTGACGTCTTTATCCAGGCCCCGCCGCCGGGAATGGAGCTGGCCCCTGGGCCGTACGTCTGGGAAACCAGGCTGCGGCCAGGCCGGGTTTATGTTTTTAGGGTGGCCGGTTTTTCCCCGCGTGGGGCTGTAAACTCCCAGGCCTGGGTCCGGACTACGGTCTGGAATCTTCCGGCTCCGCCGGCTCTGAGCGGATTTACCACCGTGGCCGATGATCTTTCGGTCAGGCTTTTATGGTCGCCCCCTTCCGAAGGGACGGTGGTGGAAGTTCAAAGGCGCGAGGGCCAGGGCAGCTTTGTCACTTTGGATCCAGTTCGGGACGTCCGGGTAGATACTGCGGTTGCCTACGGCCGTCATTACGTTTACCGGGCCAGGACCGTACTGGTTAAGGGAGAAACCAGGATTCCCGGTCCCTGGACCAACGACAGCGAAGTCACCATCGAAGATCTCCTGCCCCCCCCGCCGCCAAGTTTTTTAGATGCCGCCTTGACTCCGGCCGGGGTTAGTCTGGCCTGGGAGAATCTCCAAGAGCGGGGGGATGTGGCTGGTTACCGAATTTATCGCCGCCCGGCTGAGGAGGCAGCCTTTTCAGTCATTGCCGAGGTCACCTCTGGCAGCACCTATCTGGACCTGCCGCCGGTGGCCGGGGCCGACTATGTTTATCGGGTGACGGCTTTTGACACCAGCCCTCGGGCCAATGAGAGTTCTCCGTCGCCGGAGTCAAGAGTTTACGCTGAGCCCATCGGTGAGCCGGTGACCCCACTTCAGCGTCCGGAGCTGCCGGATCCCGGCATCTGACGGACTTGGGTTGACCGGGACCGATGGTTTTGGTCGGAGTCTGACCGGAAAAGAAGCTTAAATAGTGAGGATGGTCATGGACCTTTTTGAGTATAAAAACAACGAACTTTACTGCGAGGACGTGCCCTTGGCGTCCATCGCCCAGGCAATAGGAACCCCTTGCTACGTTTACAGTTCGACCACCTTCAAACAACACCTTGAGGACCTCGAACAGGCCTGGGAAGGTACGCCCCACCTGACCTGCTACAGCGTGAAAGTGGCCTCCAACCTGGCTCTTCTCAAAATCGTGGCCGCCCGCAATCTGGGGGCCGACATTGTCTCGGGAGGTGAGCTTTTCCGAGCCCTTAAAGCCGGAATAGAACCTTCTAAAATTGTTTACTCCGGGGTGGGTAAAACCGCCTCTGAGATGGCTGAGGCTTTGGAGGCCAGCATTCTGATGTTTAACGTTGAATCAGCTGCCGAACTTGAGCTTTTGGCCAAAATAGCCGCTGACAAAAACCTGACTGCTCCCATTTCTCTTAGAGTTAATCCCGACGTTGATCCTAAAACCCATCCCTATGTGGCTACCGGGCTTAAAGAAAGCAAATTTGGGGTTCCGGCGGCCGAGGCTTTGGAGCTTTACAGCCTGGCTTCACAAACCCCCAGCCTCCGGCCAGTGGGCTTGGATTGCCACATCGGTTCACAGCTGGTGAGCGTGGAGCCTTTTCGGGAAGCGGCGAGCATCCTCAAAGATCTGATTTTACGCCTCAGGCAGTCATCGATCCCCATAACATTTCTGGATCTTGGCGGGGGTTTGGGTATAAACTACTTCCAGGAAAAACCGCCCACTCCGGCCCAGTACGCCGGGGCTTTAAAGGAGGTTTTATCCGGGATGCCGGATCTGACCGTGATCACCGAGCCGGGCCGGGTGGTAGCTGGAAACAGTGCCGTTCTTTTGACCAAAGTGCTCTACCTTAAGCAGACCCAGGCTAAAAGCTTTGTTATTATTGATGGAGCCCTCAATGATCTGATCAGGCCTAGTTTGTATGGTTCTTATCACGCCATTGGTCTGGTCAAGTCCAACGACGGCCCCTTGAGCCCTGTCGACGTGGTCGGTCCGGTCTGCGAGTCGGGTGATTTTTTGGCCAAAGATCGCCCTTTGCCGCCAGTGGCGGCGGGGGAATTTTTGGCGGTCAGAAGTGCCGGAGCTTACGGTTTTTCCATGAGCTCAAATTATAATTCCAGACCCCGCGCCGCTGAAGTGCTGGTCAGCGGGAACTCTTTTGAGGTAATACGTAACCGGGAGTCCTACCAGGACCTGATCCGGGGAGAATAGGCCCAAAGGCTGGTTGTCACGGGCCAGTCTTCAGAGCAAGCCAACCCTAAAAGGAATGAAATTTTATGGAAAAATTCAAGTTCTATAAATACAGTGGTCACGGTAACGATTTTGTTATTGTGGATAATTGGAACTCTTCGGTGGCTGAAAACGATTTAGTCAAGGTCACCAAATATCTTTGCCGTCAAAAGTTCGGGGTCGGAGCGGACGGAGCGGTTTTTATTACTGCGGGACCTGAGGAAGTCGATTTTCAGGTCAGGTTTTTTAACTCCGACGGTTCGGAAGCCGACATGTGCGGAAACGCCAGCCGCTGCGCCGCTCATCTGGCTTACCAGACTTCCATCGCTCCTTCTGAAATGACTTTTAAAACTAAGGCCGGGACCGTGGAGGCTTCCGTTGAGGACCACATGGTCAGTGTTATGCTGCCAAAGATCGGCCGTCCCGAAGGCACCGCCTTAGTCGACGTCGAAGGCTACAACCAGACCTACCACCGTATCAATACTGGGGTCTACCATGCAGTGGCTTTTGTCTCCGATCTTGAGACGGTCAACGTCGTGAGGTACGGCCGGGCTGTCAGGCGTCACGCATCTTTTAGCCCTGAAGGCACCAATGTTGATTATGTTAAAATCATCTCCGACGACACCATTGCCGTTCGCACCTACGAGCGCGGGGTGGAAGACGAGACTTTAGCCTGCGGAACCGGTGTCACGGCCTCGGCCATTATGGCTGCCGTCCAAAAGCTGGTCAAAAGCGATAAGATTGTTTGTCAAACCCGGGGCGGGGAGAACCTGACCGTGCGCATCGTCGGGGCGCCTGAAGCTCCGGAAAAGGTCTTTTTAGAAGGTCCTGTTCGCTATACTTTCTGGGGCCATGTTGAATCAGATATGTTTGCCCGGTAACCATCGCCGCAGTGGTGTGGCTGCCAAGGCGGCTTAAGGATGGCCAATCAGACTTCCAGGCCTTGTGGTCAGGTCTCCTTCAGGTGCCTGGTCAGGCGAAGGCCAGTATTTTTAGCTACTCTGAACCAATAGATAAGTCTTTAAGTAATAACTCTTGGCTCAGATGTTGATTTAAGTTTAATTTTTTTTTCTGGATTTTTTGGAATGCCTGCTTCCGACACCAAAGTCGGTTTCGATTGTGAGGATATGATGACTGTCTCATTCCGAGGAGTGATACCGGCTCTGGTAACCCCTTTCCGGGACGAAAAGATCGATCGGGAGGCCTTAGTCCGGCACGTCAACTGGGTTATCGCCGAAGGCGTTAACGCCGTTCTCCCCTGCGGTACTACGGGGGAGTCTCCGACGCTGTCCCATGAGGAACACAACCTGGTGGTTTCCTTAACGGTGGAAGCGGCGGCTGGACGGGTCCCGGTTTTGGCTGGAGCTGGCTCTAACTCCACCTCTGAAGCCGTCCACATGGCCAAACACGCCGCCTCAGTCAAGGCCGACGGTCTTTTGTTGGTCTCTCCCTATTACAACAAACCCACCCAAGAAGGATTATACCGGCATTTTATTACCGTCGCCGAGGCGGCCGGTCTTCCGGTTATCCTTTACAATATCCCCAGCCGCTGCGGGGTCAACATCCTGCCGCCAACCATGGCCCGGCTGGCCGCTCATCCTTTGATCGTCGGAGTCAAAGAAGCGACCGGGGAGCTCAATCAGATGATCCGGACGATCGAGCTTTGCGGACCGGACTTTTTGGTCACCAGCGGTGACGATGGCCTGACGTTGCCTCTTTTAGCCGTGGGCGGAGGCGGAGTGATATCGGTGGCCGCCAATATCATCCCCGGGCCTTTAGTCCAGATGTGGCGGGCCTGGGAAGCCAAAGACCTGGCAGCAACCAAACGTCTGTTTTATCAGATGCTGCCTTTCTTTAGAGCGCTATTTTTTGAGACCAACCCCATACCGCTAAAATTTTTGCTGGGCTTAACCGGTCGCATGACCGGGGAAGTCAGACTACCCATGTGTCCGCCTTCAGACAGCGTCCAAAAGGAACTCGCCGGGCTGGCCGATCAATGGGGCTTAACCAACGCAGGAAGCAAATCATGAGCTGGCCGATACCAGTCACCGTCTGCGGAGCTTTAGGCCGTATGGGTCAACGGGTAGTCAATGCCGTGGCCCAACACTCCAAGTTAAGTCTGAGCGGCGCGGTTGAGCACCCTGATTGTTCGGATTTGGGAACTGATGTCGGGCTTTTGACTGGGCTGGGGGCCATTGGGGTAGAGATTTCCGGAGATTTACCTCAAGCCGCCAAAAACTCCAGGGTCTACATTGATTTTACCAACCCAGAGGCGGTTATTGAGCATTTGGACCAAGCCAAAAAGATGGGGCTGGCGGCTGTCATCGGGACCACGGGTCTTGACCCTGGGCAAGTTGACATAATGACGGAGTACTCCAAAAGTGTGCCCATCGTCTGGGCTCCTAACATGAGCCTGGGGGTGAATTTGATGTACAAGGTGGCCAAACTTATGGCCATGAGTCTGGGACCAGACTTTGACATTGAGATTATCGAAGCTCACCACCGTCTGAAAAAAGATGCTCCCAGCGGGACTGCCTTAAAGCTCCATGAGGTCCTAGCTGAAGCCCGCCGTTTGGATCCAGCTAAAAGTCTGGTCACCGGCCGCGAAGGCCAAATTGGGGCCCGGACAGACGATGAGATTGGGGTTTTAGCGGTCCGAGGCGGCGACATCGTTGGCGATCATACCGTGTTGTTTGCCGGTCCGGGAGAACGGCTGGAACTTATCCACCGGGCGACTTCTAGGGACACTTTTGCGGCCGGAGCCGTCCGCTCGGCCGTATGGATCTTTGATAAAAAACCAGGCCTGTATTCCTTGACCGACGTGCTTGGACTCTGAGCTGAGATTTCTTAAACACTTAATGCGCCCATAGCTCAATGGATAGAGCAACAGCCTTCTAAGCTGTGGGTTGCAGGTTCGAGTCCTGCTGGGCGCGCCAAAACTTACTCTTTAAAGAACTATCAGGACTTTTCTTGGTCGAACCAAAAAAGACCAGCTTAAAAGCTGGTGGTTTAAAGGTCGCCCCTAAGTCTAAACGTCTTTTTTTAATGTGCGTTAGAAAGATCCGTAAAAACGGTTCTTCCTAACGCTTTTTTTATAGTCCGAAAAATTTAACTCAAGCGCCAGAAAACAATTGGTCCTAGCCAGCCTTAAAAACTCAAATTCCCAAAAAGTTATAGCTAGGTCAGTTGACGCTGGCCCTGGCTTCTGTTGCAGCCTACCCTCTAAAATGGCTCAAAGTAATAAATTTCAACCGTTTCCAAAGGAGACGGTTTTTGTTGCGCTGGCTCAGCGGCCTACCTTTCGCCGGTAAATATACAAGTCCTTAAAAAAAGCTTGATAACTAACACAATATAGCTATGATGTCAGAAAAATCGAATGGAAGCACCAAATGCCAAGCCTAACCTCCCATCGCAAGCCCAACGGTGTAACTTATGTCTATCACCAGGACTCATACTGGGATAAGGCCAAGAATCGTTCCAGCTCACGTCAGGTCTGCGTCGGCAAGCTAGACGCCAATGGCGAGATAATCTACAACCATCGTTTCAAGACTACCGAGGCCAAGGGGCCTTGGAGAGAGGCGAGACGATGGCTGAGTCCCTACTTATTGGACAGTCGTTGGTCTTAGCTGAAGCCACAAAAGGCACGGGTCTCGAGCCGGTTTTGCGCCGCTGCTTTGAGTATAGGGAGGCCGATGCGTTGCTTTCGCTTTCATGGGCGGCGGCCGCAGGTTGTGGGCCAATGTATCTGGCCAGTGTCTGGTTGGAACAAAACGACTGCCCAGTCCACAAAGAGCCTCCCGCGTCTCCAGATATATCAAGAATACTGGCTTCCGTTAGCCAAAGCCAGATCGAGGACTTCTGGCGCAAGTGGACACAGCACACAAGCAAGGGCCAGAGCGGCAGTACTGCTATGACCTGACCTCGGTGTCGTCTCGCAATATGTCAAATCCATTCGTGGAGGGGGCACAACCGCGATAAAGAAGACCTTGGCAGATAAACATAGCGCTAATCACCTGTATGAACAGCCGCATCCCCACCTATTACGAAATACACCCCGGCTCAATGACAGACACCAAGATTGTCGCTAGTTTCATCATGCGTATGAAAAAATATGGCCTGGAGCGGATCCGCATACTACTGGATCGCAGTTTTTACTCGACCATGAACATAAGCCTCATGCTCGAAGCCCGCCTGGGCTTTTACATCCCTGTGTCCACAACGGTAGGCTGGCAAGGCGAATTAATTGATAAGTACCGAGATGAGGTGGAGATGCCGGAGCATGTGATACACATTTCTGAAGACGAGCGCAAAGCCTTATACGGCATGA
>JAISWF010000080.1 GCA_031271165.1 Deltaproteobacteria bacterium
GAGGCGACAACCCTGGGTGTCATTACTAATCCAACGTAGACACGTTTCCATGCCTTAGTCTTGTGAACCATCCGACCTCTTTTCAGAAGCCGGTTCCCTTTAGGGGAGCGGTAGTTCACAGCTCTTATATTCTTCTGCAACCTCTTGAATCCCTTTGGCAGCTCTTTGAAAAAACTACCTAATTCAAAAACACCTCCGGCCCGAGGCGACTCACCACAAGCCTACCAACGTTCCATTTAGTATTATTTTAAGTATATTAATTTAATTTTTTTGATCACATGCGATAATACAATATTGGGATCGTTTGATAAATTTTCCTTTATTTAAAGGGAGTTAAGTGCGAAAAGACCTCCCGCATCCATCGAAATAATCTTTTCAAAATCTGGCCCAGTCTGCTATAATAGCTAGATATCCGGCCGAGCCAAAGTTGCGTCCGCCGCCATAGTCACGGTCGGGACCTTGGTGTCCAGTTTTTTGAACATACCACACTGACATCCTGCCCCCAACCCCTGTTAGCTACGGGGGAACACCGATTTCCGCCTTTATCAAAAAAACATAATGTTTTTATAAAGGAGCTCACTATATTTGGCTTTTATACTCTTTTAGTGACCAGACGACTGTAAATTATGATCTCAAAAACCGTTTTTTCCGACAAATTGTCCATTGACAAGGACAATATCCGGACCCCAGCCTATCTGCAGCTTTCGCAGATAATTAAAAAGATTATCGCCAGCGGTGAATTCCCGCCAGGGGCCAAGCTTCCGTCTGAAGCGGCCATCGGCCGGCATTACGGTCTTTCGACTATGACGGTCCGGCAGGCTATCGGAGTGGTGGCAGAACAAGGGCTACTCAGACGGATCCAGGGCAGCGGCACATATGTGACCACCCCGGCCTGGACCCAGGCCAGCTTTACCTGGGACGGGCTGATGGAACTGTTAGCCGACCGAAAAAACACCACCCTGACCATTGTCAAGGCCTCCATTATGGACGCCAACCCCAAAGTCGTCGAGAGCCTTTGTTTGCCCAAAGGCGGCAAAATCATTCATTTAATCAGGTTGGTCAGTCATCGGGAAAAACCCTTTCTCTTAAATGAAGCCATGCTCAAATTCGATCCCCAGGCCCCCATTGTCGAAGCTGAGCTGGAACTCTCATCTTTGTCCGGTCTTTTCACTGGAGAAGGCAGCCATTACATTAAAAAAACCTTTCTGCGAGTCGAACCGGCCACCCTCAACGCCCAGGAAGCCGCTCAGCTCCAAGCTTCCGATTCGGAGACGGCTTTTAAAATTAATTATATTTTTTATGATTATAAAGATCTCCCCATTGGTTCAGGTTGGTTCTTGACCCCCAAAAAATATATTACCTTGACCACCAAAATAGGCATGTGGGATCAATGAAACCTAAATTAATCGGCCTTCCGGCCGCCAAAATTGTGTGCTCGGCATCCAGGGAGAACCTTTCGTGAGCACCTATAAGCCATCTCTTGAGCGGCTCTCTGAGCTGATCATCCAGCTTAAGGATGGAGCCTGCCGCCGGATGACCAAGCAGTTGCTTAACTCCGGCACCGACCCCACTTTAATTATGGAGGTCTGCCAGAGATCCCTCATCGACATTGGCCGCAAATACGAAACCGGTGAATACTTTATCGCCGGCCTGATTATGGCCGGCGATATCATGAAACAAATTATCGACATGGTTCTGCCTCACGTCAACACTCCCATCCAACCCTCCGGGCGAGGCCGGGTGCTCATCGGCACGGTGGCCGGCGATATTCATGATTTGGGCAAAAACATGGCCGGGGCCATGCTGACCACCTACGGCTATGAGGTCCACGATCTGGGGGTTGACGTCCGCCCAGAGAGTTTCATGGAGGAGGCCAAACGCTTCTTTCCTCATATCGTCGGTCTTTCGTCTCTGATGACTTCCGGTCACGTCGCTCTGACTCAGACCGTGCGGCTTTTGCGGCAGTCGCTTACAGCTGACAAACGCCCAGTGATTTTTATATCTGGGGCCATGATTATCGAAAGCGTCAGAAAACGCTCCGGAGCAGATTTTGTGGTCAATAACGTGGCTGAAACGGTATTTTTGTGCGAAAAGATCATGATGGAGACCCAGACCGGATTGGGCCAGAGCGCCTCTGACCAAATCAGCCGAAAAAAAGCCCTCGACGAAGCGCTGGTGGCCAAAAAGAAAAAAAACAACTACGGGAACTCTGGGTAACCCTGCCTAGCCAAATTAAATATTTATTCTTGAATTTGTGTTGATGGAACTTATTGGCGCAACATTTGACAAAAACTCAGCTTAGATGGAGGGAAGATACCAGAAATCCTGGGGTCTGCTTGGCCGCCTGCCCAGCCAAACTAAAGAAAAATATGTTCCGTCTTTACGGTCATATTGTTAAGTGAACCTCCCATGGAAGGGGGGTGACCGTTGTCCTCGCCCCGACCTTTTTATCCCTTGGGGTTTTTCCCAGCAGTCCCCCTGGCCTTGAGCCGGTCTCGGCCAGACCGTCCTGGCCGCTGGTCTAACTCCATACCACCCATTTCCTCAGATATCGACCTTAAGTTTATCATCTCTGCCCCCATCACATAAAAAAACCGCCCCCGATTTGGCTATTCGGATGCGGCCAACACTTGCCTCCATCGACCGGCCGTCTTAGAAAGTTGGGCCCTCGTCTTCCGGCCCGCACTGCGGGGCCGGTTTGCCGGTGACCATGGAAAGCAGGTGGCGGCGAGCCCGATAAAAATCTTCAGAAAACCAGACTCGGTCGTCGGCCCGCTCCAAAAGGCTTCTGGAAAAACCTGATTCAATGTTATCAATGATTGTTCCAGGCCGGGGCGACATAACCAGGATCCGGGTCCCAAGTTTTAAAGCCTCATCAACATCATGGGTGATAAAAAAAATGGTTTTGCCCGTGCGCCACCAAATATCTCGGACCAAGTTCTGCATCTGTTCCCTGGTCAGGGCATCAAGAGCTCCAAAGGGCTCATCCATGAGCAAAATCTCGGGCTCGGTAATCAGAGATCTGGCAATGGCGACTCTCTGGCGCATGCCTCCGGAAAGCTCGTAAACTTTATGGTCAGCAAACCCTGTCAAGCCCACGCTTTGAAGGTATTGGGCGACTTTATCTTTGATTTCGGCTTTGGGCCGCTTCATTACCTTAAGGCCAAAGGCGATATTTTTGGCTACCGAAAACCACTCAAAGAGGGCCGGCTTTTGAAATACCACGCCTCGGTGACGATCGATGCCCGAGATTGGCTGGCCTCTGAGCGTGACCCGGCCAGAGCTAGGATGGTTAAAGCCAGCTAAGACGTTTAAAACGGTACTCTTACCACAGCCAGACGGGCCCATCAGGCAGACAAACTCTCCGGCAAAGATCGCCAGGTTCACATTCTTGACCGCCCCAAAAGCTTTGTCTTTGGCACCGAAAACAACACTGACCTCTTCGACCGAAATAAGCTCGTCGGTGACCTCGTAGGGGACTTCACGTCTGGTTACGGTTTGGGTGCCATCAGGCGGCTTAGAGGCCGCCTGATGGCTTTCAGAGGAATACTCTGGCCATCTGGTCATTAATTTATTTTTGCCTCAGCTCTTCGGCCCAGGCCCCGTTGACGGCCGCTTGATAAATCGACAAATCTCCGGCTCGATCGAGGTTGCCTTGGGTAACATGAAAATCAGCCGTCTCTTTGAGGGTTTTGGCAAAATCTCCTGGCTGGCCCTTGGTTCCCAGGCGCTCGGGGCTCGTTTGCTCGGGAAGCGGCACAAAGAAATGACCTTCAAGCTGCTTGGCCGCTTCCGATGCGTCAATACCGATATGCTTGGCCAGAGCCGCAGCGGCCTGCTCCGGTTTTTCGTTGATCAAGACGTTGGCCTTAACGAAAGCTTCAACATAGGCTTTAACCAAAGTGGGGTATTTTTGGCCAAATTGTTGGTTAACCACGGTCACATCAGCTGTGACCGTTCCCTTTTGGGCCAATTTGAGGCTGTCGGTTAAAACCAGCCCGTCGTTATTAATCAGTTCTTCCAAGACAGGAGTCCAAACGTAGGCTCCATCAATGTCGCCTCTGAGCCAGGCCGCCAGAATATCCTGGGTTGGCAAATCCAAAATCGTGACTTCTGAGGGCTGGACCCCGTTTTGGACTAAGGCGGCCAGCAAACTGTAATGGGCGGTGGAAGCAAACGGCGTGGCCACTTTTTTGCCCTTAAGTTCAGTTATGGTCGTGATGCCGGACGATTTTCTAACGGCCAGAGACTCAGCTGAGCCGATGATGCTGTTGATGAAAATCACTTCATAACCCAGTTGATTAGAAACGCCCAGCGAAATGGGAGACGACCCAAAAGTTGCGGCATCAATGCTGCCGGAGGCAAAGGCGGTGTTTATGTCCCGCCCGGAATCAAAAAAGACGATCTTGATTTTAGCGGGAAGAGTATCAAAGAAACCTTCCTCAATGGGCACACCAGTCTGAGGGGCGTTACTGAAAGAGCCGACCCTGAAGACTTCCGGGTAAACTTCACCAGTGACAGGATCTTTTTCCTGGGCGACGACCGGACTGCCCAGCCCGAGGACCAGGACTGCCGACAATAAAATCAACGGCCAAAATTTTTTTAAAGACATGTTTAGCTCCTTTGATTGCAACTATTGACCGTTAAACAAACAAGTCAAAAGATAAAAAAAATGTTATAGCTAATTAACCAACACGAAGGCATATGCCAACCTATCAATGGCCGTCTCTGGCTGTTCTCCCGGGGGGCCTCAGTCCCGGCCCCGCCAAAAAACAATCCGACTTTCGGCCAACTTTAAAAGCAAATCCAAAAGGACGCCGGTTAAGCCCATGATGATAATTCCAGCAAATATAACGTCACTTTGGAGGTATTTGCTGGCATCTAAAACCATCCAGCCAATGCCGCTAACCGCCGCAACCATCTCGGCGGCCACCAAAGTGCTATACATAAACCCGATGGAGTTTCTCAAACCGACAAAGATATCGGGCAGAGCCACCGGAAAGATGACGTAAAAAAAGATCTGGACGGAATTTGCCCCAAGCGTTCTGGCCCCGTTGATGTAGTCTGAACGGATACGCATTACCCCGGCCACAGCTGAAATATACATTGGAGCAAAACCGGCCAGATAAAGAAGGGCTATCTTGGAGCCATCGTCAATACCCATCCACAAGACCAAGAGAGTGTAATAAGCCAGCGGCGGCAGCGGACGGTAGAAAGAAATAACCGGATCAAGGGCCGTTCGGAGCCGGCGGCAGCAACCCGACAACAGTCCCAAGGGCAGTGCCGTAACAATGGCCAGTCCATACGCCAAAAAAAGGCGCCTGAGACTGTCGCCCAAGTGGGCGCCCAGGCTGTGTCCCTTGTAGCCATGGTCCAAAATCAGCAAAAAACGCTCCCAGACGGCGGCTGGAGTGGGCAGCAAAATTTTGGAAAGCCCGGCCAAGTGGGCAATCAAAGACCAAATGCCCAAAATAACCAGAGCCGCCCCCAGCCCGATTAGTATATTTTCCAGTTTGGTTCTCATCGGTTCAGCTTGGTGACAGGTTCAACCTTGCCGGGCCCTATTTTTGAGACAAAAAAAAGCCGGGGCACCAAATTTAGGTGCTCCAGCCTTCGAAATTTAACGATGGGCCCGAACAATAAGGTTCAAGGTTCGAATTTTTAGGTTCGAATTTTTAAGTCAGATTATTAAGGTCGGACGCTTTTAAACGCCTGACATAAAAAAATTATACCAAGGGCTTTTCGCCCTTGTCAACCAGAAATAATTATTAAATTATGACCAAGGCTTAAATTTAAAGAGGACTTCGGTCGCGATGGGGTCACCTCAGAGGCACCAGACCCTCAGGGAGAAAAGACTTGTAGCCTGCAGTTGCCTCTTCACCTAGCCAAGGCTTAAATTGCCCTCCAGTGACGCCCTAAGATTTCAATTAATTAAAATTTGCTTTTAAAACATTAATAACCAATAATTAACCCTGATAATATTAAATGATCAGATAAAACACAGAGTATAATTATCTATTTAACCATTTTATAGAGACTTATTAGCTTGTATAGCATATTATATTAAATTTGGACTGCCAAATTCAAAAATTTCTGAAACTTCATTTCTATTCTGGATGACAATCATTGCCGAAACCCGAAAGTATCTTGCTATTTGGTTGATAGTAACACTTAATTCAGCCGATATCGTTTTGCATCCGTTCACGAGATGGTGCAAACCCCTGTAACAGGGGGACAGATTGTGAGATTTCCCCACCCATCTTTCTTGGTTCAAAGCTCACTAACAACCACGATCATAACACCAGTTGGGCTCAATATATAGGATCACTAGGCCAGTACTGAGCTTGATTATGAGTATCCACTCTTGACTCGGCTTGGAAATCTTTCCACGTATGCCTGGCTCAATAATGCAATGGCTAGCCAGGGAAGACGTCACTGCCTTTCCGGCCGCTGTCAGATGCCATATGATGAGGCTTGGAGAATGCGAATGTCTTAGAAGAATGCGCAATAACGCAAACAGTCAGTAGGGCTTGTTTATCACTTAAGTTCGCAATTGGGTAGGCCATTTACAATACTATAGCCTGTTTATGTAAAGACTTAAACCATTGATTTACTTTCCATTCACCTGGGAGCTGACTGAAATATTTTTCGTTCAATTTTTTGTTTAACGGGCAGGCCATATTCAACCAAGCTCGGGGCCACATTTAAGTATTTTTGATCGACCAGTAAAAAGTCTATTTTTTCGTTCTTGTCATTTTTAACATCTTTAGATTACTGACAAAAAAATTTAAGAATTCAGGTTTTTGAGGGTTTTTACCGATTGATCATTTTTAGAGCCGGTTAGTTTAAAAAATGGGCTAGTACATAGTCAACAGGTTAATTGTGGGTAAAGGCGAACCAGGATAATTCGGGCTTCTTCCACTGTGAACTGCCAGATTACTTTTTTGACGGACGCGTTCCGTTTAATTGTCCAAG
>JAISWF010000141.1 GCA_031271165.1 Deltaproteobacteria bacterium
AGTGCGGTTCGCTACTCCTTACACCGGAGGGACTATCATCCATGAGGTGATTGTAGATTCCCCGTGGATGAGGCACCCTCAATTCTGCTGCGGTTTATGCAGTCGCATCAACAATAAAATATCGCTACCTAATAAATATTTAATCAATACCACTATCAAAACAGTACTCCGATGAAAGGCAGCTCACCGACTACTTAATGGTAATACTTTTTTTTCTTTAGTCAACCTTTGGCCCAGCCTTAGGCGGCTGCAGCCCCGGCCTTGGTTTAAGCAGCCAGCCTTCTGGCCTGGGTTGGAATGCCGCTTTTGGTCCCCTTTGAGGAAATGAGGGCGACCAAGGCCTGAACCGGCCGCTTTGATCAAAGAGATGTCTGAAGGCCCTGGAGAAGGGCTAAGATCATTGTGGCCGTCTTGCAGGAAGCTCACCCTTGGTCAACCGGTGCTCTTCCAGGGCTTTAAGGACGCTCCAAATAGTCACGGCGGCGATGACAGTCACCGCCCCCAAGATGGCATATCGCCCCGGTCGCTCATCTAAAAAAAGATAAACCCATAACGGACACAAGACCGGTTCCAGCATGGTCACAACAACCAGCTCCAAAGACGACACCCGAGGGACGGCCATGGTGTAAAGAAAATACGGCAGTCCCATTTGAAGCACTCCCATGGCCAAAAGAGCCAACCAGCCCGTCAGAGATGGCCAGGAAGCCAGAAGAAAAGGAATTCCAACAATAAAAGTCAGATAATTGCCCAAGATCATGGCCCGAGCCGGAGTTTTATTTTTAAGGCGCCTAAGCAGCAAAGCCTGAATGGCAAAGAAAAACCCGCTGACTAACCCCAAAACGTTACCCCAGATGCCTTTGGCGGTAATTCCGTCCAGAAAAAACAAAATCACCCCGCCAAATATAATGATCATAAAGAGCCAGTCACGTCCTCCAGTACGCTCACGCAGAACTAATGGGGCGATGATAGCAACCCAGATGGGGGCGCTATACTGAAGGACAATAACGTTGGCAGCGGCGGTAAGTTTCATGCCCGAAATAAATGTAATTGACAACAGCATCAGACAAGCGCCAGTTATCCAATGGCCTTTGGTCAGACTTTGAAAATGTAAGCCACCTGGCAGCAGAAAACTAATGGTTAAGGCCGCAAACAGTCCTCTGGCCGAAGACAGAGCCAGAGGGGAGCAATCAATTACTTTAACGAAAAGGCCCGAGACGCTCCAAAGGGAAGCGACCATTATCAAAAGCAGCAAGGCGGTCGTTTTGGATTTCATGGTCGCTCCTTGTCGTCATCGGCCGGCCAGAACCAGGCCAGAAAAACGACACCCCGCCTGAGGCGGGGGTCTAAACACAGCGAATTCTTTTTGGGCCGGCTCAGGCTGCAGCAGCTAAAACCGATCTGGCCCGTTTATAGCTCCGGTTTTCCGGACGGTTTGGGTACCTTAGGGGCCCGGCCGGTTTTTTTAGGCGGGGCAGGGGGGCTCACCTTTTCGGCTTTAACCGCTTTAGGCGCCGCCTTGGGTTTGGGCCCGGATTTTTCAGCGGCCTGGACGGCGGAATCCGCAGCCGCTTTAGGACCGGATTTGGGGCCCAATTTAGGGACAGCTTTGGGCTTGATCGGCTTGGCGGCGGTAGCGACCTTCTTTTGGCCGGCCAAAGCAGGTTGGCCTTCCGAGGTATCGGCAGTTTTGGCGGCGGCCTTGGGTTTGCGGCCGGGCTGAGCCTTGGGCTTGGCTTCATCTTCCGGCGGCTGAGGCTTAATCGGTTGGTCGGCCTTTAGTTTTTCAGTTTCCTCAGCCGCCGCCTCATCGGATGCGGGAGGCTGGGCCGGTTTGCGGCCCGGTTTACGTCCAATCCGACCTTTGGCCGCTGGTTTGGCGACTTTATTTTCTGAATTGCCTGCCTCTATCACCACCTCGCCTGCTCCCAGACCAGATGCTCCGGTCAAAGTCTCGGTGACGGCCTCAGGTAACAACTTGGGTAAATCGCTCCCCGAATCACCAGCGTGAAGGCGATCTTTTGAGGCGGCCGCAGGCTGAGCCGGCGGCAAGTCGATTTTCTCGGCATTGATTGTTGGCTCATAGCCTTGGTCAATGGAAACTTCGCCGTCACTTTCAAAAGCAGCGGCGCCGCTACCAAGTGAAACGTCCGACCGGTCTTGGTCAAAAGCGGGACCAATCGCAGCTTGAGCCTTGTCGCCCTCGCTCAAAGCTGTCCCGGCTGAGACCGAAGAGACCGGCTGCTGGCCTATGTCGGTCTCTTCAATATCCGATTGTTGAAACGGGTCAGCCTGTCCAGACAGTTTGGCCGAGGGGAGCTGGTCATCCGGTGCTCCCGGGAGTTCAGGCCTTTCCAAAACTTCAGAAGTTGGGGTTGGCTCGTCAGCCTCCGGAGACTTGGGCCTTAAGTCCCGCTTGATTTGAAACATTGAGTTTAAGTCCAGACTCACCGGAAGGTTCTTGCCCAAAGCAGGGCCGTCATGGCTCTGGCTCTCCAGACTTGGCCCTGAGACGGTCTCGGTCTGTTCGGACACCTCTGGCACCGGCCAAGCCGAGCCAAAATATGCACCTGGCTCCGGGGGTATTTCAGAGCTAACGATTGGCTCGGAAACAGTCCCGGGAAGCAAAGGCTCCCCGCCAGCCGAGAGGCCGACAATCTCGGTAGTTTTCAAAACTTCTGTCTCAATAGGCTGAGCCAATTCGTCGGTCTCCAAACCGGTCTGGGCCTCCCCCAAACCTAAAGGAGCCCCTAAAGCCTGAGCCGCCTGGGCGGCATCATTGTCCTTGGGTCCCTTGCCGCGGCGCCTTTTGCGGCGGCGGCCCTCACTGCGTTCGCCGCTGCGGTCTTCAAGGGACTGCCCTGGAGCTGAAGAAACCGGAAAGTCGCCGGCCGCAGCCGACTCTTTCACCAAAATCCCATCAGCGTCATTGAGCGGTCTAGCCGGTTTAGGCAGCCGGGGCGGTTTGCCCGATCTGGTCGACTCAATTGATTCGGTTTTCACAGCGATATCGGACGGACGCCAGCTCAGCTCCTGACGGGGATCGGCCGCACCCTCCTGGACCGGATACCGGGGGGACAATCCGAAAATACCACCCGGTCTCTGGACCCGAGATATCCCACGGCGTTCGCCGATACGAGGCGGCTCTGCAGTTCCCGAATGGGCCGGCCCACCGGAAATCTTGCGGTCTCTGGGCAGGGGCCGCCGATCGCGCTCGCTGCTGCGAAGCTTGACCTCGCCGCCATGATCGGCGGCAAACAGATCATCATCGGGCCAAACCACCGGGATCTTTTCACCAAGAATGTTTTCAATGGCCTCCAAATGAAAGACGTGCTCCTCGCAGGCAAAAGAAACCGCCCGCCCGCTTTTGCCGGCCCTGGCCGTGCGGCCAATGCGGTGGATGTAATTTTCCGCATCCTGTGGCAGATCAAAGTTATAGACGTGACTGACATCCTCGACGTGGATGCCGCGGCTGGCCACATCGGTCGCCACCATAATCTGGAGCTGCTTTTCTTTGAAAGCATCCATCAGCTTCAGCCGCTTTGGCTGCGGCAAATCGCCGGTAATACCCTCGGCCTGAAAACCGTTGTTCACCAGTTTTTTGGTCAGCCATTCCACTCCGCTTTTGGTATTGCAAAATATGATGACCCGGCTGTGCTCCTCTTTGGCCAAAAGTCCCAGTAAGAGAGATAATTTTTCTTTATGGCTTATATGGTACAGGCTTTGGTTGATCTGTATTTTGGAAAGAGGATCCGGCTCAGCTGTAATGTACTGAGGCGGATTCATGTATTGATAGGTCAATTCAAGGACCCGGTCATCCAAAGTGGCCGAAAACAGCATGGTCTGGCGGGAGGTGTAAGAGGGCAGATGAGACAAAATGGATTTCAGATCTTTGATAAAGCCCATGTCCAAAAGACGATCGGCCTCGTCAACCACCGCAACCTCAATGGCCGTTGGTATGAAAATCCCCTTAAAAAGGTAGTCTAACAAGCGCCCAGGCGTACAAATGACCAGATCAACTCCGGTCTCCAGCACTTCAGCCTGCTCGCGGTATTCCATGCCGCCGACCACCAGAGCCAAACTCAGTTTGGTGGCCCCGGCCAGAACCTTGGCATCCTGATGAATCTGAACAGCCAGTTCTCTGGTCGGAGTAATAACCAAGGCCCGAGGAAGGCCGGGCGTAACCGGCTGATGCCTCAAAAGCCTGGTTAAAACCGGGACCAAAAAGGCGGTGGTTTTCCCGGTGCCAGTCTGGGCCTGACCGGCTATGTCGTCTCCGGCCAAGGCCACGGGTATGACCTGAGCCTGGATGGGGGTACAGCAGTCAAATCCGGCGGCGTCAATGCCGCTCATGATTTCGGGGGGCAAATCAAAATCAGTAAATCTGGTTGCCGTAAGAAAGTTTGGCCGAGGGGCTCGGAGTTCGGTACTGGGTTCAAAACCGGTGGCTGTAGGCTCTATTTTTTGGCCCGGCTCAGTTGAGGCTTGGGAAGGCTCACAATACCCCAAGGGGACCGATTCAGCAGCTCGATCAAATTGCTGGGCAGAATTATTTTGGCAGTCTAGAGCAAAAAAATGGTTTTCGGCGGCCAAAGAGTCGGAAGAAAAATTAGGTTCGGCCGACTGCTGGTTTTGATGACCAATAGCCGGCTCAAGCTGGGCAAGAGTGACCTGAGATTGGTCGGCCTGGGCTTGGTCGGCCTGGACTTGGGGGCCCTGAAATGTTTGATTATGATCTTGCTGGCCTCGATCTTGGTTATCGCCAGCTTGGTTATCTTGAGCTTGATTGTCAGGCTCTTGAGCCGCCAAAGGCTGATGATCATGAGCCGGCAGATTGAGCTCTTGAAAAGCCTGCTCCTGGCCGCCCTGGACTTGAGAATCACCCTGCTCTTGAGGGCCGCCTTGGTCTTGAGGGCCACCCTCTTGGTGACTTAAGTTTTGATGAACCCGCTCCTCGGCCCATTGCTCTTGAGGGGCCTCCTCGGAAGGGGCGAGGGCTTGCGCCAGCTCCTCTGCTTGGCCTGACTCGCTCCCGCCGTTGGACAAAATCATACAAACTCCTGTTACTGAGAGGGCGCTGAGCGCTCCCAGACATCAAAAAATCAAAAACCTAATCAAGTTAAAGACCGGCTGCCCGGCCCGCGTCTTTAGACGCCGGAACCAAGCAACCGGTCTGGAGCGGTCACCTTTGCGGACGGGTGATTTTAGCTCACCACCGGGTGAATGGAATCTAAGACTACACCGGTAAAACGGCTTTTAACCCGGCCGTTTTGTAATAATTCCAGCGCCCTGGCCAACTGCTTGTCAATCTCCAAACGCTCTGTAAGAGTCATCTCATAGAGAGGCTTATCCAAAACCGGCCCGTCGGCCTCTTCGCCTTCGGCTGGAGCCTCATCTTCACTTGCAGGGCTGGACTTGTCTTGTTCCTTCTTGAGGGGTTCGTTGACTCCCAGCAGGTGGCGATCGAGATCGACCTCACGGGTCACCTTGAATTTGGCTGGCAAAAGACTGGGCACCAAAATATCCGGCTCAATACCGTCAGACTGGATGGAACGACCGGAAGGGGTAAAAAAGCGGGCTGTAGTCAGCCTTAGTCCTGAGCCGTCGGGTAACCTGACCACACTCTGGACCGAGCCTTTGCCAAAGGTCCTGGCTCCCACAATCAGAGCCCGTCCGTAGTCTTGAAGGGCTCCGGCGACTATTTCGCTGGCGCTGGCCGAACCTTCATTAACCAAAACCACAATGGGGCACTTGTAAGGAAGAATGGCCTCATCGTCGGCTGAGTAACCCATGTTCTGCTCGTCAACCCGGCCCCTGGTCTCAACCACCATGAGCGGCCCGATGAAAAGACCGCTGACCTTGATCGACTGATCCAAAAGTCCGCCAGGATCGTTGCGCAAATCCAAAACCAGTCCCTCAAGGGGTTTGGAGGTGCCCAAATTGGAGATAGCCTTTTCAACCTCGCTGGAAGTATCTCCCTGGAAATTGGAAATATGAATGTAACCGATGCCAGGAGACAGTTCCTCGGAACGGACGCTTCTGAGGGGAATAAAATCCCTCATCAACGGGAAAGTCAGAGTCTTCTTGGTCCCTGGCCGGTAAACCTCAATGGTCACCTTGGTCCCCTTAGGACCCCTGATGAGTTTGACCGCCTCCATGATGGTCATGTCTTTAGTGGATTTGTCGTCAATGGTGGTAATCTGGTCACCGCTGAGTACACCGGCCCTGGCGGCCGGGGTGTCGTCGATGGGGGCGACCACGGTCAGCACCGAATCTTTGGAGGACAATTCCATTCCGACACCAGTAAAACTGCCGGAGGCTTCCTGTTGAAACTCAGCCATTTCTTCTGGAGTCATGTAGGAGGAGTGGGGATCGAGGGTGTTGAGCATCCCACGGACGGCCCCGTGGACCATTTCAGTGCTGTCAGGTTCCTCAACAAAGCGGACATTGATCTCATAAAAGACCCTGGCCAGGGTCTTAAACCCTTCGTAGATCTTGAAATCAGAAGCCGCCCCCCTGGCGGTCCCGACCCCGAGGACAGCCAAAGACAGCACCGTGACCGCCAAGGAAGAAACTAGCCATTTGACCGACCTAAGGGAACGCAAGGTACGGACAGGCTGGAAAGTGTGAAACATTGATTTCTCCGAATTTACGACACCAAATGTCGGCGCCAGGGACTTAATTTTTCTCGGCCTGGCAGGACGAGCAGATTCCCCAAATCTCGAATTTGTGCCCCTCGCTTTTAAAATTCTCTTGCCGGGAAATGCGCTTTTCCACGGCCGCAAGTTCGGGAGCGCTGAACTCAAATATACCATGACACTTCAAGCATCTAAGATGGCTGTGATGTTCTCGGCCATAAACTCTTTCATAATGCATATGACCGTTTTCCAGGTAAACCTCGGCCAACAAACCTGACTCTATTAAAAGCGGGATAGCCCTGTAAATTGAGGCCTTGGAAATCGGCGTTTTAGGTCTGAGGCTTAAGAAGAGCTCGTCAACATCGAAATGATCATGATTGCGGAGTATAGACTCGGCAATAGCTTCGCGTTCCTTGGTCACCCTGTAACCACGGGTCCTAAGGAAATCACGAAAGACTTCCATTTCCTCAACCAAATCTTCACCAAGGGGGGCCAGAGAAACTTTAGTGCTTGCTGCTGTCATGAACCTACTCGTTATATTTTTTACGACAAGCCACGGCCGGTATTTAGTTACGCAGCCAAAAATAGTGAACAACAGACCTTCCTAAAGCCTCCCATCAGGAAAAGTCACAATCTTTACAATCTTAGCACAGAGCATGATCAATAAACAACAAAAACATCTTGGCAGGGAGGTCTGGTATTAACCGGACGGGATGAATCTGATAGATTTTAACATTACCGTCCATAAAATGCCGGTTACTGCTCAAGAAAGATGCGGAACCCTTTCCGGCTCCGGAGACGAGAGCCTGGGGGCGTCGGCCCACAAACTCTCAAGATCATAAAGAGACCTGGCATCAGGCATAAAGATATGAGCCACCACGTCGCCCAGATCCAGCAAAGCCCAGCGGGAATCACTACCTGAGACGCCCTCCTGGCCCAGGGGCCTGACTCCAGCTTCCCGAACCCGGCGGACTATCTTTTCAGCCACCGCCTTAACTTGGCGGCTGTTTTCGGCGCTGGCGATGTAAAACCAGTCCGCCACCGAGCTCAATCCGGTCAGATTTAAAATAACCGGGGCCACCACCTTATGCTCCTGAGCCGCCTGGGCCACCAGCTCGGCCAGAGCCTGCCCGCTTATATGGCCTCTGGTGGCGTGGTCATTAGCCAGATCAGCCGCCCGCCCGGTTGAACTGGCCCCGATTTTGGCCAACGCAGCCTTGGAAGCGGTCACTTTGGCCGAGACCGGCTTGGAACAGCTATCGGCGGCCACTTTAATCTTGTTGGAACCGGTTTTGGCCGGCAACTTTTTGGTGGCCATCTTTTTGGCGGCCGCCGCCTTGACTTCTCCGGCTTTGGACGAGGCGGTTTTGGGGGCCGCCTCTTTAGCCGCTCCAGTTTTAATGGCTTTAGCTTTGGGTACTTTGGTGGCCAGGCCCAGTCTGGTACCTTTAAGGCTGCCCGCCACAGGTTTACCCGAGGTCCCGTTGGCCGTAGCCGTTCTTCTGGCTTTAGTCTCCTTGGAGGCCAGAGATGCAGTCACTTTTTTCTGAGGGGAATCGACTTTTAAAGAATTTTTAGCCGGTGATTTGAGTGAAGCCTTTCCGATTTGGTCGGGCCCGGTTACAGGCTGGGCTTTGGGAACAGCTACCGGCTGAGCAAACTCGGCGGAGTTACCTTCGGCGGGCTGACTGGTCTGACTCATCGACACCTCATCGACCACCCAACCGATTAAATTGGGGGGTCAGGAAACATAATTAAACATAGGATAATTGGCAAGGACCGATGCAAAACCATGCGGACATGGTCTAGGCAAATTTGGAGTCTTTTATATTATAAACTTTAATTGCCCTAAGATCAAATAACCTTAAAGAGGTGTAAATCGCCCCAATTGGTCTTGAATTTGGCCCATCAAACAGAGCCCGATGAGCCAGGCACATGATACAGCCGATGTTTTTCAATATAATGTCGGACGCTGTCAGGAACCAGGTATCGGACTGACTGGCCGCCGCTGAGAAGGTCTCGGAGTCTGGTTGAGGAGATCTCCAGACCGAGGCTGTGATAATAACGGACTGGTTGAAGGCTCTGGTGCCGAAAAATTTGGTCGCTGGGAGACCAGACATAACCAGGTCCCAAGGCCGTCGCTAAAACGGACGACATCGCTTCCGGCCCGCCTCTGGAGCCGGGACGCCGAAAAACCACAAAACTGACCAGTTCAAAAAGACGGCGGAAATCGCACCACAAACGGATTAATTTGAAAGAATCGTAGCCAACCAGAAAAAAAAGTTGCTCGTTGGGGCTTATTTTCTGACGAAAAGCCTCAAGAGTGTTGACCGTGTAACTGGGACCGTCCAAATGTCCTTCAAAATCAGAAACCGAAAAAAGAGACTGTTCTTTGACCGCCAGCCGGAGCATGGCCAGCCGGTCTTTAAAGCTGGCCAAATTTTCCGGACCCTTATGGGGCGGGGTAGCCGCCGGCATGAAAACTACCTGGTCAAGTCTGAACGTTTCAGCCAGTTCCTCAGCCACTCTCAAATGGCCCAAGTGGACCGGGTTAAAGGTTCCACCCATCAGGCCGAGACGCCTTTGGGGGTCACTCACGGCCGTCCTGCTCCAATAGATCGGATGACAACTCATGCTTGAGCCGTCTGGTCAGAAGATCGACCAGGCCCCGGCGGGGGTGCTTGCCTTCATAAAGGACCCGGTAAATCTCCCTGGCCGTTGGCAAGGGCAGCCCCTTGGCCTGAGCCAAGCCCCAGACGCTTTTGGCGTTTTTAACCCCCTCGGCCACTTCGCGGCTGCCAGCCAGAATGTTTTCCAAGCTCTCTCCCCTTCCCAGTCTCAGACCTACTCGGCGATTTCGAGAAAGCTCCCCGGTAGCCGTTAGGATCAAATCACCCATTCCCGACAAACCACTGAGAGTCAGTGGATTAGCGCCCATAGTCCTGGCCAGGCGGCTCATCTCGGCCACTGATCTGGTAATCAGGGCAGCCCGAGCATTATAGCCAAGTTCCAAGCCGTCGGAGATGCCGGCGGCGATGGCATAAATATTTTTCAGGGCCCCCCCAAGCTGGACGCCCACCAAATCCGAAGAGGTGTAAATGCGGAAAACCGGAGTCGATATCAAAGCCTGAACCCACTCACCGACCGCCGGGTCTGCGGCGGCCAGAGTAACCGCAGTCGGAAGGCCGCTGACCACCTCCTTGGCAAAACTGGGTCCGGAAAGGGCTCCCACTATGCCCTCAAGGCCGCCGGCCTCGGAGGTCAAAACCGAGGTCATGGTGGAAAAAGTTTCGTCCTCAATGCCCTTGGAAGCGCTGACATGGACGGTGCCGGGGGAGGCGTAGGGCAAAACAAGCTTGACCACCTCACGAAAAGCATGACTAGGCACGACCCACAAAACCAGCCCGGAGCCGGAGACCGCCTCCGCTGGATCGCTGGTTACCTGGAGTGAAGTGGGAAATTTATGGCCGGGGACCAAGACCCGGTTCTCCCGGTCAAGCTCCAGGCGCTCGGCCACCTCGGGCCTCCTGGCCCATAGCCTGACTTTCCGGCCTTGCCGAGCCATCTGGATAGCCAAAGTGGTCCCCCAAGCTCCGGCCCCAATAACGGAGACAAACTCAAGCAGGGGCTTAAAAACCTTCTGGTCGGCCGGCCTGTCGCTGGAATTTAAGTGCGTAATAAAATTTCCCTTAAAAAATAAAAGTACAATTTTTGGATTGTACTAGAATATTAAATTAATTATATTTCTGATTCCATATTTAAAAAATTTTACAGCCAGACCCAGCCGCCTGGCTTCTTTCGACAGGCCTCTTTTAAAGGGCTGGCCGCCTAAAGTCTGTACCGATCAAAAAAACTAACCTGTCGTTTCGCCGCATCAATATCGTTAATGGGCCGGCCAATATTTATTAATCCAGCCCAAGGTGCCGATAAGATAATCAGGCCAAACTGATGTTAATCACCCTGGCGGCTAACACCTTTAAATTACCATTAAAAAAACTTGGTCCAGCCGCCCCCCGACAAACGTTATAGAACTCAACATGAATTGCCCGACATTTTCTCTATAAGATTTACCTTATTTCAACTAGGAATTCCAGAAAAAAACTGCCAGGGAACAAACTGAGGCAAAAAATTAAAAAATCTATTGACTGTCCCGTCTTAAAAGTGTAATCTAGTTAGGAATTCTTAAAGGCTAGTTGCTTTAATTAGCTGGCAATTGTCTTAAGAGCACCAGATCTAGTTTGCCAGAATCTATGGGCACCAAAATAGGGGATATTGGTACACGCCGCCGGGTCAAAAAACCGGTCCCAATGTAGGCCGGATTATTCCAGATAATTAAATTTAACCGACCAAATTTTCGGTTTTGCTTGGAATTTTTCACTGGCCTGACTATGTGGTCAGATATTAGCAAGGTTATAAACCTAAATTTGGGTCACAACCAAACATTTAAGGAGGCCGCGCTTGCTCCCCGCCAGTGAAAAACGGGAGATGGCGGATATTTGTCTATGATAAAAAAACCGGTTATGATCCTTGCGATTCTCTCGCTCCTCACGGTGTTGGCATTTTGGCAGGCGGCGATGGGCTTGGCCCAGGACGGTCAGATCACCCAGAGTTATGTTGTCGAAAAAGGTGATACCGCCAACAGCATTGCCAAAAAATTCTACGGCAAACAATCTCTCGGCCCCAGTCTGTGGCGGGCCAACCGTAACTTGGTAGCCCACCCCAAACGATTAACAGCTGGTGATACTATTTATATTTTTCCCGAGAGCACTTTGGCGCTTAAAAGGCCCATTGAAGTGCCCTCTGGGCCAGAGAGCCCGCCGGTTGAACTTTACCAACGCGAAGATCTGGCCATCAAATCACTGCCAAAATCTTTTACTTTTATCTCCGACTTTAACAGCGGCATCCCGACCAGACTCAGAATCAAGTTCCGCGACCGCAAAACCGAAGAAATCATTGATCAGTATTACGAGATCCGGATTGTCGGGGAAATCATCAGTTCCAACGAAGTGGGCGGCTCTTTGTCCGACCACCAGGAACTTATCCACGCCAGGTCCGGACGGACTCTTCTGAGTACCGGCGACAGGGTCAATATACGATTTACCGAGGATCTAAACAAGATTCTGGATTCCGATACCTATGATGAAGACGATCCATATTTCCGGTCGTTTCCAGTTTACGCCCCGGCTCATAGGATTGATTCCTCCAATCCAAGCAACCCAGACTATCGTCAGGACCTTGGGACGCTTTATTTCTACAAGGGTAACATCAAGGTTTACACCAGGACCGAAGGCACGGACTTACCCAGAAATCTCACCTCTAACCGCTTGAAAAACAGTACCAAAGAAAAAGATCTTGTCCATTACGATCCGGTTACCTATTCGGCCGAGGTTACCTACTCTGAGTCACCGATCCTTATTCACGACAAGGTCTTAATCTTCATCCCTATTTCCCCGGGACCAGAACGCCGCCTCGATCCGCCTTACGTCGAAGATGCAGGCACCTTTGTCTCGCCGGGCCACTAAGTGTTGAGGACCCCTCCGAATTTTTAAGCGGCGCCGGCTTTCGCTTCATTTCCGGCGCCCCCCGGCCAAGCGGTCGTTTTTTGCACCCTGAAAATCCCGGCGGCCTAAACCGACGGGGAGCCGGTATTTCAAGAGATCTTATTTTGCCACTGACGGGTCTTTCAGAATCTTAATCACGCCCCGACTAATCGTCGCGGGTCACTGCTTGGATGGTTTGAATATGAGATCATACTTCTTGCCGGTGTTGGCGGCGCTCGCCCTGTCACTTTTGACCGCAGGCTGCGCATCATACTCAGGGAACTCAACCACACCTTTATCTCGGAACCGGTTTTCCCCTTGCGACGGCCGTCCCAAAGTTAACCTTCTGGGGCTCAACAAAGAATACCAATCTGTAGCCTCCGACTCCTGCAAGTTGGGGATTAGACCGACTGATCTTTCGTCATGGGTAGAGGCCCCGCTCAACTCTCACCGTCAAAGGGGCTTAAAGCGCATAACGCTGGGCTGCACCAACCTGACTCCAGATTCTGCTGATTGCAACTACGGCGGGTTGCCAGGCCACTCTGTATCGACCTTGTTTGATTTTGACACCACCGCCTACCCAGAAACAGCTCAGGTTTTGAGGGCGGTGGTGGCCATTCACATTCAAAAAAACACCAGCTTTTTCGTTAAAGCGGTCCAGTTGCGAGCCAGGATGATGACTGGCGACACCCTTCAGAGCGTAGGGGCCAACTACTTATTGCCACCGACTGAGCCGGGCTGGGTCCTTTTTGACGTCACCGATGTTGCCGCCAGGGCCATCAACGAGCGCCGGCCAGCTCTCCATTTCGAGGTCTCCCTCCCCTGCGGACGCTCGGAAAGCGAGTTGGTTCTGATGAGCCTGTTGGATGCCGAACCCAAGCTAATAGTCGAGTTCCGCTAAAAAGACCGTCAGCCAAACTGCAGATACCAAAACTATGGTCCATCTTGTTTTCTGGTATAGTGGTATTACATTTTTTCGGAGTTAATCATGCGGATATTTCTCATCGCCCTGCTGACGGTTTGGTCATTGGCTCTGCCAGCCGGGGCCCAGTTTAATCCAGAAACTGTCGTGGCCCAGCAACTGGTAGCGGATCAAGGACTTTTTTTCGCCCTCGCCCAAGATAACATCACCAGTATGGCCACCTTGAGAGATCAGGGGGCAGATCCAAATACTAACCTGGCTCGGGCCGGCCTTAAGCCCGATATTGTTTTCAACAAAGCTCTGCCGATTTTCTCGCAGCCAATGAATACTACTGGCTGGCCAATTTTGACCTGGGCGGTTTACCTCAACAACGAAAAAGCGGTCAACCTTCTGTTAAGGGCTGGCGCCCGAGTCAACGCCCCCGATGAGTACGGAGCCACGGCCCTGCACTGGGCGGCCTGGGCCGGACGGGTGGAAATCGCCAAATTACTTTTAAATAACGGCGCCAACTGTTCGTCTGTTGACTTCAAAACCAGGACCCCAGTTGACTACGCCATCATGGTCAATCAGAACGATATGATTCGTCTGCTGAAGAACCGTTCCTGCCGCCAAATCAGTGATGAGGATCGCGATGGGGTGGCCGATGACCTCGACCAGTGCCCCGGCACCCCCTTAGGGGCTCCGGTTGACAATCGCGGCTGCTGGGTGGTGGCCTATTCAACCTTCTTCGACTTTGACCGTGACGTTATCAAATCCGAGTTCCTGCCTCATATTCAGCAGGCCGCCCGTATTTTGGTCAACAATCCAGGCATTATTGTCAATCTGGTTGGGCATACTGATAACATCGGCTCTGAAGAATACAACAATGGGCTGGGCCTCCGGAGAGCTCAGTCAGTCAAGCGCGAGCTGGTCAGAAACGGGGTTACGGCCGCCAGACTGGTCGAACAATCACGGGGCAAATTAGAGCCCATAAACGACAATTCTACTAGTTCTGGACGGGCCCGCAACCGACGAGTGGAAATCCACGTTGAGCAGCCTCAGGGAGTCTCTCCGGCCGCCAACTGAGTATTTCTCCGCCGATAACATCAAAAATCGCCAGCTAAAAAGCCGAGCCGGAAAGAAAATTTCCGGCTCGGCTTTCTTTTTAAGGCCGCATTGGAGTCAGGATCAAGTTCCTGTTTGGCTCTGTCTCAACCCTTGGCCATGCTGGTGGGCCTTTGATTCTTAGGTCTTCTTATTTTGGGTCTTATTTTTTGGCCCAGAACTTGGTCAATCCTTACCATTGGCCGCAAAAATTGATTTGAGGACAGCCTTAATAGTTGAGCCCGACCTTGCTTCTAACCAGTTCCATGGTCTGGGCGGCCACCGTCCTGGCCTTGACCGCCCCGGCTTTGAGGATGTCTTTGACGGTGTCTGGCCTTTGGGCGAGCATTTCCCGCTTTTCCCTAAAAGGCGCAAAATAGTCCCAAATTATCTCCATCAACTCTTTTTTAACCTCAGAATACTTGAGACCAGGGGTCAGATAGCGGTCCCTCAAGAGGCTGAGCCCGTCTTGATCGACAAATAGACGGTAAATGCCAAAAATATTGCAGCTGTCAGGATCTTTGAGCTCGTTAACCCCTCTGGTATCGGTCACTATGGACATCACCCGGCGCTTGAGATCGTCTTTGGACAAAAATATGTCAATGGCATTACCGTAGCTTTTACTCATCTTTTGGCCGTCGATCCCCGGGATGGTGGCCAGATTATCGTCAATCCCGGCTTCAGGGATGGTAAAGGTCGGGCCATAGTGATAATTAAAGGCTCCAGCAATATCCCTGGTGATTTCCAAATGCTGCTTTTGGTCTTTTCCCACCGGTACCAAATTGGCCTGATAAAGTAAAATATCGGCGGCCATCAGGACCGGGTAGGCAAATAATCCATTATGAGGAGTGATGTTATGCTGAATTTTGTCCTTAAAAGAGTGGCTTCGCTCTAAAAGGCCCATGGAAGTGTGATTATTAAGGACCCAGGTCAGCTCAGTGTGTTCCGGCACATCGCCCTGTACCCAAAAATAGCATCGCTCCGGCTCCAAGCCCAAGGCCAAAAAGTCCAACGCCGCTTCCATGGTGTTGCGGGCCAAGGTCGGACCATCTGTAACGGTAGTCAGAGCGTGGAGGTTGACGATAAAACAAAACAACTCGCTGTCTTGCTGCCAATTGATCATGGACTTCATCATGCCGAAGAAGTTACCAATGTGCAAACTGCCTGACGGCTGGATGCCTGAAAGGACCCTCATAAGAAAACCTCAGTCAATAAATCGGTCAAAAGTCGAATAAAAAGCCGGCAGACCACTATCGACTGCGGCCGAGTTAGCAGTCGCCGCCGCCATAGTCGAGTGAATCAGGCCCCCGGTGTTATCAACGTCGAGCCCTTTAAGGCGCCCGAGGTGATAAGCTAAAAGTTGCAAGTGGATGACTGCAACCACCGGTCTGAGGCGGGGAGTTACCTGCGGCAGCGGCAAAAAAAACTCGGCTTGGTCGGCCAGGGTCCGATCTCGGTTAGGGCCATCTTCGGATATCAAAAAAAGAGGCGCACCCCGAGCCCGAAACTCAGCCGCCAAGTCCAGACTCCGGCAGCCATCATCGTCAGCAAAGGAAATCAGGATGATGGGGGTTCCCGGCCCAACCAAGGCCAATGGGCCATGACCGAATTCACCGGTGATATAGCCCTCGGCATGGATTTTGGCGACTTCTTTTAGCTTCAAAGCTCCTTCAAAAGCCATTGGCAAAAGCGGACCGCTAGCCAGAATAAAGGCGTGGTCATAACCTGAGAGACGCTCGGCTACGGCGGTCACCCGGTCCTCAAAACTTAAAGTATGCCGGACCAGCTCCGGCAGGCGGCCGATGTTATCAACCTCGTCGCGCCAGTTCTCCCTCATCAGACCCCGGCTTTGAGCCAGCCTCAGGCCCATTAAGCTCAGGACCATGGTCTGGGAGGTAAAAGCCTTGGTCGAGGAAAGAGTCTGAACTTTGCCGGCCAAAGTCATTAGCGAGCCCGAGGCCGCCATGGTCAGCGGCGATGATGACTCATTGACCAGGGCTAAAGTCGCGGCTCCCCGGCTGCCGGCCAATTTTAAAGCCGCTAGGGTATCTTTACTCCGGCCGGACTGGGAGATGGCCACGGCCAGGGTGGCGTCGTCAACCAAAAGGTGGTGCCGGCCGCATTCTGAAGCCGGTTCAACCACAGTGGGGATCCTGGCCAGTTCCTCAATTATGTAGCGGGCAGTCATTGCCGCATGGTAGCTTGTCCCGCAGGCGGTGATATAAGCGGTGCGAATTTTTTTTAGGGTTAAATCGTCCAGGGGCGGCTTGGTCATCTTAAGCTGATAGTTGGGAGCCAGGTACTGGGCCAAAGTGTTGGCCAAAGCCTTGGGCTGCTCTTTGATTTCTTTATAAAAAAGCGACCTGTCCGGGAATTTTGTCACGATTCTTTCTCTGTTGAGATTGTGGTGCTCGGCAGTCTTTAACCCTGGAGGCCAACGATGCCTGGTTAAGGCCGCCATCCGGACGATTCATCTGAGCCCCAAAGCCCAAATGACGCCGATGAAGCGGAATAAATCTTGAAGATCTTTTTCCAAGCTTGTTGAAGCCGGGCCCTCTCCTAAGGGCGGCTTAATTGGCTCAAATTAACAAACTAAAGCCAATGTCGTCCAAATATATTTAAATTTTTATACTTTTGATTAAAACACAAGGATTTTTAGTTTTTGATATATAGGCCGACCAGCTCAAAAATTAGATTTAACTAAGTTTTTTTAACCCAAAAATTAACTCGGCCTTAAAGCCAAACGGCTTTATTGTAAACGTAAAAAAAAAAAAATCAATCAAATTTAACAAAAAAAAGTGAGCAACCCTCGGGCCGAACTCCAAAGCACCTCGCCCAATGGGTGCAACGCCGGAGACCAAACCACCCACAGCTGGCTGACCATGGCTTAGGCGAACGTCCTATTTTTTGGGGCCGGAGCTCTTGCCGGAGCCTTTTTTGGGCTTGGTGTGGGAGGTAGAGGCAGTTGGACTGGGTTTGGTGGTTTGAGGGGAGTTCTCGTCCTTTTTGGAGGCGGCAGCCGGCTGGTTTGGCCGGGCAGACTTTGGCCCAGCGGGAAAGCTCGGTTCAGGATAGACCGGCGGCCCAAGATTGGCACCCTCAGCAATGACTGAGTCGCTTATGGTTAAATTGGCCGCCAAAACCGCACCCGAGCCGACCGTTACATTTTTTAGGCAGCAGTTAGAGCCGATAACCGCCCCAGGCCCGACCGAGGTTGAGCCGGAGAGGACCACTCCCTGACCCAGGGTTACATCGGCCGACAAGCGGACCGAGGCCTCGATGTGGGTGGTGCAAGGATCGTTAAAGGTCACCCCGGCCAAAAGCCAGCTGAGGTTGATTCGTTCCCGGAGAACCGCTTGGGCCTGGGCTAATTCCCGGCGATCGTTGACCCCCTGGAGTTCCAGAGGTTCCGGCGCTTCGACCGCCGCCGCCGACCAGCCCCGGGAACGAAATATGGCCACCGTGTCGGTCAGGTAGTATTCTTTTTGGTCATTATCCGGGGTCAGCGAACTGAGCGCCTCAAACAGTTTGGGGCCGTCGGCCGCATAAATGCCGCTGTTGATTTCATCAATGGCCAGCTCGGCTGCGCTTGCGTCGCGGGCTTCAACGATTTTTTCCAACCAACCCCATTGATCGCGTACGATCCGGCCGTAGGCCCCGGGCCACTCGACTCGAACGGTTAAAACACTCAGGTCAGCCATTAGAGCCTGATGAGCGTCTAAAAAATCCAAAAGCGTTTGGGGGGATATTAAAGGAACGTCACCGGGAATGATGATCACCCGGCCTGAGTGCCCGGCCAATATCTCTCTAGCCTGGTCGGCCGCATGGCCGGTTCCCAACCGCTGGGTCTGACGGACGAAAACAGGGGCGAACTCGGCCGCCGCCGCCTCCACCGATTCCGCCTCATGGCCGGTGACTACGATCAGAGGATCCGGCTCAAGATAGCGGGCCGCGTTTAAGACGTGGGCCAGCATGGGCCGCCCCATGACCGGATGAATGACCTTGGGGAGGCTTGATTTCATGCGCGTCCCCTGGCCAGCCGCCAAGACGATCACGGCCGGACCTTTGGGACTGGAATAATTGACTCTAGGCATGGTGACCACGCTTACTTTAGATTTTTATGTTGAAAACCAGGCAACTGCCGGGCGGCCCGTAAGGGAGGCGGCGGCCGAAAAAGGCTCTGAGCCAAACCAGCCCCAAAATACCAACCTGGCCAAAACTCTGGCCGTAACACTTTCTTTTTGGCCAGGCCTCTTGGACACCTGCCCAAGGCCGACGCCTTGATGGCGTTAACGGCAATTATTGTACCAAAATGAGCCGGTGATTGGTACCTCGGCCGTCTTTTTGGCCCGGCCCTGACTCTTTATTAGCCTTCACCATCCGGCCAGGACGCCAGTGAAAAGATGCATCATTATTATTTAGTCTCTACAATGCGATACTCTAATGGTCCCTGGTCATCTCAGAAAATTAAAGCCGATGCCAGCATTTTGACCAGGGTTTTGGCCCATTTCGGTTTCCAAATCCTCAACAAAGTTCCCAGCCTAACATCTATTAACCGTGAAGACCTTGACATTCAAACGATTCTCCGATAATTATGATTACAATTGTTTTTCAAATCTCTTTCGACTGCTAAGTCGATTAGGGATTTTTCAAAAATATTCCGACCGATTTCTCCATGATTGAAAGATTTTGTAGTAAGTTTTTGGTAACCACTAAGGATTCAACACCCTGTTTTATCAGGCTTTCTCTTGTTTGCGAGGCAAATTTTGTCCCAAAAACCTTTCTTTTTAACTGACGCTGAAATTGAAACTTTTATACCAAAAGTAGATATTAAAAACGCATTAAATAAAGCATTTATTGCTCTCTACAATCATGAAGCCGCCCAACCGCCCCAAACTTTGATCATGTTCCCAGGAGGTCGAGGCGATCTTATTACCAAACTGGGCATCCTCTCCCCCATGGGCGTCTTCGGGGCCAAACTCTCCCCATGCCTGACCGAAGTTCCTCAACCGGTGGTAACTTCCTGGACTGTACTGATGTCAATGAAAACCGGGGAACCTTTGCTTTTATGCGATTCCGCTCGGCTCACCTGCGAAAGAACAGCCGGGACTACTGCTTTGGCCATTGATTTGCTAGCCGCCCCTGAGGCCTCGATTCTGGCGGTCTTCGGAACCGGCCGGCAGGCCCTGGCCCACCTCAGACACGCCGCTATTTTAAGACCCTGGCAGGAGGTCAGAATTTTTTCACCCAACCTGGCCGGTAATCTCAGCCGGCTTGAGGACTTCAAAGCCGCCGCACCCGGGACCTTGGTTTTGGCCTCCCCCACTGCCGAGAAGGCCGCCAGCCTCGCTGATGTGATAATTCTGGCCACTTCCTCGGTAACTCCGGTCCTGGATCTTAAAACGGTCAAAAACGGCGCCTTGGTCACGTCCATCAGCACCAGCGGCCCCAAGGCCCACGAAATAGCCCCCCAGGACCTGGCTGGGGCCGACGTTTACTGCGATTACGCCTCAACCGCTCCTTCCGCCGCTGGAGAAATGGTCCTCGCCTGCGAGGAGGGACTGTGGTCAGAGGAATCACTCAAAGGCGATCTGCCGGCCCTCTGTGCCAACATCCTGCCCCGACCAGCCGAAAGACCCATTTATTTTCGCTCAGTCGGCTTAGGTATTGCCGATGTAGCGGTGGCCTTCGCCCTTTACCAAGCCATTACTGATGCTCCAGCCGGGGACGTCCTGGCGACTGGCTAAAAACGGCCTGGTTACCTGGCCACCTTTTGGCTAAAAACAAGCTAATACTTTGCTTTTGACTAAACTATTGCCATAACTAAGTATCGTTAAGTTTTTTTTACTCCAGCTGGCCATCAGACCGGTCCGGGGGGCCAAGCTCCTGCTCGGCCCCCCGGACCGGCTGCTGTATTTAAAAAATCAACCTCCCAGCTTCAACCGAATTTTATAGCTTTGAGACTTTATGTTTTTATGACCGGTCAGGCCCTAAAGGCTTCTGAATTAACCATCCGCTCTGACTGTCTCTAACTCTGGATTTTTGAGAATCCCCCGGCTCTAAATCTATCACTTGATTTTATCCTTGATTTCAGTCGTCGGTTGTATTAATTTAACAAGGTTTAGCGGTTGGCCTAGAAGCTGGAAAAGGACCGATTGGCCTTAACTTTTTAAAACTGACCCCTTTTATTAGGGTCAAGCAAAAAAAATAATACTCATCTCGGGGAAATCATGCTCGAATATCTGCGAAAAAAGTCTGGAGGGATCTTCAGTATTATCATAATCGGGGCCATCGCCTTAGTTTTCATTTTCTGGGGCATCGGCGGCCAGAACTCCGGTTCAGTAGACGACATCCGAATCAACGACCAGCCGGTCAGCGTGAACGCCTTAGCTGAGATGCAAGAAAGGGTCCTTAACCAATTAAGGCAGCAAAACCCAACCTTGACTCCCGCTGAGGAGCTCAACGCTCGACGTCAGGCCTTGGGCTACTTGGTGGAGCGCCAAAATCTTTTGGACCTGGCCGTGAAAACCAAAAGGACAACCTCAGTTGAGGAAATTAACAAGTCTATAAAATCAAACCCTTCCTTTCAGATCGATGGACGCTTCAGTTTCAAAGTTTATGAAGAACTCGTCCCCAGAGCCTACAACCGCTCTTTGGCCGCTTTCGAAGCCAATTTGGCTCAAGATCTGCTGGTCAATCAAACAGTTTCCTGGATTGAAGATTTAGCCTATACCCCGACTGGGGCGGTGGTGGACGACTTCCATTTTTCCGACGATCAGCTGGCCTTGGCCTACGTTTTTTTTCCGGTGTCATCCTTTTTGGCCGAACAAAATCCCAGCCAGGACGCCCTTTCGGCCTATTACGAGGTCAACAAGGAAACTTGGCGGGTCCCAGCTGAAGTCAAAATCGATTATGTTGAAGTTAACATCAGCGATTTTGTCGATCAGGTCGAAGTCACCGAAGCCGACCTTGACGATGCCTATATTGAGGAAGGCGCCTCTCTGACCACCCTTGAAGGGGCCGAGGTCAGGCACATTTTATTTCGTTTTCCCAGCCTCACCCCCTCGCCCGAGGAAAAACTTGAGTCTCTCCAACTGGCCAACGCTGCCCTGGCCAGAGCGGCCGGCGAGGACTTTGCCACTCTGGCGGCCGAACTTTCCCAAGACAGCGCCTCAGCCGCCAATGGCGGCAGCCTCGGCACAATGCGGCGCGGTGAAACTCTACCCGCCTTTGAGGAAGCTGTCTTTGGCCTTGGCAAAGACTCCCCGGGCACGGTGGTTGGTCCGGTGGAAACCCTCTTCGGCTACCACCTGATCAAGGTTGATTCCTACAATCCTGGCCATACCAAAACCCGCCAGGAGGCCGCCGCCGAACTCACCACCGTGGTTCAGCGCCGAAAGGCCAGACGTCTGGCTGTCAACCGCATTGAGGACTTACTAGAGGCCCTCCCTACGACCCCCTCACCTACCAACCTCAAAGATACAGCTTCCAGTTTGGGCTTGGAAGTTAAAGAGAGCGACTTTTTCTCGGCCAACTGGGGAGCCCCGGATTTCCTGGCTGATAATACCAAATACATTTTGGCGGCCGTGGACACCCCGGTCGGTCAAGTCGGGGATCCGGTCGACACCCCCGATCATTTGGTAGTCTATCTGACGACTGAGAAAAAAGACTCGTTTATCCCGCCCCTGACCGATGAAAACGTCCGCGAAAAAGTGGCCAGCGCCTGGAAACAAGAATCGGCCCTGAAGGCGGCCAAAGATGCAGCGGCCAAAGTTCTTTGGGGGGCAGCCGACCAATGGACGGCTGAAACTTTGGAGAACCTCCCGGAAGGGACCGACATTGGGCAAACGGCGTTGTTTGCCAGAATGAAGTTCTATGAGGCCGGAGCTTACCTGACCAACAGCGATCCCCAAGATTTTTTGAGCCAATATTTTATCCTGGCCAAAATCGGTGACCAGGTTACCGCTCCCATCAAGGTTGATTCGCCGGATAATCCTGGCTATTTGATTTTGAAGGTCTCTCAAATCCAGCCGGCCGCTGAGACCGAACTAGCTACCGCCCAGCTCAAGGACCGCCAAAAGACCGCCCGGGCCTCTTTGGCCAATTCGGCCTATCAGTACTGGTCTGAAACCCGCCGGAACTCGGCCAGAGTTCAGCTACCCCCGGCGATTGAGGCCATGTTTGTTGAAGAAAACTTCTAAAAAAGTTCCCAACCCATTCATTTGCGGGGCCCAATATGTTTGAAAGCCTTTCTGACAAGTTAACCTCAGTTTTTTCCAAGCTCCGGGGCCATGGCAAAATCAATGAAAGCGATCTCAAGGCCGCTTTCCGGGAAGTCCGGCTGGCTCTTTTAGATGCCGACGTCAATTATAAGGTTGTCAAGGACTTTTTGTTCTCGGTCCAGGAAAAAGCCCTCGGCCAGAACATCCTCAAAAGCCTGACCCCCAGTCAGCAGGTTATCAAGATCGTTTACGACGAACTGACCGAAATGATGGGCGGAAGTTTCTCGGGCCTTGAGCTCAGCGGCCGGCCTCCCTGGCCCATAATGCTGGTCGGCCTTCAGGGCTCCGGCAAGACCACCACGGCTGGGAAATTGGCCCTATACCTTAAAAACAATGGACGCAATCCCTTTTTGGTGCCGGCCGACGTCGCCCGCCCGGCGGCTATCACCCAACTGACCAGAATCGGTGAGGAAGTCGGCGTTCCGGTCTACCCCTCAACCACCGACATGAACCCGGTTGACATTGCGAAAGCCAGCCTTAGCGCTGCCGGGGCCGCCGGGGCTGATACCATCTTGATAGACACCGCCGGCCGGCTTTCCATCAACGAAGAGCTGATGGCCGAACTGGCCGAAATCAAAAAGGTCACCCGCAGCGTGGAGATCCTTTTGGTGGCCGATGCCATGACTGGCCAGGAGGCGGTCAATATTGCCAACGAGTTTAACCAACGGTTGGATTTATCCGGGGTCATTCTCTCCAAAATTGAAGGCGACGCCAGAGGCGGGGCGGCCATGTCCATCAGGGCGGTCACCAATAAACCCCTGAAATTTTTGGGCACCGGAGAAAAACTCGAGGCCTTGGAGCCCTTTCATCCCGATCGCCTGGCCTCCTTGATCTTAGGCATGGGCGACGTTTTGAGCCTGATTGAAAAAGCCCAGCAAGTCGTCGACCAAGATGAGGCCCAGCAAATGGCCTCGAAGTTCTTCAAAGGCTCATTTACCCTCAATGATTTCCGCAAACAGCTGAAATCTTTAAAAAAAATGGGTTCCATTGAGTCGATTCTCAGCATGGTGCCGGGTTTGGGCAAACTCAAACAAATTAAAAATGCCACCCCAGACGATAGCGTACTCGACAAACTCAGCGCCATAATAGACTCAATGACCTTCGAAGAAAGGCAGGACCATACCATCATCGACGCCAGCCGCCGCCGCCGAATCGCCAAAGGCAGCGGGACAACAATAGCTGACGTCAACGGTCTTCTTAAAAACTATGCCGATTCCTACAAATTCCTCCGGCAGGCCTCAAAAAAAGGCGGGCTCGACGGCCTGCGCCGATTTTTTATGTGACGACGCCCAGGGATTGATTTTCTGAGTATTATAGCAACACGATTTATTCACACAGTGTTTTGCAATAAACCCCTGATTTTGACCAACCATCAAACAAGGGTTAAATTACCAAAGGCCGCTGCCAATGCGTCCTAACTTTAGGAGATATGATACCATTATGGCTCTCAAACTCAGACTGGCCCGCCTCGGCGCCAAGAAGAAACCCTACTACCGTGTGGTGGTGGCTGAAAGTACCGCCAAGCGTGACGGTCGGTTTTTGGACATCGTCGGTTTTTACGACCCCAATAAAAACCCGGCTTATTTGGAATTCAAAGAAGAACTCCTGCAAAACTGGCTCAGCAAAGGGGCCACGCCAACCGAAACGGTGGCCAGCCTGATTAAAAAACGGCCCAAACCGGCCGCTGCCCCGGCCCCGGAAGCTCCTTCCGCCTGAGGCCGGCTTAAAAAGCGAGCCGGTTACCGGTGATTGCCGGCCGGACCATACAGCCCGGTTGGCCATGGCTTTGGGGGCCTTTAATTAAATTTTTTTCAAAAAGGCCCCACTTTTAGCCTTCAAAGCCCAAAAGAAGCCTCTGTTTGGCGAGTTTCTATGGTCAATTACGTACACTTAGGACGCATCCTCAGACCCCACGGAGTCCATGGGGCGGTTTTAATCCAGACTTTCGGTCATGACCCACTGACCATATTTGGGTTTGACCAGCTTTGGCTGGTGGAGCCCAATGGGGGCCAAAGACACCTCACAGAGCGCCTGACGGGCAAATTAACCCCCAAAGGCATCATCGCCCACCTCAAGGACTGCACCACCAGGGAAGCCGCTGAAAACCTCAGGGGTTATGGTCTGGCCGTGGAACGTTCCAAACTTCCGCCCCCCGAACCGGACGAATTTTATCAGACTGATCTTTTGGGCCTGGCGGTAACCACCACCAGCGGCCGTGAATTGGGCCGGATAACCAGGCTGATGGAAAATGGGGCCGGGTTGATTTTGGTTATTGAAAACCAAGCTGGGACCGAGGTTTTGGTACCATTTACCGATGAATGCGTCCCGGAAGTCAACCTCAACGATGGTCTGCTGCTGGTGGCTGAGCTGCCAGGCCTTTTGGACTGAGGACCACCTTGATTTTCGATGTCCTGACCCTCTTTCCAGCGATCTTCGATTCATTTCTGACCCAATCACTTTTGGCCAAAGCCCTGACCAAAGGAATAATCACCGTCAATCTGATCAACATCCGCGACTTTACCTCCGACCGGCACCGCACGGCCGACGATCGCCCCTACGGCGGAGGTCCGGGCATGGTCTTAAAGCCGGAACCCTTGGGGCTGGCCTTGGAAAGTGTTTTAGCTCAAGCGCCCCCGCAGCGGCTGGTCATCAACCTGACCCCTTCCGGCCGCCAGCTGGATCAAGACTTGGTGCGGGAACTTTCGGCTCGTCCCCGCTTGATCTTGTTATGCGGGCGCTACGAGGGGATTGACCAGAGAGTGCTTGATGTTTACTCCAATCTGGAGTTGTCCATCGGCGACTATGTCTTAAACGGCGGGGAAGTCCCAGCCATGGTTCTCATTGAAGCTCTCAGCCGGCTGATTGCTGGATTTTTGGGCGATGAAGAATCACTCTTGGACGAAAGCTATAGTTCGGGCCTTTTGGAATATCCTCATTACACCAGGCCCAGGGTTTGGCGGAATCTAGCCGTCCCTGAAATCCTGGTCTCTGGCAACCATGCCCAAGTGGCCGCCTTTCGGCTGGCTGAAGCGGTAGCCAAAACCCGGGCCCGGCGTCCGGACCTTTTGGCGAGCCCGGATCTGGAAAAGCGCCAGGCGGAAATTTTCTCCCGGCCCGGTTCACCTTTAAAACCCCGGCCCGATCAGACTCAAAGCTCCCCGGAACCGACCGCCCAATCTTCCGGCCACGACGATCGCAGCAATCAGCCCTCACCGCCTGGCCAACCGGGTCAGGCCGGTCAGGCGGACCAGCCTGATTAAAACAGCTCCAACAACTCCCTGAGGCGGTGCTTGATGTCCAACCAACCCGAAAATCCCAAAACCTACCCGGTCGACCATGAGGGCTTTCTTATGGACTCCGACCAGTGGGATCCCGATTGGGTGGAAAGAATAAGATGCGATGAGGAGATCGAAGAGCTCACCGACGACCATCTGGCGGTCTTAGAAACCCTCAGGGCTTACCACGCCAAACACGGACATCCGCCTCGGGTTCGGGACATGACCTTGGTAACAGGTTTTAAACTCAAATATATATATGAAATGTTCCCCTCCGGACCGGGCAAAGGCGCCTGTAAAATGGCCGGACTTCCCAAACCGGAGGGCTGCGCTTAAGCTTTCCCAGACGTCTGGCTGGCGACCTCTGAGATTTGGTGAAATTGCGGAGTATGACCATGTTTAAACCAAGGCTGACCCCACACGACCTGAGGCAGTTCCGGAGTGTTTTCGACCAGGAGGTTAATCGATTCCTCCCCGGCTATGAATGTATCCCCGGCTTGGCTCCGGAGGGGGGTCCCCATCTGTCCGCCCCGCTGAACTTCCGAGGCCGCCCCTTAGGCTATGTTTCCCTTCGGCAGATCCCTGGTGAAGAAAGCGCCGCCCCTGCCGTGTTGGCCATGTGGCCGGCGGTAGTTGAGGCCGCCTTGGACAAGGTCAGTCTCTACAAGGCTCTGGTAACCGACCGGGAAACCTCTTTGTATAACTGCGATTATTTTCAAGCTCGGCTGGTTAAGCTTATGAGGGCCTCGGAGGTCGACCCTCGGCCCCTGAAGCTCTGGGAGGACTCAAATTCGACTCAGCTGGTCCTGGCCGTGGCCGAAATCCAAACCAAATCAGGTGTCAAGACCGATCTCAAAGCCGCCTCCTCTGCCTTTTCAGACATCAATGAGCTTTTGATTTTGGCCCGCCTCAGCGATCGAAGGCTGGGAGCCATCTTCCGGGCTGGACCGCAGGAAGCCAAAGCCAGTCTTGAAAGAATCCGCACTCTTTCTTTGGAGCGGATGCCTGACTTAACCATCTTTTACTCCTACGCTCTCTTTCCTCAAGATCTGACCATGGATTTGGCAGCGCCTTTCCAGAGCCTTAAGGAAGCGGCGGCTTTGCTGCTAGAAAAGGCCGAAACCGTCCTGAACTTCGCCGTTGGCCGGCCAAAACCGGCTGCGGTCATTGGTTTTGGGGATCTGATCAATTCTGGCGGTCTGGTGGTCCAAGTCTTACCCCAGGACCGGGTTCTCATTAATCTGGGCCGGACCATGGGCGCTCTGCCCGGTCAGGTGTTTAAGGTTATCGGCGAAGGAGGTGACCCTAAGGGAGAAATAACCATCTTTGGCATTGCCGAGACCTCCTCTTTGGCCCACGTCACTGGCGTACGGCCCGGCCGGCTGGCTGCTGGCGATCGGTTGGTCTTTTCCCGGATGGACTGGGCCCAATCCCCGGGCCAGGAGATAGAAACCAGGATTGGTTACGAACGGGAGGGCTTTTTGAAGCACCTCACCCGGCTGACCCAGTCCGACGGTCCCCTGACCTTAGCCATGGCCAGACTCGACGATCACGAACGCCTAGCCACCATAGCCGGCCAAAGCGAAGTCGACAAACGCCTTGATCTCCTCATGTCCTCAGCTTTAGACAGCAACATCTCCCCCGAACTCCTGGTCAACTGGGGCCCGGGCACGGCGGCCTTGGTCTGGGTCGGCCTGACCCCAACTGAGGCCGAAAAAAGGGCTTCCAATTTAATTTCTGGACTCAAAGGCCAGGCCCCTGCCTCGATCGGCCTGGTCCACTGGCCAAGTACGGTAATCAAGCCCGAGGACCTGATTCAGGCCGGCCTGAAATCTCTGGTTGAAGCGGCCATGACCGGCCCCGAACAGGTCATCGTCTTTGGAGCCCAGACCCTCAATATCAGCGGCGACCACCTCTTTGATGAAGGCGATCTGCCAGGGGCGATCGATGAATACCTCAAGGGACTGGCCACCGAGCCCCCCTTAAAAAACCGCCTCAACCTCCTCAACAGTATCGGAGTTTGTTACGGACGCCAAGGCGACCAGAAAGCAGCCACCAAGGCCTTTGAGGAAGTTATCAAACTTGATGAGGGAAACATGATGGCCTACTTCAACTGTGGCTGCTCACAGCTTCTGAGCGGCCTGCCAGAGGACGCTGAAAAATCCTTTCGCCGGGCTGCGGAAATCTCCCCCGACAATTTTGAGGTCCTCTATTGCCTTGGCAAAACCGCCCTTGAATTGGGGCACTTCGATCGGGCCTTGGAAGCCTTAAACCACGCTTCAGAACTAAAGGATCGCCAAGGCAAGGTCCACCGGCTTCTGGGACAGGCCCGATTGCTGGCCGCCGATCGCCCGGGAGCCCTGACTGCCTTTAAAAAAGCCGTCAAATATAATCCCGACGATGCCGAAAGCCTGTCGTCGCTGGGAGCCCTGTTTTTGGAATCAGCCAATGATCAGGAAGTGGCCATGTCGCTATTCCAAAGAAGCGTGGAACTCGACCCCACCAACAGCTTATTCCGGCAACGCCTAGGCAAACTCCTCTTTGAACTTGGAGAATATCCCTCAGCTAAGCACCACCTCAAACTGGCCCTGGAATACGGCTGCTGGTCCGAAGATGTCCGCCGTCAGCTGGCCAGTTTGTCGGAAGCCAAAAACGACCCTCAAGTTGAAAACAGCACCGAAAATACCAACGGGGTCACTGCCAATTCCTGACCGCTTTGACCCAGGCCCAGACCGGATGGCTCTTGCCCTCAGGCCAGAGAGCGGGCGGCACCTCGTCCCCAAGAAAATATGGGACCGCAAGACCAACATGACCAGAGGTCCATGCGGGCGGGACGCCCAGCCGGTGATGCCGGTCTAGACCCAGTGAGCCTTATTGTCAAACTCCAGCACCTATGGGAGCCATATTGAATCTGGCCTGAGCTTTGCCGCAGCCAAGAGTTGCTCGGCCGGGTGCGATACTGGTATGGGCCGACGAAAATATTTCGGCCGGCAACCTCAGGAGTACTCAAACAACCCGGCCCAAATGTCTCGCCCCCAAGTACAGCCAACCAAGAGATCGGCAGCGGTAACACCAAGCCGCCAGACAGTCCGGTATCAAGCTAGGGACATGGTCAGCAGGATGGACCTTTAAGCTAGGCTAGGTTGTCCTCCTACGTCACCATAAAGCCTACGGCTAGGTCAGAAAATTAAGCGAGGATATCATCTTGGCGCCTGGCCTCTGGACGCAGCTGGTGACCGAGAACCGGCGTTCTTGACCAATTGTCAGAAAGGTTCAGACCTACCAAACGGCTGAACACATACTGCAGCTATGACCAACCCTAACCCCTGATGTTACTTCGCCAGGGCACTTTTCAACCAATAAATTCGAGGTTACAAAATGCCGAGTTTCAAGAAAAACCAAAACCTGCTTGAGGAAATCAAAAAGGCGGTCCAGCCTTATGTCAAACCGGCCCTTCACTTGATTGCCAGCGACAATAAGTCAGTTTTCAGTAAAATAGGGTCAAGGCCTGAGGTGCCAAAAGAGTTTCAATGGCCGACCTGGAACGGCCAGTCTCTGGCCTTCGTGTTGCAGCTGAAATTTTCAGAAATTAATGGGTCCGGTTACTTGCCGCATCTGCCAACTGCGGGGCTACTCTATGTTTTTTATGACCCATCCCAAAGCACCTGGGGGTTTGACCCAAAAGACGAAGGCAGTTGGCGGCTCTTGTTTTTCGAGGAAACCGACGTATTGGAATCGGCGCCTTATCCCAATGATTTGGAGCTCCACTACCAGCAAAAGCATATTAAAGCCAAGCCCATTGACACTTACCCGCCCATTGACGCTGAGATAATCGACACCCTTTTTGAAGGTGATGAGGGCAAAGAAGAAGCGTATGAAGAATTCCGGAGCCAAGTTTATGAAAAAAGGCCTTGGCATCAACTAGGGGGGTATTCTGACCCAATCCAAAACTATAATATGGATTTAGAATGTCAGCTTGTTTCTAACGGGCTGTATTGCGGTGATAAATCTGGTTATGAAGACCAGCGGGCGGAGTATTTGGCCAAGAACCAAAGCGACTGGATACTCCTATTGCAAATTGATTCCGACGATGAGGCCGAAATGTGTTGGTGCGACTGCGGCCGACTTTATTTCTGGATTAAGAAAAATGATTTGGCAGCTGGCAATTTTGATGATGTCTGGATGATTCTTCAGTGTTATTAACAAAAGCCAACTGGGGACAGCTGTAATTTTCATCAATAAGTTTTTGATTAAAACCAGCAGTTGGCTAAAAACTGCCGCCGGCCAAACAGAAAATAATGCTCTCTCCCCGGCTTCTAACACCAGGAACAAAGAAAAAAAAACGATGCTGAATTCCGGCCGTCCCGCCACGGCTGTTGGTGGACGTAAACAATTAAAAAAAAATCGAAATCCAGCGATAACTTAAATAAATTGTTCTAGATATCGGGTTGACGCCAACAATCAGGATTTGCAGACAACTTTTGGAGTTGACGCCACCTGAGCGATTTTGCTATTATATCTGACATGGACATTATTAACGGCATCAATACTC
>JAISWF010000147.1 GCA_031271165.1 Deltaproteobacteria bacterium
AGTGCGGTTCGCTACTCCTTACACCGGAGGGACTATCATCCATGAGGTGATTGTAGATTCCCCGTGGATGAGGCACCCTCAATTCTGCTGCGGTTTATGCAGTCGCATCAACAATAAAAACAAATTACCATATCAACTATTAAAAAGCCATAATTACTAAGGCTATTATTAACGTAAACTTAACTATCAACAGTTTATATTGGACTTCCCGCACAACTATCTTATCAGCTCCAGTCAAACATTACTTGAATCCGCAATTTTTCTACTTGAAAGCTTCATTCAATTCTAAAAACCCCGGATTTATCTCAATAACCGCTGCTTGCCGGAGGCCGGCCAGCCAGTTGTTAAAGGCCTTCTCGTCCGCCTTGCGCTCGTAGGCGGATTTGGCGGCAGCGACCAGTTCTTGGGGATCGGTTGAGGGGACGCTTTCAACGATCTCAAAGACAGCCACACTCTCACGAAGTTTGACCGGGCCAGTCCGCTGGACCGGGCTGTTTTCAGCCTCGGCCAATTCGGCGTCCAGGCCCGCTTCTCTAAACATTAGGTATGTCTGGGGCGACAAAAGGTTGAGTAACATGGGCTCGGTTATCATGACCGTAAAGCCGTCCTCCTTGACCAAGTTGGCCAGCCGATCGAGGGTATCTTTGGGAGCGGCACTATTGAGCAGCTTCCAAACCGCCGGCTCATCCTGGGTTAAAAGAACCCGGACCCGGTAAACAGAGATCATCGCATGTTCAAGCAAAAAAGCCCGCCAAAACTGCCGCCACTCTCGGCTGTCATATCTAGCATACCTATTGGCTACCAGCGAGGCCATATGCTCCCAAAGCAGCCTTTGACCGACAGCGTAGGAAAAGGACTTCAGCGCTTCCCCTTTAGGCGGCTGACAAACCACCGAATTTGGATTGTCCTGGCAGCCAGATGAGCTGCGGTATTGTTCCACAGTCCGGTCGATCAGAGTCTGCTCAATGACTACACCGGCCTTCTCAGCCGCCTGACGGATGAGTTCTTCGTCGATCAATTGTTCAAGCTTGAGCTTGATCGACAACTGATTGCCGCCGCCGTTGGCCGCCTTTGGCAGTTCAAGCCCGGTCGGAATTACTCCGTTGAGGGCTTCGCTGGGGATGGGGCGGCCGTTGACCAAAGCCACGGTCAGTGGATCCCACAGCTGGTTGTAGTAGCGCTTTTGAAAGGCCAAAACCACCAGCCCCAATAAAACGGCCAAAGCTAGTGGTAATAGAATCAGATTTAGTCTTTTGACTTTCAATCCTGGTCCTTTTAGTCCGGCCGCTTAGGTCTGGACGTTCAAAAAAGCTATAGCCCCTAAAGCCTCAAGTCCCTTCCAGATCCAAAGCAACAGTTCCCGAAAGAGGACCGACCCTTTGTCTATAATATAACAATTCTTCTGTATTTACCACGCTCGGCCGCCTCCAGCTCCAAGGCGGCCTAACTTGACCCCTTAGGCCCCTGGTCAGAGGCCGCCCAGCGGCCGTTACCAGCTAAGACTAGGCCAAAATGGCCCATTTATACCAGTTAAAAATTGGCCAGCCAATAGTTGACCAGTCAAGAGCCGGCCAACAAATATTTGACCCAAATGTTATCCAGGTTAACCGCATTATTGGCCTTTAATACCTTGGCCATAAATCTTAAAAAAGCTCGGCCAGGAAAAAGGCCGTCGCTGACTGTTGTTTTCGTCCGCCACCAGAGCCGTCAGTCATTAATTGTTTTTTTAGATATTTGGCTATGTTATATCATACTTATGAAGCTAAAAACTTTGAAAAACCTTAAGGGCATAAATTTTCCATCAAAGCCAGTGCTCACTTATATTGCTCGCCTTCCTCCAGGGGGCAGTCAGCAGAGGGGTGCCCCGGCCACTTAAAATGCGCTTAAAGTACGCCGACTGATTGGGCCATATCAACATCATTGTTAAGCGGACAGGGAGTAAAGTCATCTTTCCGGGCAGGTACGGCTGGGGTAGTAACGGGTACGCCGTCGGAGGGGGAAGAGGCTGCTAGTTGTCAGGCAATTTCAGCGGTTTTACCACTGGTAAAGGGGTATCATATGGCCAGCATTCCATTGCGACACCAAAACTCTGTAATAACTGAATCTGGCGCTAGACCTTATTGAACTTAAAATCAAGGGTACTCAAACAAGCCGGCCTAAAAGCTGTAAACAGCTTCTAAAGCGTATGGATGGTTTTTTAACCGATGAAGTTTGGCTGGTGGTTTTTGATCGCCAACCAAAAAAGAGCTGGACCAAGAAAATCTCCTGGGAGACGATGACCAAGCCGACCATGCATATCACACACGCAATTGGCGGCTGACAGGAAACGGTCAAATTTAAAAAATCATATCCGTATCGGCCAGGCTGGCCTTACTCCAGGTTAGATTATCCTCTCTAAAAAGGCCTTGACCCCCTCCAGGGGCCGACCTTTACCGGAGTATTCGGTTTTATTGACGATAAGCTTGCCTTGAGGAGTCAGCCGGTTGCGGCGATGCCCGGTAGAGACCAGAGACAGGACCTTATCATAATCAGAGGGGCCTTCGGCCCCAAAAGTCAGGATCAGCCCCTCGGCCGTCCGTTCCAAACGCCGGACCCTGGCCTTTCTGAGTCTAAGTTTGACGTCTGTCAGATCCACCAAGTTTAAGGTCTCAACCGGCAGCCGGCCCAAGCGATCGGACATCTCGGTGACGATGTCGGCCACTTCCTCCTCGTCGGCGGCCGAAGACAAGCGCCGGTAAAGATCGAGCCTCACCTCGGTATCCGGGGCGTAGCTCTCCGGGAGGTAGGCCGGCAGTCCTACCACCACCTCTGGATCGTAATCCTCCTCAAAAGGCTCGTTTTTAAGCTCCCTGATGGTCTGCTCAACTAATTGGGAGTACATTTCATAACCAACCAAAGAGGCCTGACCGCTCTGAGCCGTCCCCAGGATGTTACCGCTGCCGCGAATCTGAAGGTCATGGACGGCGATCTGATAACCGCTCCCCAAGTCGGTGTGATCCAAAAGGGCTTTAAGACGCTTGCGAGCATCCATGGTCAAAGTTTGGGGATCGTCAACCATCAGGTAACAGTAGGCCTGCTGATGGCCTCGGCCTACCCGGCCCCTGAGCTGGTAAAGCTGGGCCAGCCCAAAACGGTCGGAGCGGTCAATAATAATGGTGTTGGCCGCTGGAAAGTCCAGACCGCTTTCAACGATGGAGGTAGTCACCCAGACATCAATTTCGTGATTGAGAAACTGCACCATGGTCTTTTCAAGCTCTTTGCTGTCCAATTGACCGTGACCAACCCCAAAACGGACCAGAGGCATGAGTTCCGAGAGACGTTTGACAACCAGCCAGATATCTTTGACCTGATTGTGGATAAAAAACACCTGCCCGCCTCTGGCCAATTCCAGATCAATGGCCTCAACCACGGCTTCATCAGCCCGGCGAATAAGCTTGGTTTTGACTGCCAGACGATCCTGAGGCGAGGTCTCAATAATTGACATGTCCCGGATGCCGTTCATGGACATCGACAAACTTCTGGGGATGGGGGTGGCGCTCATCGCCAAAACGTCCACCTGAGCCCTTAATTTTTTCAGTTTCTCTTTGTCGGAAACCCCAAAACGGTGCTCTTCGTCGATAACCACCAGGCCCAGATCTTTAAACCGGACGTCTTTTTGGAGCAGGCGATGGGTGCCGATGACCACGTCGACCCGGCCGTCGGCCAGCTCAGCAATAATGGCTCTTTGTTCGGGAGCTTTTTTAAATCTCGACAGCGATGCTACCTTGAAGGGCCAGTCGCGCAAGCGCTCGGAAAAACTCTTTTCGTGCTGCTCAGCCAAGATGGTCGTCGGAACCAAAACCGCCACCTGCTTGTTATCGCAAATCACTTTAAAGGCCGCCCGCATGGCCACCTCTGTCTTGCCGTAGCCAACGTCGCCGCAGACCAGCCGGTCCATGGGCCTCGGAGCACTCAGATCGCTTAAAACGTCATCAATGGCCTTTTCCTGGTCTGAGGTGGGATCGTATTCAAAGGAGGCTTCAAACTCGGTCAGCATTTGATCGCGAGGGGCGAAGGAAAAACCGGGGGTAGCCTGCCGGGTGGCATAAAGCTTCAAAAGTTCTTCGGCCATCTCCCGGATGTTTTCTTTAACTTTACCCTTGACCTTTTCCCAGGAACCGCTGCCGAGCCGGTCCAACAGCGGAGCATGTTCTCCAGGGCCGATATACTTGGTAACCGATTTAAATCTTTCCACTGGAACATACAAAATGTCCCCGGCCCGGTAGCTAAGGTGCAAAAAGTCGCCCTTCTCCCCGCCTGAAAGCGTCAGGGTCACCAGGCCCAAGTATTGGCCAATGCCATGCTCGGAATGAACCACATAGTCGCCGGTGGAAAGATCTTTAAGAGAAGCAAATCCCTTAAGCCCCCTAAACTCTTCCCGAGCCCGCCGCCTATGCCGCTGGCGGTTGCCAAAAATCTCGTCTTCGGCAATAAAGGCTTCATTATCGTAGGAAGTGGCAAAGCCGCCGGAAATTTGTCCGACGTCAAAGGCCAGCGAGCCTTTAGCCGTCCCGCCCTTTAAAGTCTGGCCAGGGCTGAGATCATACTCCAGCAGCATTTCGGCCAAGCGGCGGCTCTGCTCACGGGTTCTCAAGACCAGCTTGATGGCAAATCCCCGGCCCATCAGAGACCGCAGACGGGCGGCCAGCGGCCCCAAAAACCCGGTCGCCCGCCGGGGAACATTTATTTGGGCCCGGAGATCGTTATTGCTCTCGCAGTCAAAGCGAAAGATGTTTTGAGTAACCAGCGGCCCAGCTCCTTCTATCTCAAGCTCCCGGACCATGGTCAGGCCTTGGGGGAGCTCAATAAGACTGCGGTAAAGCTCTTGCGGGTCGGCAAAAAGAAGCTGCTGGGGCAGGTGCGGCCGTTCTTCAAGGGCCAGCCTGGCAAAATGGTTGGAAAGTCCAACGCCGGCCAGATGCGCCGCCTCAGCCAACTTTTCCGGCTCAAAGATGACCAGCCGGGCGCTGCCGCCGGCCAGGTAATCGGTCAAGGGACGTCCGACCAGCCCGGCCAGCGGCCCCCAATGGTCGAGTTCCCCGACCATTGGTCCTTCCCGGAGGCGGGTGGCCAGCGGCTCCCATAAAAGTGACAGCCAGCCTTTTTCTTGAGCCAGCTTGGCCAGATTTTCAGCGGCCTCCAGCCTGCGGGCGGCCCCCAAGGTCACTTCGGAGGCCGGGGTGATGGTCACACAATCAAGCTGGCTGATGGATCTCTGATCGGAAATCTGAAAAGACCGGATGGTTTCCACAAAGTCGCCGAAAAACTCAATTCGGACCGGACGATCGGCCCCGCCGGGAAAGACATCAATAATGCCGCCCCGGACGGCATAATCGGCAATTGTTTCAACCAAGCCCACCCGGTGGTAACCGTTGTCCTCCAAATACTCTTGGAGCAAATAAAAACCCAGCTCCGTACCCTTGTCCACGACTAAGGTTCGGGCCATAAGCTCGCTTTTGGGCGGACTCAAGCTTAAGGCTGAAGCCGCCCAGCCGACCACCACCGCCGAAAACCCGGGCCGGGCTAACAGTGACAAAGAATTCAGGCGCTCGGCCGCCAAGGCCGGGCCGCCGTACTGACCAATAAAAGGCTTGGTATCCAGCCCGGCCAATAAGCCCGTTCGGCCATGAGGCCAAAAATAGTTGAGATCGCCCAGTAAATCCTCGGCCTCGACCGGGGTAGGGGTCAAGACCAGAAGCTTTTGCCCGGCCAGCGGACCTTCCATGAGCCGGGCGAGTTGGCGGGCTGCGGCCGGAATATTTAGGCCGATCAGACTGACTATGCTCCCGTCCCCAGGGACCAAATAATTTAATGTTTCTTGAGTCAAAGCCGACACTCCAACTGGGCGTCGCCACAAATGCCACAAATCACAATCTTTTTTGTCAAAATCATATCCAGTTTAACTAATTTTATTTTTAATGTCACCAAGCTGGCCCCAAACTACCGCCAGGTTGTAAGCCGGCTCCAGACCAAGGCCGACCGGCTGCTCAGGCCGGACTCCGCTTTAGGGGCTGGCTGAACCAGCCTTCCTTTTGGAAACCAAGGCCATACTCAGAAACAATACTATCATAATCCAGGCCAAAAATTTTATTAACCATGGCAGTCATTCACTGTCAAGATCTAAATCCTGTTGACTAGCCATACTAAATGGTTAATTTTAAAATAATTTTAATATTTAAAGATAATTATCAGATTTTAGAACGCAATATTGAGCCGGGTCATCCAAGCCCTTTTTGCTCTTTATTATAATTGATGCTCCTGTAAAAACCCCTTTTTTGGCAAAATCCCGTTTTTAATATATTGGATTTATTGATAAAAATTTTATCAATTTCATGGTTTGAGGGTTTTTACCAATGGATCATAA
>JAISWF010000171.1 GCA_031271165.1 Deltaproteobacteria bacterium
TATTCTTTGATAAAGTTAATGACGTCCTTGACGGTCTTAATATTTTGAACCGCCTCATCGTCAATCTTAATGTCGAATTCCTCTTCCATGGCCATGATCAGTTCAACCAGATCCAATGAATCGGCTCCCAGATCATCCTGAAATGAGGCTTCCGGCACTACCGCCGACGGTTCGATGGCCAGCTGATCGACCACCACATTGGTAACTCTCTCCAAAATATCAGACATAGGGACACTCCTTGAAATATAGGACAAGATTAATGGCCAGCCCTGGGGACACCAAAGCCGAATCACGGCGGGGCCGATTGTCTCGCCCCAATCCGAAAACTGCGCAGTTTGGCCTCAAATACCCTTAAGCTAAATGGATATTTAGCTTTTGGTCTGAGCCGCCGACAAAAAAACGGTTAAAGGTTCTAAAGGTACAGCCCGCCATTGACGTGAATGGTCTGACCGGTGATATAACCGGCCCCGTCGGAAGCCAAAAAGGCCACCGCCGCCGCCACGTCCTCAGGACGGCCCATGGAGGCCATGGGAATTCTGGTCAGAAGGGCCGCTTTGACCTTGTCATCCAAAACCGCAGTCATGTCGGTATCAATAAAACCGGGGGCCACGGCGTTGACAGTCACGCCCCGGGGGGCCAGTTCCAAGGCCATGGTCTTAGTCAGACCAACGATCCCGGCCTTGGAGGCAACGTAGTTGACCTGACCGGGATTACCAGTAAAAGCCACCACTGAGCTCAAATTGATTATCCGGCCGCTTCTTTGTTTCATCATAATTTTAGCGGCCGCCCGCGAACAGCCAAAGGTTCCCACCAGGTTGACCTCAAGGGCCTGACGGAAATCGGCCGAACTCATCCGGACCGAAAGCCCGTCTTTGGTAACCCCGGCATTATTGACCAAAACGTCCAGGCGCCCGAACCGTTCGGCCACCTCGGCCACCTTCTGGCCGGCCGCATCAGCGTCGGACACAGACCAGCACTGGGTTTCAAAAACCTGACACAGTGGCCCAAGTTCTTCCCGAACTTGCTGCAGAGCGGGCGACTGGGGGTTAACATGAGTCACCACCAACGCAGTCTGGGGTGAGGCCAGCCGCTTGGCCACGGCCAAGCCGATACCTCTGGTCCCTCCGGTCACCAATACTACCCTGGAAAAGCTCACCGCCGCACCTTGATCGATGATTGAAATTTTAGGACTCCGGATTCGGCTTTAGGTTTTCCTTAGCTAAGTCAAGTTTCAAAAATACCCGGCGGCGGTATTGGCCGCAGTTGGGGCAGACCGTATGGGGCTGGACCGGTTTGGAACATCTGGAGCAAAGTACCACCGTAGGGGACTGGGCCTTGTAATGACTCCGGCGCTGACGGCCTTTCATTTTGGATAATCTTCTCTTGGGAACGGTCATGGCGCATCTGTGAAGCACCCGGTAAAAAGCTGGGGTGCTTTCGTCTCCTTTCCTGGGCCGGCCCGATCATCAAATCGGACCTTAAGGTTTAAGGGTTATCTTTATATCCGCCGCTGGCGGGCTATTTGACCTCTGGGTCAAGGTTTTCAGACTTGAGGGCAGTTAAAAAGCTGACTCTAAAGCCCAAAACCAAAAATTCAAATGACGGGCGCCAGTCTCAAAGCCAGCCAGGGCAACTGGGTAATTGCGTAATTGCAGTTTCCACCAGACCCCTGCGGCTTTGGCCAAGCCTGGGCTGCGTCAGCCGGCTGACCTGGCTGAGAAAAGTCACATCAGTCAAGCCGACTGAGCTGACCAATTTTTTAATGCCGGGTGGCCTGTCCCTGGCCGCAAGAGCATGGGCCATCGTTAAGGTTGGAGCCGCATGACGGACAAAGACCGACACAGTCGATTTTGCACAGCGGTCGGTTAGGCCAAGAGAGCCAAAAGAGTTCGGCCATTAAGGGCGCCAAATCAAAATGGTTGTTGACCAAAACAATGTCGCCGTCCCAGACGGCATTGGAAATCTCCTGAGTAGGTTCGATCAGTTGAATCTGCTCATCAATGGGGTCGCTGATTTTCCCGACAAACTGGCGCAAACACCTCGAACAGGTAAGTTCGACTTTGATGCCAAAGGAGCCCTTGATTGTCAGCCTCCGATAGGACAGCTGGATTACCAGCCTCCCCCGCATGGAGCTCTTAAACACTAACGCATCGGCCACGGCCTCAGACTCCGGTTCATCGCCTCCCGGCCGGGACTTCATAGCCTGAACCAGAACCGGCGGCGAGAGAATAAAGTCAACCGAAACCTCAGCCTCGGGCCAAGCTTCAACGCTAAAAACCAGATTGTCGCGAACAGGATCCATTATCAAAGCTCCAACCGGACCGCCAACAAAACTGGGCCCATTAAGGATTATCATGCATGCCCTTTTTTCCGTCAAGAAAAATAACAGACTGGAGATTTTCCTTTATTGGGAGTCGGCCGCCGCCTCCTGCTGGTTTCCGTTGCCGGTTGTGGAGCCGGTGACCGCCTGGTCCCCAGTCTCGGCTGGAGAGGCAGTCAGAGCAGTCTGGCCGGCCTCGGGCGCCGGTTCCAAAGCGGCCGCCGCATCACCGCCTGCCGGCTCGGCAACGGCCGGGCCTGGCTCAGAAGGTTCACTGGTATGCCCGGCATGCTCGGCCTGGTCAGTCTCAACCGATGAGTCAGCGGCCACGGGTGCGTTGGCCGGAGCCGAAGTCTCGGGGGCAACCTGAAGAGCATCTTCACCTACCGGCAGACCCTCGGAGGTGGTCTGAACCACCTCCGGCTCATCTTCGGTAACCACGGAGCCTGATGAGCTCCCGCCTTGGGCAAATATCGACAGGGTCAGAGAGGTAACCATAAAGATTATGGCGGCTACGCTGGTCACCCGGCTAATCAATGTTGCCGGACCTCTGGAACCAAAGACAGACGAAGAAGAGCCGCCAAAAGCTGCGCCCAGCCCTGAGCCTTTGCCGCTCTGAAGAAGGACGCTGATCATAAGAATAACGGCCACAAAAATGTGGATGGCAGTAACAGTGCTAGTCATATAGTAAAAACCGTCTCCCAAAAAAAGGGGACTAAAGAAACTAAAGGGACCAAAAAGACCAAAAGGGGGTCGAGAGCCGAAAGCCTCTCAATCCAGGCTTTCCAATAACAGCGGCCTCAAAAGCCTGATATGTTCATTAATCCAAAGATAATCTTAAGACCTTAGGCCAACCGCCCAACCTTCCGAAATGGTCACCCAGCGTATGGTGACTGGACAATCTTAGTGAAGGAATCGACCTTAAGGCTGGCTCCACCCACCAAAAGTCCGTCAATTTCCGACTGAGCCAGGATAAGGGCGGCGTTTTCCGGTTTAACCGAGCCCCCGTAAATTATCCTAATCCTGTCGGCGGCCTCAGCGCCAAAAGTCTCTTTGAGCCGGCGGCGAAGAAAAACGTGAACCTCTTGGGCTTCACCTTCGGAAGCTGATTTTCCGGTCCCGATGGCCCAGACCGGCTCGTAGGCGACCACTATGGAGGCAGCGGCCTCAGCTGAAAGACCGGCCAAAGAGCCGGTCAGTTGGGTAGATAGAACATCAAGAGTTTTTCCGTTTTCGCGCTCGGAGAGGTTTTCCCCGACACAGACCACCGGCAAAAGACCGTCAGCCAAGGCGGCGGCCAATTTTTTGGCGACCTTTTCATCTGTATCCCCAAAAAACTGTCGGCGCTCACTATGGCCGATAATCACCATGGTCGCCCCAGCGCCTTTGATCATGGGTGCCGAGATCTCTCCAGTAAAAGCGCCTTCTTTTTCCCAAAAAAGGTTTTGGGCGCCTATAATTAACGGGCTACCCTGAGCAGCCTTGGCTGCTGTTTCCAGAGCCGTAGCCGGGACGGCCAAAGCTATGTCGCGATCGCCAAGAGACGCAGCGACGGACTTAAACTGCCCGATAAATTCGGCGGCTTGCTCACCGGTCTTAAACATCTTCCAATTGCCGGCCAAAAAAGGTTTTCTGCTCATGATCATCACCCTTCAGACCAAAAAATATCGGCTTTTCCTTAAGGCCCTTTAAAAGCCTCTCAGAGCTGCCGGCCGCACCGCACCACGACGGAAGCGGCCACCAAACCGGGCCGCACCCAAAGTGCGGTCTGAATCTCGCATTATAAATAATTTTGTGACTGAAAACAAGGCTTGGCTTTATCGATCAAAAAAGATTAAAATATAAAGATTGCCAGAGGCCTTGGATTGTTATTCTAAGCCCTGGCCGTAGCTTTTAAAGCCCTGACCGTCAAATTTTTGAGCCCTTGAGTCGCTAGCTTGCGCCAGCCGAATCATTTTGGGCGACCTCATTATACCAAACCTCAATTTAGGGAACCGAAAAAATATTTTGGTCCTCTTTGAGGGCCGCCTTCGCCGGTCGCCTTCGGGCCCTCCAGCGGCTCTAAACTGTTTGAGAATTTGACCACTTTGGCAGATTGTTTTTTTCAGCCCGCCCGAGCTTGCTTGGAAGCAGCCGGCGGCGTTTATTTTTGGAGCATTCATTAATGATAACCCGATTTGCGCCCAGCCCCACTGGGAAACTCCACCTTGGCGGGGCACGTACGGCCCTCTTTAACTTTCTTTTGGCCCGTCACAACGGCGGCCAATTTGTTTTGCGCATTGAAGATACCGACACCGCCCGCTCCAAATCGGAAAACGTCACTTCTATTTTAGGGGCACTCCAATGGCTGGGCCTGGAATGGGACGGCCAGCCAGTTTTTCAGACCGCTAGAACCGAACTTTACCAACAGTACGCCGATAAACTGGTCGACCAGGGGCTGGCCTACTGGTGCCACTGCTCTCAGGAAAAGATCGACGCCACCAGAGCCCAGCTCCTGGCCGAGGGACAAAAACCCCGCTACGACCGCACCTGTCGGGAACTAAACCTGGGGCCGGCCCCCGGGGCTACGATTCGCTTCAAAACCCCTTTGGAAGGCTCCATCGGCTGGACCGATTTAGTCAAAGGACCCATTGTCATCGACAGCCAGGAGCTTGATGATCTCGTAATTTTTAAAAGCGACGGACAACCTACCTACAACTTTGCCGTGGTCGTTGACGACATGACAATGGGCATAACCGACATTATCCGTGGCGATGACCACGTCAACAACACCCCTCGGCAAATCCTTTTCTATCAAGCTTTCGGGCATCCCCTCCCCGCCTTCGGCCATTTGCCGATGATCTTAGGGGCCGATAAAGCACCTCTTTCCAAACGCCATGGCGCCACCTCGGTCATGGCCTTCAAAGCGCTTGGCTACCTGCCAGAAGCCATCATCAACTGCCTGGCCCGGCTAGGCTGGTCTCACGGTGACCAGGAGATTTTTTCCCTTGATGAGCTCATTAAATATTTCGATCTGGCTCATGTCGGCAAATCTGGGGCCGTCTTTAATCAGGACAAGCTATTATCCCTCAACGCCCACTACATCAAACAAACCGATCCGGCTGCCTTAGCCGAAATAATGTGGCCTTATCTGGAAGACAAGGGTTATACCCGCCCGGCCGGCGACATGCTGACCAAAATGGCCAAATCCGTTCAAATTAGGGGGAAAACCGCCGTTGAACTAGCCGACTTAAGTGAGTTTTATCTCAAAACCAGGATCAGGAGTACTGACTACGCTTTGGTCCGCAAGACCCTCACTTCTCAGGGCATGGAAGTTTTAAAAGAAGCCTCTGAGGCTCTTTTGCACCAGCCCGACATCGATCATGAAGGCTTTGAGGCCATTTTAAAGAAGCTTTCGGAAAAATTGGAAATCTCTATCGGAGCCGTCGCTCGTCCCATCAGACTAGCCTTGACTGGGAGCATGGCCAGTCCGCCGCTCTTTGAGATAATCAAGATCCTCGGACCGGAGACAGTCCAGAGCCGATTATTGGCGGCTGGACATTAAAGATGGCCATTGAAAGATGGCACCCGGATGACGGCTACTGGGCGAACGCCATTGGCTGGCAACCATTGGTCGCATAGTAAGCCTAAATCGTCAACTACCCAGTAGGCTAAAGCCTAGGGGCTTGCAAGAGTCGGTTGACCAGGGAAAGCGGTATCCAACCCGCTAGGTTGTTATTAGCATCTCAGCCACCGCGGTCGCCCTCACCTTTGGTGGGTGGCCATTTTGTGTGAGAAACTTTATGTCAGTTTTTCAAGATTCGCGACGGTCTTTAAAGGA
>JAISWF010000189.1 GCA_031271165.1 Deltaproteobacteria bacterium
AAGGCCCAGTCGAAGACCGAAAGGCAAAGATCGATAGTGCTGGAGTCTATTGAATACAGCGGATTTTTAAACCTGAACTTCTTCTTCCGTTCACGGCCCAAGGCCATGGCCTTCTCCAGAATAACTTTGAAAATATCTTCAAACAACTGCCACGGACGGTGCTTGTTGGCATACGACAGAGTCGACTTGTTCGGCGCCCTGAATATCCCTAAATGGTTCAGCTTGCCCATGGCTCCGGCCAGGCCCCCAGCCACTTCTCTCAGTGAACCCGCCCCGGCCAGTTGAGCGAATAGCAGGCAAACAAAATGACTCCACGAACTGAAGCCTTTCGCCCCATTGTCCGAACCACGTTCTTTCACCGCCTTTTGAAATCTTCCACGGTCAATTAACGAAAGGAGTTGCCCTAACATGCTCATCGGCGCTATCATGTCTTTACCTCCGGTTGGGCATTGCGGCATTTAATTGGGCTTTCGCAACTCCCATTATACAACCGGAGATTTTTATTTTTTAATCTCAAATTCTATTTTGGACACGTGTGGTGTCCAATAAACTGTTGACCGATACAGTATCCAACACTTCCATCAGTCGTTTTTTTCTGGCGTTGGCGGCTCGGAGTTTGAAAACGTAATCTCGCCACTCTGGTTCGCGTTTTAAGTCGACCATCAATTGCCCGGCCTTTTTCAAATATTTGCCGGCGATCTGGTAAGCGGCGGGTCTGGTCTGGGCTATTTCGGCCTCGGCCAGCCTTTTCCAGATTGCTAAAGACCGTTCGGGGTCATATTTTTTGACGGCCTCGGCGATCTCCAATTCCAAGTCATTGAAACCGTATCGTTCTTTTTTAGGGAAAAGGTCATGCCATTTGACCACTTCAGCTGGGTCTTTTTCCAAAATGGCTATTTCGACCAGGGTTTCCACTTCCGGGAATTTTTTTCGCCAACGGTCGCTGCGCAACAGTTCGGCCTTATCCGGCGCCGGCAAGTTCCAGCCTTTATGTTGCCAAGGCAATGCGCCAGACTGAAGGTACTCCAGGAGCAGAGTGCGAATCTGCGGCCAAAGCTTCATCTTAGCGGCCGCCTTCTTCACTTCTCCGTAATCGGAGGTCGATGGGTCTTCAACGAATTCGCAGACATGGTGGGTGATCACGCCAGCCCAGTCTTTACGGCTGGAAAGTATTTGAATCCTCAGTTTGCGTAGGGACGAGGCTATGCCCGCCAAATCTTTATAAGTGGCGGCTATGCCCGTGGTGATATAGCGTTCAGCATCGTCAGTTCGGCCGGCTTCCATCAGGCGGCCAACCAGACGCACATATGATTTCGTCAACGGCGCTTCCTGTTCGCAAAGAGGAATGATCTCGTCTCTGCGACCTGATTCTTCAAGCGCGTGAATGGCGAAATTACTTAACTGATCTCTTCCCCAAGACCGGTCTGAGGCGGTGGGCTTGCTTTTTTCCAGACGTTTCAGCAAATCATCGGCCACCTCCGACCAACTGTCGGCCGGATGCTTTTCATTCAAATATTCTTCCAGCGGCGCGCTGAGCTCGAATTGATCGGCAATTATTTGATCGACGGCCCACAGCATCTTTTCAGCGGAATCAAGGCTTGATGCGCGTAAAATTTCAACCGCCGTGGAATAACACGGCTCGACATCACAGGCGAACTCACCATTGTGGTCATAGATTTCCACTTGCTCCTGGAGGCCGCCAAGAACACGCCCGATGACGTCCAGCAGTTCATCGGCCAGACCAAAGGGCAAAGCCTGTTTCATGGTCTTCAGCAAAGCGGAATAATCAGGGGGCGTGTCATAACAATCGTCCCAATCCGGTGCGCTTTCTATCAGTTGTCGAGCCTGCATCTTAATTTTTTGCAACAGCTTTGGGGTATTGCCGTTTTGCAGATTAATCATGTCGATAAATTCTGCGGCAATATCCGCATGCTCCCGGCAAATGCCCAGCAGCAAGGCCATCAGTTGAGCAAGGCTTTGACCGCTAAACCAGGCCTCAAGCTTAGCGGCGGTTTCAGCGGCAACGGCCTGCTGATTGTCGCCTGGGTCGCCATGCCAGCTCAACACGCCGTATTTTTTGTCAGCGGAAACTTCAATAGTCTGCCCTGCTTCCAATCTTTGCCGATACTCAAGAACAGCGGCCACAGCGTGCTTGCAGTCAGACTCAAAAGGGCAAGTGCAATCCGACTTAATTTCGCCGCCGCTGAAGCTGACCGCCACCAGGTAAGTGCGCGTACCGATGACCACTGCTCCCAAGCGCCCGTCTTTCAAATAAACGAGTTCCTTCACTTTCCTGGCGCGTTGATATTTGCGGCCCTGTTCGATGATTGTTTCCCCGGCCCAATTGTCGAGTTTTTTATCATTGAGATCTGGCATATCGCTCATAATTAATCACCTCATGAATTCCACTTTTTTAACAGTCGACAACGGCCATCAATCAGAGTGACAATATTTTTCAAAAGGCCATGAACTTGGCTTGAGTTAGCTGAATTTTCCATTATCGCATAAGCTTTCTGCGGTATGATCTCAGCCAATTGCAGCGCCCTCTTTTTCACCTGAGCCCGGGAAAGCCCAGCGGACTGGGCAAAACTCTCCCAATGACGTGGGAAGATATCATCGAAGCGATATTTGCCGCCGATTTTCATAGCCATTTTGTCGCTAAGGTCGGGATAGACGGCCGTGCAGAGAATGTCATAGAGCGGAGCCAGGGTCGGGTATTGTTTATCATAAAGCAGGGAGAAGTTTTTAGCGTGGGCGTCGTGGTTGCCTATCAAGGCGTTGAAGACTACTGCGTCCAGAAGGCGTAGTATTTCCGGGGCACTGGGGCGGGTGGCCGAGCGCAGCAGCTCGAAGCAGGCGGTCAGGCCGGGGCCGCCTTCGTTTTGATATTTGTATCCCGGGGCAACCGCCCAGGGCCTGGCAGAAATCTTCCTGATGCAGGCGCTCCAGGTGTCCGGTCTGGTTTTGGCGGCGGTCATACCGTTTCACGAGTAGAAAAACGCGGCGGGAAGACGGGACTTGATGGACAACGGCTTTGGCCGCCGCCAGGCTCAGGCAAAAGGCTTCGTTGTGGGCGCTGCCAGTGAGATCGGCTATCTCCGGTTTCAGGATGTGGGAACTGGGGGCCTGGTTGGGCGGTAAGGCTATCCGTAGTTGGCCGTCTTTTTCTTCGGCCAGTGACAGGCGTAAACCGACTTCGCCCACCAGCATGGGGCGTTTGGGCAATGTTCTCCAAAAGGCGCGTAAGTTCATCATCATTAAGCCAATGCGGCGACTCCGATGGTGTTGATGCCGGGATGGTTTCACTATCGTCTTCCAGCAAGCTGACGGCCCCGGCGCACTCGCCGCCGAGCCCGTCCAGCAAGGCAAAATCATTTTGCCGGGAGATTTGCAGTATTTTCGCCAGCCGGATGCGCAAATCACCTTCGGGCAAAAGCCCGGCAAAGAACGGGTGTGCGGCCCGGTCGTCAAACGGTTCTTCGCGCAAAGGCAGAGACTGTGACAGCGACCGAGCCTCCGGGGATGAAAGCCAGGCCGGGATGTAGGCGAAACTCAGCTGGCCGTCTTCCTGTTGAAGCAGGCCCTCTTTGTGCCCGAAAAGAAAAACTGTCAGTTGCCGCGCCATATCAAGCCTCGCTTTCCATGGTTGGTTCCGGCGGCATTCCTTCTACAGCCAGTTTTCCGCCCAGGGCCTCCACCACTTGCAGAATGTTCTCCAGACGCACTGTGGGCTTGCCGGCTTCCAACTCCACGATAAAACGCACCCCCACCCCGGCGGCGAGAGCAAGTTGGGGCTGGGTGAGGCCTAAAGCCATGCGGGTTTTGCGGATGGCGGTGCCAAGGTCGGCCGGGCTGTCTTCTAAATATTAAGCGATGGTACGCCAAAATGCAAGAATATTTCCCTAATGGTAAATATTGAAGGATGCAAGGATTATTTGTACCCTTGCCAAAGGGTACGATTACTGTTCGTACCCTTTGGCCACGGCGACAGCAATGGCAGTCAGTCAAAAGGGAGTCGGTAATACTCGACGCCCAATAGCCGGGGGTCTCCAAATTATGGAGCCCCCCGGCTGGGTGAGCCCAAATGGCTTATTCAGGCTGACTTCAGAAATACTGAAGCCAGGTCGGTCATGCCGACGCCATGCTGGCAAGGGGTATCATTATTAATGATACCCCTTGCCAGCATGTTGGAAGTCAATAACTTTAACGGCTCATGCCTATTGACGCGCTCTGTTCCGGTCGGCGCGGCGGCATATACAGTGAGTTCTTCAAAACATTGACGTCCAGCGCAACGGACTGACCCCAGCGGGCTTGAGCCAGTTTGGCTGACAGCCGTTTGGCCAGTTCATTGTTGACGCTGTAATGCACTTCGCTTCCTGTGTCGCGGATGGAACCTCCATCGGGTAGATTGAAAATGAGCGTACCTTTGGCGTCGATGCTGTATCTGAATTCCTTCAGGCCTTCTGTTTTATAGAATCCCCACATCTGGCCAACCGCCGGGAGCAATTTGGCCCCTTTTGGCAAGACCGGCTGATTGCCAGCGGTGAGGATGATTCTGTCCGGCTGGGCTTTGGCCTTCTTTGAACGCAGGGGCGACTGATCATAGACGCTCCTCCGCCGCTTTGATTTCGTTCTGGCGCTGGGTGATTTGGCCGAGCAGTTCCCGCAATCCGGCCTGATCACCAGCGCTGAATCTGTCCTGCGCAGACAAGGCCAACTTCAGCAGGCCGCCCAGGCGGCCAAGGTCGGAACGGGTTTTCAGGAGTTCCAGTTTGAATTCCTCATGTTAAAAAGATCGTACCTATAGCCGAGGCAGACGTCGCGGATGAACTGGGAGGTAGAACGGCCGGCGCTGGCGGCAATCCGATTCAGGCGTTCATGCTCATCAGCGGTCAGGTAGGAGCGGACTGGTTTTTTATCCGGGCAGGGCATTGTATTTCCTTCTTTTTTTGCGTTGAGACCATCGGGCGAATAAGCGGCCCGGCCTGTCAGGGACCGGGGCCGGACGTGGAGTGGGTACACCCCACATGTCCGGCCTCCGGGTTATGCTGATTTATAAGCCGATATGAGCCTTTGGCTCTGGCGCACCCTAAACAGTTTTGTATGCGGGCGAGGCGTCGGCAGTCCGCGTCCATTCGGATTTTTGGCCAAAAGAATTATCGCCGGGATTCGGATTTTCCGAGGGCGGTTTCGGATTGTTGAAACCGGGGCGCTCTTGGTTGTTAAACGGCCTTCCCGGTTAGCTTTCCGGTTTCGAAGTTTCATTTTTTGCGGCCTGAACAGCTGCGGTTTGAACGCCGCTGTCTTTTGAATCATTTGATTCGGATTTAGCTGCAGCGGCACTCTTTCCGTCATCAGACTTGCCGGCAGGGGAAGCCCCTTTGGGTTTCTCTGGATTCTGCTTGGCCGCCAGATATTCATTGAGGTAGCGGTTAATGGTGCCGGACTTGATTTGAATGCCGTCTTTGGCCAGGCCCGTTGCCAATTCCTTAATTGTAAAGCCGCGCCTGGCAAGCTGGGTAAGGCCGGGAGCCATAAAGAAAACAGTTTCCTTGATGGACATCTCAAGGTCGTCATCGTACTTTTCGTTGGCCGGCGTCATTTTCCGCAGATTGTTCAAGGCGTCTTTGGCCGCCTTGACGGTAATGGTTTTGGACATTGCCCATTCCTTTAAGATTGCCGGCGGTCTTAGCCGCCGACGATCAATGGTTGTTGAATAAGGGGGACGCAAGTATCGCATCCCTTCAGCCCGAATTCCCTCAGTAGTAATGAGAGTATTCGGCTTCATAAACGCGCCCACAACTGGGGCGCATTTCGTTTTTGCCCCTCACTACTAATGAGGGTCATTTACGATTAGTGATGCCCCGAAAATGACCCTCATTAGTAGTGAGGGTCAAACCAGGCTGGAATCGGAAGATTACCGTAGCTACTGGCGACGGTTATGGATTTGGTCTGATGCGAGAACGTTCGCCTCAGGTCAGTCGGCCCAAAGGGGGGGTATGCAGTGGAAACACTCAGCCAGCACCGAGCCGAATGTTCCAAGCTAAGGGGCCGCCGTAAATCATGCCTTCATCATCAGCTCTCAATTGCCAATTAGCCCTGGCCGCTGGCGGGGCGGCCCACGCCCAGCCAGCGGCCAGGGCGGGCTTGGGGGGGGCACGTTGCTTCGCTCTTAATTTCTTGTTTCTTGATATAATGCGCGACACTTAACGGCTCACCCATGCGACAGATAATCTCTTTAAAATTTTTTGGCCGAAGCCAATGGGTGATTTTTCATTTCAAAATCCAGAAAACGCCACCCGCTAAATGCCGGCGCCTTTCACATGCCCTCCAAGCGACCCTGACCCGGACTCCAACTGCCGAGAAAGCCGAATTTCAGATTCGTCAGTCGTTGGGCCTCTTCAATCTCCAGGCCGTTTTTCAGGAAATCGGATAGTGCGCGATTCCAGGCGCGGACAGTTTCCTGATCCATGGGCGCTCGCCGCCCGGCGTCTTTGATCAGCCGAACTTTTCCTGCCAGCCGTTTCATCAGATCGCCCAGCGACTTGCCGGCAGCTTGGGTTTTGCGCTTGAGACTGGCCGAGGCCCGATTGCGCTCTTTTTTGAGCATTGAACCAAGGCCCAGCCAGTCGAAAAATTTCTGGGTAAAAATACGAATGGCTTGCAGCCCAAAATACTTGCCCTCTTCGTTGCGACGGCGGGGCTGTTCCACCTTGATGAAACCGGCCTCTTTGAACTGGCCGATAGCCCGTTCACACCGCCGCTTGCCCAGGCCGGATTCACGGACGATGGTTTTCATGTCGAGGTCGATGAAGCCGCTAGCAGGGGCAGGCGAACCCACGCAAAGCGAGGCCAGGTCCAGGCGGCTCAACAGAACTTCCAGGACAATCTGGCAGGCTTCGCGGCGTTCGCTTCGGGTACGGCGGTGGGAGTTGCTGCCGAGTGGCGGGCATTTGTCAGGGCAATGGAACCAGTCCTTGGCCCGTTCGGCGGCCAAAGATAGGATGCGCGGAAGCCCGCCCAGCCCTTTCTTGATCGGACTGGGCGGACTCAATTGCGGATTTCGGTGGTCGTGGCCGCAGCGGTTGCCCGAAGGCAGTTGCGGCGCGGGGCCGGATTCGGGAGCCGCAGACATCCAACCGTTAGCCGGATTGAGGCTCAGATAGAGCGCACCCAGCATCAGTTGGGCCGGACCGGAATGACCTTGCGGCTGTCCATCCAGGCGTCCAGGTCTTCTCTTTTGTAGCGGATGCTTCGGCCCAGCTTATAAAACGGTATGCCCAATTTCTGGTCACAGCGGTCTTTGGCCAGGGTTATGGAGGCGCAGTTCAGATAGTCGGCGGCTTCACATTCTTTCAGGTAGCCAGTTACTTCCACAGAGTTTCTCCGAAGGTGGGGGATGTAGGGCCTCAGAGCCCTCACCTATATCCCTTTCTTCCGGTTTCCATGGATGGAAACGTTTATTTCAGGCTATAACTAGCTTAAATAAAAAGAAAAATTTCCAACTATGCAGCCGCTTCCGGCCAGCATTTCCGTTTCTTCTTCCGAATAATTTCCGGAAATAATGAGCTAAAAGGATCAAAAAACAGGTGTAGAATGGGAATTTCATGGCCGCTTTAATCGACAACCTGTGATCTGGAATATTGACATTGCCTTGAATATGATTTAAATCAATATCATACTTAGTGTGACCCCAAAGACGCCAGGATCATTATGAGAATATTCAAAGACAACTGGTTTTCCCATTTTGACAAAAAAGAAAAAATAGTGGGGGACGATTAACTCCCTGCCCGGGTCCAAGCGTCAGAACATCACCGCAGCTTCGACGGCGCATTGCCCCTATGGGGCTCAGCGATAACGTATTGAAAAATATTTCAAAAGCTCTTGATCAGGGGCAATTTGACGCCGATCTTAGCGGAGATGTTTTTAAACAGCGGCTGGCCCGGTCTGGCGGTGGTAAATCAGGCGGCTACAGGCTCATAATCTGTTTCCACCGGGGGAGTTGATTGAGGCAGGGAATTTTCAGAAAATAAAGAGGTAGAAACTATGCCTAAAACTTACAGAAGCGAAGCCAGTTCGGTCGTTCACGAAATAGCCGAATCTTTGTATGGCCACGGCATTATTGATAAAGTTACCATACAGGAGTTTGACGAATCCTGCCTGGTTCCCACCCCGGAACTGACCGCCGAAGAAATAAAAGCTCTCCGGGAGCGGGGAATAAAAAAACCTGGCGGCCCGGCTCTGCGGCTTTTAGCTATCGTTAAAGATAAAGGGCTTGGCGGGATTTCCTTATGATGAGGCCAATGTCCTCGCCCCGAATGGAGCCTTGCTCCGCCGAAAGACGTTTCAGCTGGGGCTGTTCGTCCGGGAACAAGACCTATCCACTAACCTTTTGATGATCCACCCTGTCAGGCCAGCCGTGGCTAACCTTGAGGAAGCCACTAAAAGCGCCCGGCTAAAGCAATTAATTGCTAATTTACAATATAAGTCTTATTTTACGGCAAATACGGTCTCAAAAAATAAGTGAGAACCCGTCTTTGTCCTTCCGTTTTTCCGGCCGGCTTCCGCCTGGAAAATTCTTGGTCAGTCTAAGGTCAGGAAATGGATATCAGGCAGGTCTTCAGGTCACACTTTATGAGTTCCAGCCGGTCGTCAGCCGCCGTTATCCAGGCCATCATACGCTCATAAATCCAGGCGGGGGCGGCGGTCAATCGGAACCTGTTTATACGCAGAAAAACGTCACAGGCGGCAAATGCAACTCGCTTATTGCCGTCAATAAAAGGGTGATTGATGAGCAGGCTTTCCAGGAGGGCCGCAGCTTCTTCCACAATGTCGGCATAATAACCGCATTGAGGACGAAAGACTGCGGCCTCCAAGGCCCCCAGATCACGAAGGCCTCCGGCCCCGCCATACTTTTCCAACAAAACATGGTGAAGCCCTAAAATATCGGCAGTGGTCAAATAATCTCTCATTTGGCCAGTTTCCTATACAAATCATCATATTGGAGCAAACTTTCATCAAGGGCGCTCAGCACGTGGCGACGGGGGGCACTCCCCTGCTTCCGTTCCACATATTCCCTCAAAGCCTCATCAATCAGGGCCTGTAGCTGTCGCCCCTCTGCTTGGGCCATACCCCGAAGAGCACCTAAAATCTGCGGGTCGGCCTGGGTAGCGAATTTTACTTTTTGTGACTCGACGGGCATAAGCACCTCCTTTGCTTTATATTATACGCCGTCATCAAGAAACGTCAAGAAATAGCTTGACAAGTTTCCGGCAAAAACAAATCGGCCCATCTTGACACTATTAGGCTGATTTTACAGTAAAATAAACAGGACGCAAGTTTTCAGGAACGTCGCTTCGGTGTGCGTTCAGTCCCCACCCTTGAGAGTCCGAGGCGGGTGTTAGCGTCATAATGAGAGACATAATGGCTCAGGTTATATGTCGTGGCGCTATAGAAATGTCTCTATCCGCACCACAATAGAAATGTCTCTTGTAGGGTGTTGGTACCCCACCGAGGGGCCTCCAACGAGGGGCCACGACGGGGAGCCAAGACCAAGGAGGGTGGTATCCCCTCCTTGGTCTTGGCACGATTTTTTGCATGTTAGGATTTTTCCTATAATTAGTTGTTATAGGAATTCATTTGCCTCCTAATGCGTTCGACACAATAAAAATGTAGGTATTTGTCGAAAAAACGAGCCTTAATAGTACCCCCCCAAACTGATCTCAAGGGTAATCTTGGCTCGACGCATCCTGGGTTCAATGTCCCCTGCCTCGATCTGGTGACGGCAACCGTTATGCTGGAAGTCGAGCCTGGAGCGTATTAAACAGCCTTTCGACGCGCCCTTTAGCCTGTAGGGAGTGAGCGATAGTCAATTGGCTCTCTAGACCCTAGTACATAGTCAACAGGTTAATTGTGGGTAAAGGCGAACCAGGATAATTCGGGCTTCTTCCACTGTGAACTGCCAGATTACTTTTTTGACGGACGCGTTCCGTTTAATTGTCCAA
>JAISWF010000198.1 GCA_031271165.1 Deltaproteobacteria bacterium
AACCGCCTCAAAAAAATATTTCAAAAATTATCCCAAAAAGCCTATAATCTGATCGACCAGTAAAAAGTCTATTTTTTCGTTTTTATCATTTTTAACATCTTGAGATTACTGACAAAAAAATTTAAGAATTCAGGTTTTGAGGGTTTTTACCGGTTGATCATAATCTGGATTAAGTATTTTTTTCTACTTTTTTGGGGCTCTATAGACGCTCTAGAAGTCCTGGTCGGTTTCATTTGATATTAACTCAGCAAGTCGACGGTCTGGCCGCCTTTTTAGCCGGTATCCTGACCTTTTTCACTCCCTGCTCCCTACCTCTCCTCCCAGGCTGGTTTGCTTTGGTCACCGGGCTTAACCACCAGGAGATTACCGCCGGTATTGCAGTAACTTCCCGCCAAAGGCTGGGGGTTTTCGTTTCCACTGTTTTCTTTGTCCTCGGATTCGGTATCATCTTTGTAGCCTTGGGGGCGGTGGCTAGTGCTCTGGGTGAGTTTTTATGGCAAAATCAGGCGATTGTCAGGTACGTCGGAGCCGGGATTCTGACCATCTTTGGTCTTTACCTGCTAGGCGTCATCGCCCCCAAAATCTTTTTAAACGACCGGCGTCCGGCTCTTAAATCCAGGCCAGTCGGTCTTCTGGGGGCCATGGCAGTGGGCATGGCTTTCTCTGCCGGCTGGACCCCTTGCAGCGGACCGGTTCTGGCATCTTTGCTATATCTGGCCTACGTCAAGGAAAGCCTGACCCGGGGCATTGAACTTTTGGCTCTTTTTTCGGTCGGACTCAGTGTTCCTTTTTTGGTTTTGTCGCTTTTGTGGAGTAGTATTTTACCCCGGCTCAAAGGGTTGGGCCGTTTCACCGTCTGGATTAACCGTTTCCTGGGAGTGATCATGATTATCTTGGCGCTTTTAATTGCCACTGACAAGCTCAGCCTTCTGAACTTTGGTTATTGACCTAAAATATGCTCCAATGCCACTAAAATCCTTTTCAAAGCCTTACAGACTGCTGCTCAGGCTGGCGGTCATCTTGGCGACAATTATATTTTGGCCGGCGACCTTTTCTTTGGCCGCCTCCACCTCCGCCCCACTCCCATTGTACGGGTTTGAGGAGGCTTTAGTAAAATCCAAAGCCGAGGGAAAATTTACGGTCTTGTACTTTTGGACCGAATCGTGTCCGTATTGCCAACATTTTACTAGGCAGGTTCTGACCGACCAGCAAGTGATCGATGATCTTAACCGCAACTTTCATGTTGTTTCTATTGACAGCAACCGTGAGCGAACCCTATCGCGCCGCTACCGGGTCAGCGCAGTCCCTTGGCTGATATTTTTGGAGCCGGGAGGGGATCCGGCCACGGTACTGCCAGGAGGGCCCTCAGCCCCTTTTTTCCGACTCTTTTTGGGCTATGTGTCAACCGGTTCATACCGGACTATGGAGTTTGATGGTTTTGTTAAACAAATCCGCAACAACTAACCGCCGGACACTAAATCCAGCCACTTTTTTGGCCGTCATTTTGGTGTTGATAGCTGGGCTTGCATCGCCGCTGGCCGCCATCCCCTCCGAGACTGACCCTAAGGCGGCCGCTGTTTCCATTGACACTACTATACCTCAATTGAGTTACGATGAGGCTCTGGCCAGGGCATCTTCAGAAAACAAATTTGTAGCAGTCTATTTCTGGACCGATTGGTGCTCCAACTGCGCCTATTTCAACGCTAATGTCCTGACTGACCTCAAAGTAATTGAGTCGATGAACCGCGATTTCGTCTTTGTTCCGGTCGATGCTGATCGCCAGAAAAACTTATCCACCAAATTCCGAGTCAGATCCGTTCCTACCACTATTTTCCTTAATTCCTCCGGCCAGCCGGTTTCAATTCTTCCCGGCGCAACCCCGCCCGAAGTTTTCCTGGTTGTTTTAAGTTACCTCTCCTCCAAGGCCTACATTGATCTTGAGTTTGAGGACTACATCCAGAAGTATAAGCCATCCGCCGTAGCGCCCACCGATGACCGGACCGCCGCCAAACAAAAGTCCAATAGCCAGCCGCTATTGGCTACTCTTCGCACCTTAACCCCGTCGACGGTCCGCTTCGTCTCCTTGGGCCTCATTGTTGCGGTCCAAACATTTTCCCCGGTCTTTTTTAGTTCTGTTCCCTATGTGATTGAAACAAATTTGACTGACAGCGTTCTGACCAGTCTTAACCTTTGGCCGAAGATGTTGAACTAAATTTAATTAAAACCCTATCCGTTTTGATATTGATTTATTATTTGATGTTTAATTATGTATTTAAAAGAAAGTAATAACGATGAAAACACTTAAACACTGTTCCCAGCTCTTGCTGACCCTGGTTATGGCTTACATGCTGACAGCCTGCGCCACGGTCGCCGGTACCGGCCGCTCTCAGCTTAGTTTGGTCGACGATGCCGAGCTCAACCAAGCGGCCTCTCTTTCTTACAAACAACTTCTCAGCGAGAGCCATCTGTCAAGCAATCGACAGAAAACCAAACTGCTCAAACAAGTGGGCGCCCGCATTAGTGCGGCGGCCAAGGTCCTGATGGCTGAATACGGTCGTGAAAACGAAGTGGCCAAGTATCAGTGGGAGTTTAACCTCATTGATTCCGATGAGATCAACGCCTTTTGCATGCCAGGCGGCAAAGTGGCATTCTATACCGGGATTCTGCCGGTTTGCGAAAGCGAGGCTGGTATCGCCGCTGTTATGGGCCACGAAGTGGCTCACGCCCTGGCCAAACACTCCAACGAAAGGGTTAGTCAGCAAATGTTAACCAGCGTAGGAGCCAGTCTTCTAAGCATCGGCCTGCAGGTTGGCGGAGCATCTGCCGTTTCAGCCGATCTGGCCATGACCGCTTTTGCCGTGGGCAGCCAATACGGTGTTCTTTTGCCCTTCTCCAGAGCCCATGAAGCCGAAGCCGACCGGTTGGGAATGAGTCTGATGGCTCTGGCCGGTTACGACCCTCGGGAGGCTGTCGCCCTATGGCAGCGAATGGCCAAGCTGCCCAGCCGTGGTTCGACTCCATATTTTCTTTCCACTCACCCCTCTGATTCCCAGAGAATCAAAAATTTGGAAAAATTCATTCCCGAAGCTCAGACCAGATTCCGGCCAAAAAAATAGTCTTATTGTCTGCTATAGGCTATTGGGTTGGAGCAAAATTAAACTATTTTCTGTTTTAAATTTTTTTAATTTAAATTTTATTCTATTAACAAAAACTATGACCTTTTAATATCTAACGGCGCCTAGTCCGATTAACTTGCAGGCAGCCGCCAAAAACAGAACTCCGAAAGGAAAAATCTGATGCCCAGAAAGCTGATCGAACAACACTTTGCTCCAACCGTTCGCCCTGGAACCGGTTTTCGCTTGAATTCTCGGCTGACGGCTTGGCTTTTAGCAGGCAGTCTGTGGCTACTCATGGCCGGCTGTGCCGATTCTGTCCGCCACACCATCGATCGTCCCTTTATTGATGCGCCCATCGATGTGGATACCATTTTCGGTGAAGCCACCCTTGGAGAAGGCCGCTCCAAAGAAGCCATCGCCAATATCAAAAACCCAGAGCTTCCCCAAAGAACTCTGACCTTAGACGATTGCTTGACCTTGGCTCGCAAGGTCAGCCCGGCTATTGACTCTGCTGATCAAGCCTATATGGGTGCCATGTGGTCACGCTGGCAGGCCATCACCAACTTTTTGCCCACCGCCTCAACCTCTTATGTCAGCAACTATAATGACGATCCGGTTATCAGAGGCCATGACACCTATGCCTGGGGTGTTACTGTCAGTCAGCCGATTTTTACCGGCGGCTCCAACATCGCCAGATACCTTTTAAGCCAGCTGGGACTAGCTGCGGCCGACATCCAGAAAGCCCAAGCCCGCGAAGAACTTATGCTGGGTGTCAAGCAGGCTTACTTTGGTATTTTGGCCTCGGAAAGGGCCCTAACTGTAGCCAGGGCCACCGTGGTTAACCTGTCGAGCCACCTCAACGTGGCCAGAAACTTCTATGATGTCGGCATGGTCCCCCAAAACCAGGTCCTCCAGGCGGAAGTGGAACTGGCCAAGGCCCAGCAGACCGAGACCACCCAAGCCCGCAACCTTGAGGTCAATAAGGCCCGCCTGAACATCCTCTTGCGGCAGCCGGTTGATTACCCGATCTCCATCAAAGACGAACTCAAATTCGACCGTTTTCCCCTGACTCTGGATGATTGCCTCAAGACCGGGTTGGCCGACAATCCGGAAATCCGCCTGGGCCGCAACCAAGTCGACTCTGGGGCCAAAACAGTAGATCTGGCCAAAGCTGCCCTCCTGCCCAAGCTTGAGTTCAGCTGGTCCAACCAAAATCAAGGCTACTCCCCCAGTGCCAACGACTCAGCCCAGTGGAGCATGGCCGCTGTAGCCAGTTTTAATTTCTGGGAGTGGGGCCGCTCCAAAGCCGACCTGGAAATCAGTAAAGTCGGCCTCAACCAGGCCATCAATACCCTCACCAGTTTGGAAGACAACACCAAACTCGAAGTTACTTCCAACTACCAAACGCTAATCTCCGCTGGCCGCAATATCTCGGTGGCATCCAAAGCCGTTCAGGCAGCAGCCGAGGACCTGAGAATGGTCTCCGAGCGTTATCAAGAGCAGGTGGCCACCAACACCGAAGTACTCGACGCCCAGACTCGCTACAGCGAAGCCCAGTACGAATACTACCAAGCCCTGTACAACTACAACCTGGCCTGGGCCTCCCTGGAACGGACCATGGGCCGCCGAGTCACCCAAGGCGGCTTAGCTCCCCGTGAACCCACCAACCTCCCAAATCCCTAAGTTGGGCAGCCACAACGGACCGCTGGCGACGCTCCGTTGTGGCGACTTCCCCAAGGGCCGTCGGCTGTGAATTTATCGGGCTTTAGCTTTATGACCAAATTTGTGCGTAAAGTCTTTCTGGTCGATGCCTTGGGGACAGGTCCCTTTACAGGGTCCCCAACATTCGTAGTATTTCTCCAGGCCCCGCTTGATAAATTCAAGATGGCCACCATTTCCCACGAGCTGGGCACCAGTCAGACCGTTTTTGTCTTGGCCCACAACCGGGCTTACCTTTTGAGATTTTTCAATCAGTTTCAGGAAGTCCCTCTTGGCGGCCACGCTTGCCATGCCGTCGCCCATTTGATTTACGAACTTGGACTTCTTCCCCCTGGAAAAACACTGACCTGCCTGACCCAGGAGGGCGAACTGACCGCCCGCCTGACCCCCACCGGCCATATTGCCGTCAGCTTTCCTTCCCAAAACCTCAGTAAAATGGAACCCGCCAACCTTGAACTCTACGGTTCGATGCTGGCCCTGACCCCCAAAGATATTACCTGGGGAGCAATCACCTCAACCCGTCAGGCTATCTTGGCAGTTGGGCCTTCGGTAAATCTGAAAACACTTGAACCCGACCGCATTAAATTGGCCAAAAGCGGGGCTTCGACCTTGGCTGTGACCTTCGCCACTCCAGCCGACCGTGAGTACGGCCTCCGATGCTTCAGCCCCAACATATATCACCCCGAGCAGCAAGTCAGCGTCAACGTCAACCGAGCCTTGGCCCCTCATTGGGCCCGGCTTCTAGGCACCAAGCTTCTCCGGGTCCGGCAGTTCTCTAGCCGAGGCGGATTAAGTGAAATCGACGTAACCAGCCCCAGCCGAGTCATTATTTCCGGGCAATCCCAAACCGTATTGCGGGCTGATCTGGCCGAGGTTTTGACTGAGGATTTAATGTGAACTACCGCTCCCCTAAAGGGAACCGGCTTCTGAAAAGAGGTCGGATGGTTCACAAGACTAAGGCATGGAAACGTGTCTACGTTGGATTAGTCATGACACCCAGGGTTGTCGCCTCAGA
>JAISWF010000195.1 GCA_031271165.1 Deltaproteobacteria bacterium
CAATACGTTGCATCGAACATACAGGCAAGGCGAAATTTATTACTCCGTTTGTAGGCAAGCAGATTGACATATGCGATGCCTTCGGGTTCGAAATGCCTGATGGTTGCTCGCCAGACTACATGTCCAAGAAAAAACATCCCAAGCAAAGAGGCCGCCCCAGAAAAAAAGAGATCGAGAGAGATTTATAGTACAAAGTGGTGCAAAACTCACGTTATAACGGAACTTTAAGGATTTTTCTGCTCCCAGCCTCCTGACCCCTTGACGGTCGAAAGCAAAAACGTTATAAAAAATCCACTGCGGCCGCTCAAAAGTCGATGGCCCTTTTTTGGTCCCTTTGGGTGGCGATCGCCCCTTTTGAGCCCGGCCAAGCTGCTTAATTTGAATCGGTTTATAGAGAACTGGGTCTATTGGCACCCAAAAGACTCAAATTTTCCCGCCAATATTTTTTAGGAGCTTTTTCCATGTCCCGCCAAACGGTAGATTCACTGGCCTCCAGCGCCTACGGCGCACTCGATCTTCTGTCAGCCCTCATTGATGCCGCTTCCGACAACCTCTGGGAGGAAAAAATCGGCGGCTGGCCGCTCTGGCAGCACCTGATCCACGCCCTATGGGGCAACGATTTCTTTACCCCTGGCCCGGCAGCGCCAGCTCCAGAGGGCTTGTCGGCCGAGGTGCTTCAGCTCAAGACCATCGGCACCCAGGCGCCAGCCAAAGAGAGGGTAAAAATATACCTCCGGGACGTCCGGACCAAAATCGAAGGCTTCGTCAGCGGCCTCGACGATGCCGGTTTAGTTTTACCCAACGAAAAGACCAAAGCCATCGGTCTTGATTGGGACATCACCAAGACCATGGTCATCCTCAGTTCTCACCCCTATTACCATCTGGGGTACGGCGATACTCTTTTACGGAACCACGGTCTGGCCGGGGTTTTCTAAAACTTTCAGCGGGCGGTCTCATTCCAGGCCGCCCGCTGACATTTTACCCTGACATTTTGCTCGGTGGCGAACGGTCTGGGGCCACAATTTCTTGGCCTTTATTTCTATAATATTGTTTTCTTTCTAAACTATCATATGATCTTGCCAAAATTTCTAATATTGCTTTAAAGTTTTAAAAAAAACAATTGGTCTGGGCCCAATGGCCTTTGATAAAAATCCACACAAATCGTGGAATGCCCAGACCTAATTTCTACGTTTTTGTCAATAAATTGACCCTGCCTCAGAGTCCCTCAATCGGATAACTACTTATATTCCTTAAACTTTATGGCCGCAGTCTTTAGCACCTCGGGTGTGCACGTTTGTTGCAATAGAACCTAGTTCGTCAGTTTTTTTCCCTGATATTAAGGAGACCCCATGACTGCCTCAACCACCCGCTTCTCGGTCAGGTCCAGCCTTGCTACTTCGCCTCCGGCCCTGCCCGTTTTTGACAACCCACCGCCATCCGAACTTTTTGGGCGGGATATTTTCAGTTTCAAACTGATGCGCGAGCGCCTGCCGAAGTCGGTTTATGAAAGATTACAGGCGACCATCGAAAATGACAACCCCATCAGTCCGTCCGACGCCGACGTCATTGCCAGCGCCATGAAAGACTGGGCCATCGAAAGAGGAGCCACCCATTTTACACATTGGTTCCAACCGTTGACCGGGGTCACCGCCGAAAAACACGACGCCTTTTTGACCCCCACCTCCAGCGGAGATATTGTTAACGAATTTTCCGGCAAAATGCTAATCAAGGGTGAACCCGATGCCTCCTCTTTTCCCTCCGGCGGCATCCGCAGCACTTTTGAAGCTAGAGGGTATACGGCCTGGGATCCCACCAGCCCGGTGTTTTTGCTTAAAAGCGGCGGTCGGCTGACCCTGTACGTCCCGTCCATCTTTTTGAGCCACACCGGAGAAGCCCTGGACGCTAAAACTCCGCTTTTGCGTTCTCAAGAGGCCGTCTCCCGTCAGGCCATCCGGATTTTGCGCTTTTTCGGTAACGACCGGGTCACCCGGGTCCGGGCCATGGTTGGTCCCGAGCAGGAGTACTTTCTGGTTGACCGCCGGCTCTATAGCCTGCGCCCGGATCTAATCATGGCCGGCCGGACCGTCTTTGGTGCTCCCTCCCCCAAAGGCCAGGAGTTGGAAGATCATTATTTTGGCGCCATCAGCCCCAAAATTCTGGCTTTCATGACCGAGGTCGAAAACAGGCTTTGGGCTTTGGGCATCCCGGCCAGAACCCGCCACAACGAGGTGGCCCCGGCTCAGTTCGAACTAGCCCCCTTGTATGAGCAAATTAACCTAGCCGTCGATCACAACATGCTCCTTTTAAAGGTCCTGCGGGACACGGCCGCCGAGTTTGGCTTAACGTGCTTACTCCACGAAAAACCCTTTATCGGCATCAACGGCTCTGGCAAACACAACAACTGGTCTCTGTGTGATTCCGAAGGCAATAACCTAATGGATCCGGGCCCAACCCCGTGGAACAACCCGCAGTTTATGGTCTTTTTAGCGGCCGTTCTGCGGGCGGTCCACAAATACAGCCTGCCGCTTCGCATCGGAGTCACTGGAGCCGGCAATGATCACCGCCTGGGCGCCAACGAAGCCCCGCCGGCCATATTGTCAGTCTTTTTGGGCGATCAGCTCGCTGACGTCATCAAGGCCTACAGCGAGGGCAAAAGCGATGCCGAAACCTGGCGAGTCAGCAACATGACTCCAGGCGTCTCAGCCTTGGCCCCGCTGGCCCGCGATATCACCGACCGCAACCGTACCAGCCCGTTTGCCTTTACCGGCAACAAGTTTGAGTTCCGGGCCGTCGGCTCATCTCAATCCATCGCCCCGGCCAACATTGCCCTTAACTCGTCGGTTGCCTGCGCCTTGGATGATATCGCCACCGAGCTTGAAAAAGACGCTTCCACCGGACTCGACCGGCTCCAAGCCTGCCGCCGGGTTTTGACCAAATTTTTTGAGCAGCATCTCCCCGTGGTCTTTAACGGCAACAACTACTCCCCTGAGTGGGAGGAGGAAGCCAAAAAACGCGGCCTTTGGAACCTCAAAGACAGCGTAGCCGCCCTGGCCCACTACACCGATCCGGAAGTCCAGGACGTCTTTACCCGCCACGGCATTTTAAGCGAACGCGAAATCGAAGCCCGTCAGGAAGTTCTTTTGGAGAACTATATCCGGGTTGTTCACGTGGAAGTCAAGCTCGTTCAGACTCTGGGCCGGTCGACAGTGTTGCCGGTGGCCCTCTCCGAACTCAAAAAGGCGGCCGATCTGATTAATGCCGTCAAAAATCTCCCCAAACCGCCGGACGCCCCGGCCAAACCCGAGGAGCTGTATTATAACGGCCTCTATACTCACACCTCCAAACTGACCGTCCTCTTAGACGAGCTTGACGCTACCAGGATCAAACTCGAAAACCTTGAAGGAGCCTTGACTCAGGCTGAGGCGGCCAGAGATCAACTTTTGCCTCTTTTACTTAAGATAAGAACTGAAGTTGATGCCCTGGAGCTGTTGATTGACGACGGCGCCTGGCCGCTTCCAAAATATGGAGAGCTGCTCTGGCAGTAATCCTTGGGCCTGTCGGTCAGGACCTTTTTTGGGGCGGCGGCCTTTAACCTCGCCGTTTGAAACAATATAGTGCCTTAAATGATCAAGGCCTGCCGCGATGGGAACCCCCAAGTTTCCCATCGCGGCTGTGTCATCTTTAGGGCTGGGGCCATGTTCACCAATTCCCGGCCCCTAATTTTAGCTCCCCGCTTAAAACTTAAACCGGCCAGTAGCCAAAGCGGCTTAAACCGCTTAAACTAACCAAGAGGCTAATGCATTCTCAGGCCTCAGCTGCCTGGCTGCCAAATTGACCGATCCAAGGTTGCGCTGACTGCAGTCTGGATCGGCAATTTGCCAAAAATCGGCCCCAAACGGCCGAAAATATGTTATTATTAAAAATTGCCTTTTATTTTACCCCAGACCTTTGATGACCGGAAAAACATCCGGAGCCTGGCGCCGGGGGTTGTAGTTTGGGGCCTTTAGCTTAAATTACAGCTAAAGAGTGGGATTTTGTTTCTTTTAGTTTTGGGAGTCCCGATGATTAAGAAAGGTTTATATAACTCCGCCAACGAGCACGATGCCTGCGGAGTTGGTTTTGTGGCCAGACTTGACGGTTTGTCCAACCACGAGGTGGTCAGCCTGGGCCTCGAAGTTGTTGTCAACATGACCCACCGCGGGGCGGCGGGGGCCGATGCCGATTCTGGTGATGGCGCAGGTGCTTTGGTAAAGCTCCCCGACCGTTTTCTCCGAAAGCTCTACCCCACCAAACTCCCCCCCATCGGCCAATACGGACTCGGTATGCTCTTTTTGCCTCAGGATCCGACGGCGGCCGCCCGGGCCAGAGAGCTGGTCGAAAATCAGTCCAATGCCCAAGGCTTTAACGTCGAATTTTGGCGGGAAGTTCCAGTGGAACCTTCGGCCTTAGGCCAAATGGCCCGCGAGACCAAACCGTCAATTTGGCAGTTTGTGGTTTACTCCCCGCCCAAGGCCGGAGAAGATCAAGAGTGTCTTGAACGCCGGCTGTATATCTTAAGGAAGCACTTGGAGAAAAAAGCTTTGGCCGCTTCTTTTTCGGCCGACGACTTTTATGTCCCCAGTCTTTCGTGCCGCACCGTGGTCTATAAGGGCATGATGCTGGCCTCCCAGCTGGCCCCCTTTTATCTGGATCTAACCGACGAGACCTTTGAGTCTTCTCTGGCCGTCGTCCACCAGCGCTACAGTACCAATACCTTCCCCTCCTGGCGCCTGTCTCAGCCCTTCCGGGAGCTGGCCCACAACGGGGAAATCAACACCATTAAGGGCAACCGGGCTTGGCTCAGCGCCCGGGAACCCAACCTCAGTTCGCCTCTTTTCGGAGACGACATCAAAAATCTCTTTCCTTTAATTGAGCCCGACTCCTCCGATTCAGCCAGCCTGGACAATTCCCTGGAATTTTTACGCCTTGGCGGCCGCAGTCTCCACCACTCTCTGACCATGCTCATTCCCCAAGCTTGGGGTCAGAAATACCCCATGAGTTTAAATCTTAGAGGATTTTTTGAGTATCACGCTGGTCTGATGGAACCATGGGATGGCCCGGCGGCGGTGGTGGCTTCTGACGGCTTAAACGTGGCCGCCGCCCTCGACCGCAACGGTCTGAGGCCAGCCAGGTATACCCTCGACGAAGACGGTCTGATGGTCTTTGCTTCAGAATCGGGCACGGTGGTGCTCGACGAACGCAAAATTGTTGAAAAGGGCTCCCTGCGCCCTGGTCAAATGCTTCTGGCCGAGGTAGGCAACGGCCGTCTTTTAAAAAACACCGAAGTCAAAAGTATGCTGGCCCGGCAGAAACCTTATCGGCGCTGGGTGTCGGAAAACCGCATTGATATCCCCGGATTTTTTACCGCCCCGACCAGTTTTACCAGCCGCTTAAGCGATCTGACCTTTCATCAGACCCTTTTTGGCTACAGTCGCGATGACACCGAAATCATTTTAAATCCAATGGCCTCTAACGGAGCCGAACCTAACGGCTCCATGGGCGCCGATATTCCGCTGGCGGTATTAGACGAGCGGCCCCAGTCGCTGTTTTCTTTTTTTCGACAACAGTTCGCCCAGATCACCAACCCACCCATTGACCCGATCCGGGAAGAACTGGTCATGAGCGTGATGACCTTCATCGGCTACAACCCCAACATTCTCGGCGAAGAGCCGCAACAAGCCCGCCTCGTTAAACTCACCCACCCATTTTTATCCAACGATGATTTAAGGCGCCTCGAAGATCTCAAATACGACGACTTTCACAGCCAAACCATCAAAGCCGTCTTTGACCCCCAACCCAATGGAGAAGATCGGGGGGCCGCTTTAGCCGCCGCCCTCTCGCGCCTGGAAACCCAGGCTGAAAAGGCGGCCACCGAAGGGACTCACATCATCATCGTCTCTGACAAAACCGCTGGCGAGCCGGTCGATCCCGACGGCGATCCGGCCCGGGTCTGGCTGCCCATCCCCTCGCTTCTGGCGGTGGCGGCGGTTAACCGCAAGCTTTTAGAAATTGGACGCCGGGTCTCTATCGGAGTGGTCTGCGAAACCGGTGATGCTCTGGAAGTCAGCCACATGGCCATGCTTTTAAGCCTGGGCGCCTCAGCTGTTAACCCCTGGCTGGCCTTTGAGACGGTGGCCAACCTCGCCGAGCAGAATTTACTGAGCTCAGAAATGAGCCCGACCAACGCTTTGGAAAACTACGTTTTAGCTCTGAAAAAGGGCCTGTTAAAAATAATGAGCAAGATGGGCATCTCCACCCTCCGCGGCTACCGAGGGGCCCAGATATTTGAGGCTGTCGGCCTGGGCCCGGATCTGATGGACAAATATTTTCCCGGTATCCCCTCTATGGTCGGAGGTCTCGGCCTAGCCCATATCGAAAGCGGGGCCTTAAGGCGCCGCCAGCTTAGCTTGGGCTACCGGCCGGCTACGGCCCAGCCGGTCGATCTCCTGCCCGGCGGCGGCACTTACCGCTACCGAGTCAAAGGCCAAAACCACCTCTGGACACCCGAAAGCGTAACCACCCTTCAGCGGGCGGTCAGAAACGGCGATTACGACGAATACCTTCGTTACGCAGACCTGATAAACGATCAGTCCAAAAAAGGCTTTACCTTAAGAGGCCAGCTGGATTTCCGCCCCGGCCCTCCCATTGCCCTTGAGCTGGTGGAGCCAGAAAGCGAACTTATCAAGAGGTTCTGCACCGGAGCCATGAGCTTTGGGTCTCTTTCCAAGGAGGCCCACGAAACCATGGCCCTGGCCATGAATTCCATCGGCGCCCGAAGCAACTGCGGAGAGGGCGGCGAGGATCCGGCCCGATACCTCCAGCGGCCTGACGGCCGTTCCACCATCTCGGCCATCAAACAGGTGGCCAGCGGACGTTTCGGGGTGACCTTGGAGTATTTGGCCCACGCCAAAGAGCTTCAGATAAAAATTGCCCAAGGGGCCAAGCCCGGTGAAGGAGGTCAACTTCCCGGCCACAAGGTCGACAGCGAAATAGCCCGGGTCAGACACTCAACCACCGGGGTAACCCTGATCTCCCCTCCGCCTCACCACGACATTTACTCGATTGAGGATATTGCTCAACTGATCTACGACCTCCACCAAGCTGCTGATCAAGCTACCGTGGCCGTCAAACTGGTTTCCGTGGTCGGAGTAGGCACCATCGCCGCCGGCGTGGCCAAGGCCATGGCTGAATCGATCCTCATTTCTGGATTTGACGGCGGAACCGGCGCAGCCCCTCTTTCGTCAATCCGCCACGCCGGCTCACCTTGGGAAATCGGCCTGGCCGAAACCCAGCAGACCTTGGTTTTAAACAACCTTCGAACCAGGGTCCGCCTTCAGGTCGACGGTCAGATGAAAACCGGCCGGGATGTAGCCGTAGCCTCTCTTTTGGGGGCCGACGAATTTGGTTTTTCAACGGCGGTCTTAATTTCCATGGGCTGCCTGATGATGAGAAAGTGCCATACCAACACCTGTCCGGTCGGCGTGGCCACCCAGGATCCCAAGATGAGGGCCCGTTTCCGGGGCCAGCCTCAGCACGTCATTAACTACTTCACCTTTGTCGCTCGAGAACTTCGGTCCATCATGGCTTACATGGGTTTTCGGACTCTCAGCGAAATGACCGGCCAATGCGACCGGCTGATGCCCAAAAGTGATTCCTTTTGGATCTCCGAGCGGGGCCTTGATTACTCCAAAATCCTCCAAAAGCCGCCGACGGCTGATCTTAGATTTTTAAAATACGCTCCCAAACCCAAAGAGGATACTTTAGACGATCTTCTTTTGCCCCAACTTACCTCCTCCATTGAAACGGGCCATCCGATCCAGCTGGAAGTCAAAGTCAAAAATACCAACCGCACCGTCGGGGCCAAAATCTCCTCCCGCATAGTTCGCCGCCACACCTTGGCCGGCCTGCCCGACTCCACTGTTTGCCTTAAACTGCGGGGCATTGCCGGCCAGTCTTTCGGCGCCTTCGGCGCCCGGGGCCTGACCTTGGATCTGATTGGGGAGGCCAATGACTATGTCGGCAAAGGCCTGTCGGGAGCCAGGATCGTCATCCGGCCGCCAGAGAACATCCATCCGGATTTTAAGCCCGAAAACAACGCCATCATTGGCAACGTGGCCCTTTATGGGGCGACCGGCGGCGAGCTTTACGTTAACGGCCTGGCCGGAGAACGCTTTGCCGTCAGAAACAGCGGAGCCATGGCCGTGGTCGAAGGCGTGGGTGACCACGGCTGCGAATATATGACTGGAGGGCGCGTAGTCATCCTTGGCCGCACCGGAGTTAACTTTGCCGCTGGCATGAGCGGCGGGCTGGCCTACGTCCACGATGCTGACGGTTTTTTTGACAATCACTGCAACGTCGAGATGGTCGATCTTGATTTGCTCAATGATTACGATGAGGAAGAACTTAAGCTCCTCATCTCCCGCCATGCTACCTTTACCGGCAGTGCCGTGGCCCAAAAAATACTTGACAACTGGAACAAGGAAAAAGACCTCTTCGTCAAGGTCTTCCCCATGGAATACCGCCGGGTAATCGGTCACGTACCCCGGCAGGTCATCAAGCTCCCTCCAGTGACCGAGTTAAGTCCTCAGCCGTTGGAGCTCCAGTCGCTCTGAGGCTACCTGCCGCCGCCTGAGCAGTCAGGCTCATCTGCCAGTCAGAGACCTAAGCTTTGAACCGACAGGCTAACCCAAATTTTCGTTCGCCCAAAATTTTGAAAGAGTCTTTATGAGCCAATACCGTCCAGTTACCGAAAGAGTCAAGGATTATCGTCCCGTCGAACTAAGACTGACCGATGACGAACTCAATCGGGAACTCAAGCGCTGCCAGGATTGCGGCATTCCCTTTTGCCATGCTTCGGGCTGTCCGCTGGCCAACATCATCCCTGAGATAAACAGCGATGCCTTACACGGCCGATGGGATACCGCCTATGCCCGGCTGCTTCTGACCAGCCCCTTTCCAGAGTTTACGGCCCGGGTTTGCCCGGCCCTGTGCGAAGGCTCCTGCGTTCAGGCCTTAAACGAAAGCCCCGTCCCGGCGAGGCAGATCGAGTACGAGGTTATTGAGCGGGCTTTTGAGACCGGACTGGTCAGTCCAGTCAAACCTTTGGCCAGGCTGAACCTCAGAGTCGGTATCGTCGGCTCGGGGCCGGCGGGCTTGGCGGCGGCCCAAAGCCTGACCAGAGCCGGCTGCCAGGTTACCGTTTACGAAAAGGACAAAAAGTCCGGCGGTTTTTTGCGCTACGGAATCCCCGATTTCAAGCTCGAAAAAAGCGTCATCGACCGAAGGCTCGATCTGATGCGCGATGAAAGGGTGGTCTTCTATAATGAAGTCGATGTTGGCTCCGACATTTCCATCCGGCTCCTCAAAAAAAGGCACCAGGTCTTGGTGCTGGCCTTGGGCTCGCGCCGCAAAAGAGATCTATCGATCCCCGGCCGCGATCTGCCCGGAATTCTTTTCGCCACCGACTATCTGTCGGCCCAAAACCGCATCAACAGTGGGGAAATAGCCGCTCTTCCAGCCGGGTTTGACGCCCGGGGTCTTTCGGTGGTGGTTATCGGCGGCGGAGATACCGGAAGCGACTGCGTGGGCACGGCTTGGCGCCAGGGAGCGGCCGAAGTTAAACAACTGGAAATAATGCCCCAGCCGCCTCAGGAGCGGGCCCCGGAAAACCCCTGGCCTCAGTGGCCAAGGATCTTAAGGACCACTTCCAGCCATCTCGAAGGAGGAGAGCGCCGCTGGAACATTGACACTTTGGCCTTCCTCCCGGGACCGAGCGGCCGAACAGGGTCCTTAAAATGCCGCCAAGTCCGCTGGGAAGAGCAAAACGGCCGGCTGATTAGACCCATACCTCTGGAAGGCTCAGAATTTGAGCTCAAGGCCGATTTGGTTCTTCTGGCCATGGGCTTTGTCTCGCCGGAGTTTGGAAATCTCACAGCCTTTGAAAATTTCAAAACTGACTCCGAGGGCCGATTAGAGCCAGGCGTTTACGCCTGCGGCGATGCGGTCAGCGGCCCGTCTTTGGTGGTCCGGGCCATCAACAGCGGACTAAATGTCGCCCGGGCGATCTTGCAAGATCAAATCGGCTTGGCTCTGCCTGAAACCGGCAGTTGAAAAAGCCATGGCAACTCCTAAAATATTACTTTTGGGCTCAGGCGGTCAACTTGGCTTACAGCTTGGCGGCCTGCTGTCCGCCCTCGGGTCTTTGACGGCCTGGGGCCGGGGTGACTTTCAAATTTCCTCCTCTTGTTTGTCCGAAAGCCTCGACCGCCTCAAACCAGCCGTCATCGTCAATGCGGCGGCCTATACCAAAGTTGACGCTGCTGAAAGCCAGCCCTTGGAAGCCCGGCTGGTCAACGCCGTCCTTCCGGAAATCTTGGCCCATTGGGCTAAAAAAAACTCGGCCCTGTTAGTTCACTATTCCACCGATTACGTCTTTGACGGCCAAAACAAGGCCCCTTACCTGGAAACCGATTCCCCCAACCCACTCAATGTTTACGGCCGAACCAAGCTTGAAGGTGAAAAGGTCATTTCGGAAATAGCCCCCCGGCACCTGATTTTCCGTACCAGCTGGGTCTTTTCGGTTTTCGGGGCCAATTTCCCCAAGACCATTTTAGTCCTGGCCGCCGTCCGCGATACCTTGGTCATCAAAGACGATCAAATTGGCGCCCCAACCTCGGCTGAGCTTATCGCCTCGGTTACCGCCTTGGCCGTCAGAGCCCATCTGACGACTCCCGATTCCCCCCAGGGACTTTACCACCTGACCGCCTCTGGAGCCGTCACCTGGTACCAATACGCCCAAGAACTTATGGTTAGAGCCCGTCGCCTGGGCTGGCCGCTCCCCGACGGCCGGCCCAGGCTTGTGCCTTCCTACGGCCCCGATCCGGCCAAAGCCGCTCTGAGGCCTCTAAACTCCCAACTGAACACCAACAAACTGCTCGCCGATTGGTCGGTGGTTTTACCCGACTGGACCTGGTATTTGGATCGGTTTGTATTTTTTCTCCTAAATCTCAAAAAGTTCTCACTTTAAAATGATTTACCCTAAAAGGACCGCCCATCAAGGGTCCGCTAATCAACTTTAATTATAAATTTTTTTGCTCTGACCTGTTTTTTTTGGGCTGGTTTCACTTGCAATTAACTTTTGTTAGGTATAATCTTGGTATGGAATGAGGCGATTCTAATTTGAGAACGCCACTAATGGCTTTTCGCCGGCGGCCATAATTCGGCCCAGGCGATTATTTTCAACGGCCATGACGGTCACACCAGGAAGAATTGACAATGACACAAAGTGATATGTTTGACTTTCAGCGAATGAACCGCCTGCCTCCTTACGTTTTTGCCCAGGTCAACGAGTTTAAAATGGCCGCCAGACGTATCGGAGAGGATATTATTGACCTAGGCATGGGCAATCCCGACCTAGGGACCCCGCCCCACATCGTCGACAAACTCATTGAGGCCGCAGGTAAAGAAACCAACCACCGCTATTCAGCCTCCCGGGGCATTACCAAGCTCCGCTACGCCATTTGTGACTGGTACCGCCGCCGCTACAATGTGGAGCTCGACCCCGACAGCGAATCAGTGGTCAGTATTGGAGTCAAAGAAGGTCTGGCTCACTTGACTCTGGCGACCATCACCCCGGGCGAGGTGGTCCTGGCCCCCGATCCTACCTATCCGATCCATTCCTACGCCGCCATCATTAGCGGCGGAGACCTCAGAAGCGTTCCCATCGGCCCGGGCCGGGATTTTTTTGCCGACCTGCAGCTGGCCGTCCGCCAAACCTGGCCCCGCCCCAGGATGCTGGTCATCTCATTTCCCCACAACCCGACCGGAGCAGTGGTCGACCTGGAATTTTTTGAAAAACTAGTCGACTTTTGCCGGGAGCACCGGATTTTGGTGGTCCACGATCTGGCTTATGCTGACCTTTGTTTTGACGGGTACAAAGCTCCCAGCCTCCTGCAGGTCAAAGGCGCCAAAGAAATCGGGGTGGAGGCCTTCTCACTTTCCAAGAGCTACTCCATGGCCGGCTGGCGGATAGGCTTTATTTGCGGTAACCCACAAATGGTCGCCGCCCTGACCAGAATCAAAAGCTATCTTGACTACGGAGCCTTCCAGCCCATTCAGATAGCTGCCATTATCGCTTTAAACGGACCTCAGGAATGCGTGACCGAAATAGTTAATACTTACCGTGAACGCCGCGACGTTCTCTGCGGAGGCCTGATCCGGGCCGGTTGGCAGGTCGAGCCTCCCAAAGGCGGGATGTTTTTGTGGGCCAAAATCCCGGAAAACTTTCAGGCCATGGGCTCGGTTGAATTTTCCAAGTTCCTCATCACCAAGGGTAAAGTCGCCGTTTCCCCTGGACTGGGCTTTGGCAGCGGCGGCGAGGGCTTTGTCCGTTTTGCGATGGTCGAAAATGTTCAGCGCATCCAACAGGCCGTCCGAGGTATCAAAAAAGCCCTGCAGGCCGATATCCCGGCCCAGTCGCTAACGGCCGCCGCCGGCTGAAAATTTGTCGGCCGGCCTTTTCGGGACGTTCGATCTAGCCATTGATTGCCATCTCGAACTTTAATAATTTAAAGGCCGCTGGAGGGGCTTTCTAGCCTCGCCAGCGGCCTTTTTCAGTTTTGTTTTAAATATTCTATTGAGCTTGGGATGACAACTAAAAATATATTTAATTGTTTATTTATCTAATGCCGGCATCCATCTGTCCGCCTTGGTCAAAAATAGCCTCAGCTGAGATAACCCCCAGGCCTTCTCCGGCCAGCTCACGGTACTCAGCCAGTTTGTTGCGAAGGGTCCTGACACTGATGCCCAAAAGTTTGGCCGCATGGGTCCGATTGCCGCTCGTCTCCTGAAGGGCTTTGCCGATCAAGCAGCGCTCCATTTCGCCGATGGTCATCAGCGGCAGTTCCTCGGAGGGAGGCTCAGATTCAATGAACGCATCCGGCTCCTGATCAATCAGCTCTTTTTCAGCCGCCTTGGGTTTGGCCGGCTCACTAACGGCACAGGTAAAAGTCTCGGCATTTTTTTCCAGAGCGTTTAAGAAGCCCTCTTCATCCATAAATATCTCATGGGCCTCGAGCTGGCTCCCCCTAGCCATAAGAACGGCTCGGGCCACCGTATTTTCCAGTTCCCTTATGTTACCAGGCCACTGGTGGGTCTTGAGGATTTCAATAGCTTGACTGCTGATGGAATCGACGTTCTTTTGGTTTTGGGCGGCATATTGGCCGACAAAGTAATCAGCCAAAACCTCAATGTCTTCCTGTCGGTCCCTTAAGGCTGGGATAAAAAACGGCATAACGTTGAGCCGGTAAAATAAATCGGCCCTAAACCTTCCCGAGTCGACCCATTCTTTGAGTTTGCGGTTGGTGGTGGCAATAACCCGGACGTCAACCTTGTGGGGACCTTTGCCGCCGACCGGATCGATTTCGCCTTCCTGAAGCGCCCGCAGGAGCTTGGCCTGCAGGGAAATATCCATCTCACTTATCTCATCAAGCAAGATGGTCCCGCCGTTGGCCAAATCAAATTTACCAGGCTTTTTGGCCATGGCCCCGGTAAAGGCCCCTTTCTCGTGACCAAAGAGCTCGCTTTCTAGAAGATTTTCCGGCAGACCCGCACAGTTGACGGCGATGAAGGGACCCTCAGCCCGCAGAGACTTATGATGGATGTACCTAGCCATAAGCTCTTTACCCGTACCGCTCTCGCCCTGAAGTAAGACGGTGGCCGAAGACCCTTTCAGACTTTCGGCCAAGCCCATTAAACGCCGCATAACGGCGCTTTTGGCCACAATGGGGCGCTGGCTACCGTCAGACTCAGACTTTCCGTCGGAACGGACCGGCTCAAGTTCCTCAGCCGTCGCTACCGCCCTGGCCACCGCTTGCTCGACCATACCATTGGGGAAAGGTTTGGAGAGATAGTCCTGGGCCCCCTCGCGCATGACTGCGACAGCCTCGTCTAAAGCCCCGCCGCCGCTCATGGCAATGACTGGTATTTCGGGCCGAAGCCGCTTGATCTCCCGGATCAAGGCCAAGCCGCCGCTTTTCGGGAGCCTGGTATCGACCAAAACCAGGTCAAACCTTTGATCGCTAAACTTTTCCAGAGCCTCAGCCGCATCCTCGGCCAATTCCACCCCGTGACCCAACCGGGTTAAGGCGGTAAACAAAGCCGTCCTAAAATGCCGTTCGCCGTCGGCCACCAAAACATATCTGACCTTCATGGGTCACCTCTTGGACTGGTTTAACTTAAAGACCCTTTTTCTCAATTTAAGGCCTTTTCCACTGGTTCGTCGATACAAGGAAGCGTCACCGTCACCTTGGCCCCCATAACCAGATCCGAGCCCACTTTGAGCTGGCCCTGGTGGGCCTCAATAATCCGGCGGCTGACTGGCAAACCCAGTCCCAGCGGCTGATTTTTGGTGGTAAAAAATGGATTGAAGACCTCTCTGGGCTGAAGCGAACCCAGTCCCGGTCCAGTGTCGGTGACACTGACCTCGACCTGTCCGTCTTTATTTTGCCTGACTTCAACCAAAAGTCTTCCCCCGTGCGGCATAGCTTCTACGGCGTTTAAGAACAAGTTTAAAAAAAGTTGAACCATCAGGCGCCGATCAGCCAAAATGTTAAAGGTTTTGTGTTCGACCAAAAGCCCAATGCCTTTGGCTTTAAAGATCTCACCTAAAGCCGAAAGAGCTTCATCAATGGCCTCGGAAATGTCAATGGGGTTGATATCCAAAAATAGATTCCTGGTCATCGACTCAAAACTGGTGAGATACTCATTAACCTCCCGAACGCTGACCCGAATGGAATCAATAACCTCGGCCAAACCAGGCTCAAGATCGGCAGCCAATTCCTCGTCTAATATTGAAGCGTAAAGTTCAATTCCGGCCAGCGGGCCCTTAACCGTCTGACTGACCATACCGGCCATGGCCGCACTGTCGCCGACGGCATCGGTAGGACCTAAACTTGGGGCGGCCGGCTTTTCTTTTTCACCGACCGCCACACTGGCCGGCACCAAACCATCGACGTTGATCATCCGCACTGTAAAAAGGTAAGGTCCATCTCCGGTGTTGATCCGGACCGGACTAGTTTTTAAAGGAGAGCCCAACTCAAAGGGAGTAGTTCTCAGATCGCTCAGGTATTGAGGCATCAGGTGACCAACGGCCCCACCCAAGCCCAGAATCCTTGAAGCTTCGCAGTTGGACAAAAGCAGCCGGCCCTGGCTGTCAAAGACCAGTACTGGCAGGCTGATGTTATCTAAAAGTCCCATCCAAAACTCAGGCGGCCACTGCATTGATGGCCAAAGCCCAGGACTAAATGAGGTCCCAAATATTTTATCGGTCTGAATTTGTGTCATAAAAAAACCTCCGAAATAAAATCAGGTTTCCCTGTCGAAGGCTCTTAATGCAATGATCGGGCCAATAATTTATTTTAGTTTTTTCAGCCATTTATTTTTAACTGTCGAAAATCCGGCCCCAAGCTGACTTTTCCAGTCAGCCCAACCTCAAGGACCTCCCCATAGGCTGACGGATAATTGAGTCTAACGCCCAAGAGGCGGCTGGAGCTTTTTTAACGGACCAGGTGGCCGGACTTTCAAATGTTAATATTATGGTCTGGCCTAGCGGAAGCTTTGTTAATCTTAATGTTAATCTCAATATTCACCGAACTCAGAACCAGTTTAATACTTTAAGCCCCTCAGTCAGACTGGCCCGGTCTTTGCATAAAAGCCTTAACTGATTGGGCCAGGGCCCTTCTGGCGGCAAAAACTTCCGTCAATCACCTTTGACGTTGAGGCTTTTTGAGCTCCCTTTGAGCGCTCCTTTTTGGACTGCTCAAAAAAAAACACTCCTCTGACTTGGAAAAAAAGTCTGTTTGACCGAAACTTGGCGTTTTTTTTGCAAGAGGTCAGTTCGGAGGTAAAAACGATGTTTGTCGGACCCTATCCATATCATTCAAGCAATACCTACCTGGGCATGCTGGCCCAGGAAGAACGTATGAACCTGACATCCAACAACATGGCCAACGTCAACACCGCCGGCTATAAAAAAGATGTCCCCATTTTCGAGGGGTACGTGGTCAAGCAGTCGAAAACTTATTTCGGCCAAGGACCATTTAAACTGACGGAAAATGATCTTGACATGGCCTTAAACGGGCCGGGTTTTTTCCAAATCAATACCCCTAACGGCATCCGCTACAGCCGCAACGGCAGCTTCAGCGTTAACAGTGACGGCCTGATCGTCACCAATGACGGCTACCCGCTGGTCGGGGCCGGGGTGGTACCGGAGGGGACCCTAAAGGTGGTCATCGAACAAAACGGACGGGTTCAGGCCGTCAACCCCGATCTTGATTCTCTGGTCATCGGCCAAATCGAACTGGTGGAATTTGACGATCCCAATAAGCTCATCAAAGAGGGCTACGACTTTTTTGTTCCCAAATCCCCTGAATTTGAGCCGGAGCCGGCCGCTCAGACCACCATAGAGCAGGGATTTTTAGAGATGAGTAACGTCAATCCCGTCAACGAATCAGTCCAACTGATCGAAATTTACCGTATTTACGAGGCACTGCAGAAAATTGTTCATACCAAACAAGAAATGGATCAAAAGGCCACTGGAGAGCTGGGTAAACTTACCTGAGTCAAGACTTTATTTTTTCGAATCTATGAGGCCCTCATCATGATGCGCTCACTTTACACAGCCGCCACTGGCATGATTGCCCAGCAGACCCACTTAGACGTCATCGCCCACAACTTGGCCAACGTCAACACCACTGGCTTTAAAAAGAACCGGACGGAATTTCAAGATCTTATTTATCAGACCCACAAATTTGCCGGGACTGAAACCATCGGCGGCCAGCAAATCCCAGTGGGCGTTCAGGTCGGTTTGGGTACCAAAGTGGTGACCACTGCTAAAATCCATACCCAGGGCGACTACGTTAAAACCGACAGTCCCTTGGACATCGCCATTGAGGGCGAGGGTTATTTCCGGGTCCTGAGAAACGGCGAACTTTATTATACCCGTGACGGAGCCTTTAAATTAAACAGCGACGGTGTTATCGTAAGCCAGGACGGAAATCCAATCGATCCGGAGTTTATGGTTCCCCAGGAGGCGGTCAACATTACCGTTGACTCCTTTGGGTTTATCGCCGCCATGGACCAGAGGGGAGAAATAATCGCCGAAGGCCGGATTCTTCTGAGCCGTTTCATCAACCCCCCTGGACTTTACAGTATGGGGTATAATATCTATCAGCCTACCCCTGCCTCGGGCCCGGCCATCGACGGTAACCCTGGGGAAGAGGGCTTCGGGACCATTGCCCACGGCTTTTTGGAATTATCCAATGTTGAAGTGGTCATGGAAATGGTGGAGATGATTACCGCCCAGAGGGCCTATGAGATGAACTCCAAGGCCATTACCACCTCCGATGAGATGCTGGCCATCGCCAATAACCTTAAGAGGTAAACTTTTTCGGCGGAAAAAAGTGAGCCCTCCGACCTAGGCCTTGGCTCTTAAAGGCTCTCCCTTTTTGAGCTAAGACGGCCTATTTTTGTCGTGAGCTTATGCCAACACTTAAAACCGCCGCTTGTTTCGCTGGTAAAATTGCCCTTATCTTGTTTTGGGCCGCTTTGCTGGCCGTAATCCCGGCCGGGCTCAGCCGGGCCGGAGTCATGGTCATTTTTCCTCCGGAAAATACCGCCCAAGGCTCCCGGCTCATCTTAGGTGATGTGGCCACAGTGACCCCTGATTCCGAAAATGACCAAGCCTTGGCCGACCTAGTTTCGGCCGTGGACCTCGGGCCGTCCCCGTCGGCCGGAGAAGATCTTATTTTAAGGCGCCGGCAGCTAGAACAAAGACTTTCCACTTCCGGAGCCCCCATCTCCGAGCTCCGCTGGCTAATCCCCGATGAAGTCAAATTTACCGGAGCCTCGGTAGCCACAGACGAAACATTGGTTAAAAAAATCATCACCGAATATCTCGATCGCTCGGAACCGTATACTTCCGGCCAATATGATCTTTTAAGCCTTAATTATTCCACTCCCCCCGCCCTGCCTCACGGACAAGTTGAGTACCGTTTCACCCCCCAGTCTTCCTCCAATCCGGCCTACCTGACCGGGACCATTTTTTTTACCGTCAACGGTCAGCAAGCCGGGCGCCTGCGGGTCACCGCTCAGGTCGATTTACGTATCCCGGCCATCGTTGTCGTCCGCGATCTGCCCAGAAATCACGTCTTGGCCGAAGAAGATTTAACCGAGACCATGGTCAGCTTTGCTCAGGCCAAAGGGGCTCTCACCGAAATCGACCGGGTCGTGGGCCAGACCCTTAAAACCACCGTCCGGGCCGGAGCCCCGGTTAGAGATCGAGATCTGGTAGCAACCTCAATGGTCAAAAAAGGCGAAATTGTCACCATCATCGCCCAAAACGGCAATCTTAAAATCTCGGCCATCGGCCAAGCCAGACAAGACGGGGCCTTAGGTCAGACCATCAGTGTAGTCAACCAAGATAGCAAAAAAACCATTTCCGCCAAAGTTATTGGCCCGGGAATGGTCGAAGTGATTTTTTAGACCAATTAACGGACCAATTCCAAGGCCTTGGCCAATAGGCCACGGCCTAAATGAAGCCTAAACATTATCATTAAATAGTAAATTTAAATATAATCAAACCATTTTAGCGACACAATATTCCAATAACTCGTCTAGTCTGCCAATTAAATGAAGTTGTTTTACGTAGTTGTCGCGTTAACACTCCAATCCGAGATAATAAATTTAACATTTGACTTGGCTCCCAATATTTTTTCAACTGGAACTATGTGATTTTTTTAATTGCTTTAGGCTTTAGGAGCTAAAGCCTAACTACGAAGTGTCGTCAGAATAAAGTTTTAACTTAGGAATTATAGATAAATAAGTTGTAATATACGTTTTAGTTTGACACACTGTTTATAACATGGAAGGGAGTTGTGAATGCTATGGACAGTGGGTTGGCGACAAAAATCAATACAATGCTCCCTCTGCTTGATGAAAAGCAAAAGAGAATATTCCTTGCATTGGAAGCAAATGCTATTGGGCGCGGCGGAGTAAAACTCGTACATGAAATAACTGGGTTGTCACAGACGACGATTATACGCGGGAAAAAAGAAATTGAAGAAGGCGGAGCTAAACAACATCAGAGTTCGCAAGTCCGGAGGCGGGCGGAAGAAATTGACGGAAAAATACCTGGACATCCAGGAAGAATATGTTGCAATTGGGCGATCCGTATCCTGACCGGGACGCGCAATTTCGTTTCATCAACAAGAAAAGCCGTGAGTTCATCCGGCAGAATCAGCCTGTCATATCTGTGGATACAAAGAAGAAAGAACTGAGCGGGAACTTTGCCAACGGTGGGGCACAATACAGCGTCAAAAAGAATCCGACAAAGGTTCTGGAGCATGACTTTCCAGTCAAAGAGCTTGGAAAAGTAGCACCCTATGGCATATATGACATCAACAGGAACGAAGGTTTTGTGAATCTCGGCATATCCAATGACACTTCCGAATTTGCCGTGGCGAGCA
>JAISWF010000257.1 GCA_031271165.1 Deltaproteobacteria bacterium
AAGTTCCCCCGCCAATTTGGTGGCGGGATTCGATCGGACGACTTGACGATGCAAGTCTGGGGCCAATCCTGCCCCTTTGACTGCTTTTTTTTTGAGAGGTTTGATGATTTCGCCCTGGACAGGGGGGCTGAATAGTTACCAAAATATGTTATAATCTTGTATAATGGTTCGGACCAGTCCCTGAGGGACAAAAAAAAGACGGAGAATTAAATCCTTGCCTCCCCAGAAGAGAAAAAACCGCAGTAACCGGCGACGGGCAATTTACATATTCCCCAACCTATTTACGACTATGAGTCTTTTCGCCGGATTCTACTCCATCATGAGTGCCGTCCAGGGCCGCTACATGACTGCCGCCAGTTTTATTTTGGTTGCTGCCGTCATGGACGGCCTGGACGGGACTGTGGCTCGGATGACCAACACCACCAGCCTTTTCGGTGTTGAATATGATTCGCTATGCGATCTTTTGTCCTTCGGAGCGGCCCCGGCGGTCCTGGTTTATCTGTGGGCACTAAAACCAAGTCAGCTTTATTTGTGGTTTCTCCCCAATCCCGAGGACAAGACCTTAGGCTTGGGCCTGGTGGCCGCTTTTATCTTTTTGGCCTGCGGCGCCTTGCGCCTGGCTCGGTTCAACGTTTCTGTCGGGCACCGTGATCCCGGATTTTTCCAGGGCCTCCCCATCCCTGGCGGAGCAGCGCTGATCTCGGCTGCTGTCTTGTGGCACCACCGTCTCTCCGACCGAATCATACCGCCTAACGGACCGTTAATCCTTCTTTTAGTCATTGCCCTGGCCTTTTTAATGGTCTCAAACCTTGATTTTATAAGTCATAAAAATCAAATCTTTATTAAAAACAATCACCCATTTGAGACTTTAGTATTTTTCATAATTTTACTGGCCTTTTTAGTTATCAAAGCCAAAACTGTCCTGCTGCCCTTAGGTTTTACCTACATCGCCTCCGGTCCAATCGTCACAGTCGTCAGGCGGCTTCGGAGAAAAAACCAGGGCCCTCAGGATGACTTAACCAATCCCGAAGACGATGACCAGGAGCAAAACGTTTCTGAAACAGAGACAACGACGACGACAACGACCGAATACCATGACAGCTAAAAAAAACGGCCTTATTTTTTGGCCAAAATATTGTCCTTGGCCATTGTTTGATGATTTTGGCTTTTTTTCCCCGGCTTTTTTTCCCATGTCCGCCCAGCCGGCCGTGACTTTTGCCCTCATTTACTTTTGACCACCGGTTGGCACGGCCTTTACGGCCTTTCACCTTTGGAAACCGATGAACTCGACCATTTTAGCAGCGATCGCCTTGGCTGCCGTAGTCCTTACAGCGGCCGTGGTCCTGATATCCAAACAACGAAAAATAAACAAAAGACCGGTCGCCGCCGGTCGGGGACCGATACGCTTTTCCCGGGAGTCTTTAGAACCTCAGGGCGGGTACGCCAAAAAAAAGAAAGCAGCTTCCTCCCGTCCGGTCGGGACCCTGGCAGTCTATGCGGTCGGGGCCGTTCTTTTAATTTGGGTAGGCCTTTCTCTCGCCAACCGGCACAAAGACCCCATCCAACCGGTGGTCCAGGCAGCAGCCGAAGCTTTTCCCTTAGCCTCTGAAGGCCTACCGGAGCCGTCATACTCAGCTAGCCTTTCAGGCCGCCTGCAGCCTCCGCCTCAACCGGGGGAGGCTGCCTCGTCAGCCACCGCACCCCCTTCGGCCCATGTGGTGGCCCAGGCTGGAACTCTGCCCCCAACCAATTCAATCCTCGCCAGCCCGACAGCCAGCGCGGGCCAAGCCTTGGCCAACAATTTGACTCTCCCCAAAACTTCTTCACCCTTCAACTTCGCCCCGTTCGAACCAGGGGTTGTCCCTGACTCCCAAAATATGGTCGTAGGCGCCCAGGCTATGGCCCCTGATCTTAGCCGTATGGAACCAGTTGGGCGCAAATTAATCCCACCGCCGGACGAATCAGACCCGAACGCCCCGGCGCCGCCGCTGGTCCGTCAGCCACCCCAGCCTCGGCCCAGGCTAACCGCCCCAGTGAACCAGCCAGCTCCACAATCAGACCCTCTGCCCCCAAGTCAAAAGAGAAAATATACCGTTCTTTTGGGCTCCTTTGCCAAACCCGAAAATGCCACTTTGCTGCGGGACAAACTACTGGAGGCTGGGTATCCGGTCATCATTTCTGAGGTAACGATAAAAAACAAAGTCTGGTTCAGGGTCATGAGCGGCAATTTTGACGATAAAGTTTCAGCTGAGGCCTACGGAAGGGATCTTAAACAGCGCAATCTGGTTGACAATCCTTACATTAAACCCATGTGATGACCTACCAAGGCCCGGCACCCGTTAAATTTCAACCATGAGAATTATATCAACTGAAACAGTCGCCGAGGTGGTCAGAAAACTTTTTCTAGCCTCGGCTTTCAACCTTCCCGACAAAGTCCGTCTTCGCTTGACGACCGCCCTTCACTCCGAACCCTCCCCCCAAGGCCGAATGGTTTTAACCAAGCTTTTAGAGAACATCGCTCTGGCCCCAGCCACCGACACACCTCTTTGTCAAGACACGGGAATGGCTCAGGTGGTCATTGAACTTGGTCAAGCCGTGACGCTCACCGGCCCGCCGCTCAATGAGGCAGTCAATAGCGGCGTCAGAGCCGCTTATGGGGAGGGGTATTTAAGAAAATCAACCTGCCATCCTCTCACTCGCCAAAACTTGGGCGATAACACTCCAGCCAGCTTAGAAGTCCTGCTTGTTCCCGGGGATTCGATCCAGGTAATGGCCTTATCAAAGGGCGGCGGTTGCGACAACAAAAGCACACTTTCGGTGTTACCGCCGACAGCCGATCTTAAAATTTTAAAAGACCATGTCGTTTCCCTGGTCACCGCCGCTGGACCTGACTCCTGCCCGCCGCTGTGTCTGGGTCTGGCTATAGGTGGAAGCTTTGAATCGGCCCCACGCCTAGCCCGCAGAGCCCTAATTGATCTGTGGGAGTCTGAACCTATGACCGAGGAGGAAGAATCACTGTCCGAGGGTATTTTGACTCAAATCAACCAAACTGGTCTGGGTCCATTGGGTTTAGGCGGCAGAACTACAGCTTTGGGTTTGCGGATTAAAATCTATCCAACTCATCTGGCATCTCTGCCCATCGCCCTTTGCGTTAACTGCCACTCCATGAGGACCGGCCGAGCGGTTATTTAGTGGCTACTTAAAAAGACTACCCAACTTTAATTAAAACTAATTTTGGGCCTAGTTAAAATATTTAATTAAATAAATTTAAAATCTAATAACGACCAATGTTGGCCTGCCCAAAATAGGACATTTTCGCACTGCCGAGACATCTAGAAAATAATAACGAAAATCTCTAAAAATCCATATCAAAAATGACCCACTTCAAACTGATAAAATCCAGCTATTGACACCATTAGCTAAGGGTGTTATTTTTGAATTGGATGATCGAAATTACATTAATTTATGCCAACACCGATATTTAGTTATTTATATCGGGTCTTTTTAATCCTACGGTCCTTTGGTTTTTTTCAACTTGTCCGGTTTGGCTTACTTTTGATTTCCGCCTCACGGGTGTTGTGTTCTGATTTTTGGGTCAAGGCCAGAGGGCTGGCCTTTAACAGTGGATGAAGCAGCCTATTTGGTATTGTTTGCCAACAATAAGCCGCTGTTTTTTGAAAAATTTTTCTGCAAATTTAATCAAATTTAGTTAAGTAATTGGATATAATGGTTCCACTCTTTAATAACATGTCCGTCTGAACCTGCAAATTGGCAGGCCCGACCAGGCAACCTTCCTCCGCCTTGAGTTCCAGGTTTACTTTCTCTCTAACCTCTTAACCAACCAATTTTTTACTTCTTATTGTTTTATTCAAAATCTTGCTATTAAATTTATTTTTGCTTTTTTCATATATTCATTATCTATTTATATTTAATTTCAAGCATAAATACAGGTCTCTTTTTTAAATATATTAAATATTTTCTCGATTATATAACTAGTTTTTAAAGTTAGCTAGCGTTTTTCTGGCAAAAGTATCGAATCATGTCCTGAAAAATACTTTTTTTATTAAAAGGAGAATCAGCAAATGGTTATTTTATTGATATTAGTAAACAAGAGCATTAGAATTGTATCTTTGGTCTCTTTCATGACCTTTTTTATGGCGCTGGTACTACTCGCTTCCACCGCCATTACGGCGGCTGAACTGGGGTTACCGATTTAAATTGCTTTAGTAGTTATTGCATTCCTGGAGACAACGTCGGCAGTGGAGCCTCTGGAGCTTTCATCATTGGCGGCGTAGGTTCCCCCCAAACCAATGGCACCGATAGCGTCTTGGTCGATAGCGATGTTGGTAATTTGGACGTGCTCGGTGGGGCTGCCTTTGGTAATAATGTCACCAACAATTCAGTGACCATAACCACCGGCGGCGTGGTGGGCACTGCCGGTACCGGCAGTGTCTTTGGCGGAGTTTCTCAAAGCGTTATGACGGTCAGTGGCAACAGTGTCACTATGAACGACGGCTTGGTTAATGAGCAAATCGTTGGAGGAGGCTTGGGAGGAGTTGGGGGCGGGCTTGCCAACAACAACACGGTTACCATTACTGGTGGAAATGTTGTTGACAGCGTTTATGGCGCCGCTATAAGCGGCACCGCTACCGCTACCGCTTACGACAATCACATCTTTATTGGCGTTGATGGAGGCACCGGCTCAATATCAATTGGCAATTTTGTCGTTGGCGGTTCGACAGCCGGCGGAACCGCCAAATTTAATGATGTCCAAGTTTATTACGGAGCTGTAGCAAACGCCATTATCGGCGGTCAGGTCGATGGCGGCTCAGGGGCCAGTGTCACCGACAATGAAGTCCTGGTCAAAGGCTCGACCATCACGGTTGTCACTTTTATAGCCGGCGGCTATATTCCAAATTTAGTCACAGGCGCCAGTTTTTATCGAAACATCGTAACAGTTAATGACGATATAGCTGTTGCTAATGTTTACGGCGCTTTTATAGCAGATACAAATTTAACTGGAAATATAAATGACAGTACAGTTAATGTCACCGCTCTACAGCAGTTGGCAGTGTTTATGGCGGCAGAAGTTTAGGTGATGGCAATATAACTGGCAGCCAAATTAATGTTACTGATTCACAGCTGTCCAAGAAAAAATCGAGAATTCACGGTAGCTTAGGAAACTAATGTTTTACGGGCCTAAGAGCGCGGCCATTAACTATGCACAATTAATACGATAAAAAGAATTATGTTTA
>JAISWF010000272.1 GCA_031271165.1 Deltaproteobacteria bacterium
CGATATAAATCATTTAAACTATCTGTGAATTTATGTTATGATCGAATAATCTGGGGGACTAGCCCTTTTAGAGTTTGAACTCGCCAACCCACAGTCAACCGCTTGACTGTGTACTAGAACAATACTGAGTCAGATTTAGGAGACCAAGGTGCTATGGTTTGTCGCGCCAGGGCACAGGTCCAAGACGAGTCTAATGGAAAAAACAGCTGCCTGGGAGTTGGTCGCCCTGCAAGCATCCTGAACTTAACAAATTACAAGTTGGATGATTTCTAAATCCCTTTGATTAGGCTGTAAATCTAAGGTTTAAGCCGAATTTCTAAGTTTATTTTTCTCTGAACTTGGATAGAAGTGATGACATTTGCTCAGATAATTCACTGCCGCATGTGCATATGGGTAGGTAAGATCTTTTCCGGTTTAACAAGGTCATCAAAAATAGGTTCGTTTTTTTCAGTTATTTTTTCGATTAGTTGGCGGCTGCTTGTAGGCAGCCCAGGCTCGGCCAACTCTATTCTTGATTCTTTTCTTGATAGACAACACTTCTGGTAGACTCCCACAATTTCTTTATTTAAATAATTGATTCAATCTGTGATGAAGGCCGTTCCTTATAAGATATCCTGACGACTTTACTCTAACTCATTTTTCAGAGGACTAAAAATAAAAAAACGTTTTTGTCTTTGGTCTAAAATCTCTTTGGATGAAACTTTTTATAGTTTGGTCGATGTTATTTATGATACCCTGCATTGGCCTTCTTTCCAACTGAAGGTTGTAAACGATTAAGCCCGTTTCCTTGTGACCAAAAACGTCAATCTCCATACGATGGCTATGGCCGGTAGGACTATCGCCCCGAAGCGGAGTGTTCTCTTCTTTGGTGTATCCTCTTGGGGGACCGCCACCCCTGGTCGGAGCTTGACCATTCTTTATCCTCCCAATTTAATGGTAAAAGTTGTCCCCGGATATGAGCGAACTTTTGTTCGAAAAAGTTCTTATTAAGTTGGATTGAATCGAGTATTATTGAGGGTACTTTGGGGCAGCGAAATTGAAGACGCAATTGATGGTTATATGTTTGTAATCGCTCCGATTTTACATCAATTCAAATCTCCATTGGCCAATTTGGTTAGGCGAAGGACCACGATTTAGTCATGCGTTATTTTCTTTTAGACCGCATAGTGTCATGGTCCCCCGGATACGAAGCGACCGGACTAAAAAATGTCAGCCTGAGCGAGGATTTTTTTAACGATCATTTTCCGCTTAAGCCCATAATGCCTGGGACTCTTATTGTTGAGGGACTAGCCCAACTCTCGGGCTTATTATTGGAGGAGACAATCAAGCAGGACGGATTGAGGGTCAAAGCTTTAATGAGCCTAATTGAGAAAGCCAAATTCAGACGGCCGGTACTGCCAGGCTCGCAGCTGAGGTACCACAGCCGGATTGACCAGATAAATCGGCTAGGTGGCCGGGTTTTAGCCACCGCTACAGTTGAGGAGACCTTGGTAGCTGACTGTCAACTGCTTTTTTCATTTCACCAATTTGATAACCCTTGTGAGGAAAGTGTCCGAGCGGATATTTTGGCCGCCTGGTTAGAAAATGACTAGCTTGGCAGACCAAGTTTTGGTGGTCGGGGCCGGCCTCATATCCCCTTTTGGAGGGCTTGAGTCCACCAGGCAAGCCATCAGGGCGGGCTTAAAGGTCAGCGGGGCCCCGCTGGAACAGTTGTCCGATACACCATGGGCTGATCGCTTGGCGGCTCAAGAGCCCAGTCCAGAATTACCGCCTTTGGCCACCTGGCAGAGGTTGCGCAAATATATGTCGGCCCAATCCCTATTGGCAGCGGTTGCGGTCCATGCTGCTCTCTCGGGGCTCGACCCTGTCTGGTGCGGCTATCAGGCTTCCAAGGTGGGCATTTTTGCCGGTGTGGGTTTGACCTCGGTTAATCCTTTGGCCGGTTTGGATGTTCTGGAGGCCTCCATGGGGCCTGGAGGAGTATTTGCTCATGATCTTTTAATTCAAAAAGGCCTCTCCAAACTTAATCCCCTGTGGGTCTTTGAAACATTGGCTAATATGCCCGCCTCAATCGTCTCAATCCTGGAGGGGATCATGGGTGAGAGCGCCATCTATACGCCTTTTGAGGACGGCAGTGCTCAGGCCCTTTTCGAGGCGGTCGAGGCTCTGGGCCGGGGGGTAGTCGATTTGGCGGTGGTCGTGGCTGCCGACGTCCCCTCTCATCCCTCCAACCTGGCCCTGCTGGCCAGTCTGGGCTATTTGGTCTCAGGAGAGACGGCCACCTCGTCGTCGGCCTCGCTTGTTTTGGCCCGTCCTGGCGAAGGCGGTTGCGGAGCTTTTTGGCCCAAGCTTGGAAACTTTGTGCTGTCAAGGGGACTTCCGGGAGAGAAAGCCTTCGATCCCCTGGCCCCCTGGCTCGGTCGGACCGTGGCGGCGGCTCCGGTCATGCTGGCGGCTTTGTCGGCCGCCGCCCCTGAACTTGGTCTGGTGACCTCCATTGTCGGCTGCGAAGGTCATCGGCTTTCTTTTGAGGTTGTGGTAAATTGAGGCGGGTGGCAGTCACTGGTCTGGGCCAGGTCTCAGCCTTGGGGCTGGGGACCAAGGCTTTTTTTGATGGCCTGGCAGGGGGGCGCTGCGCTATTTCGGCCATCAGTCGTTTCAACCCCCAGGGACTGGAAGTTAGCCTGGCTGGCGAAATCCCCGGGTGTCAGGAGTTTAAGACCAGCCTGGCTGAGCGTCACGACGGACTGCTCGGCCTCGGTGCCAAGCAATTGTTCGAGCTTTTTAGCCGCGATCACAAAATTGCTTTCGCCTTAGCTGCAGCCGACGAGGCCATGGAGCAGGCCGGGATTGACAGTCTTGACTCTCAGAGCTTACTCCATCTGGGTACCAGTTTGGAGACCTTTTCTTTTGACAATCTTATTGACACCTCCTTGGCAGCAGACTTCCAATCTCTCGACCGGATCATGGTTCATCCGTCTTTGCGTCAGCCCCTGGATAAAGCCTTAAGGCTGATAGAGGGTGCCTACGGTCGGGCTGGTTTGGCCCTGACCAACTGCTCGGCCTGCGCTGCCGGCCTTCAGGCCTTGGGCCAGGCCTTCCGGGCCATTAGGGAAGGGCGCTTCGATTTGGCGGTGGCTGGAGCTTTTGATTCAATGATAACTCCATTGGGAATTGGAGGTTTTCAATTATTGGGGGCCTTGGCCACTGGTATGCCAATGGATGGAAGGTCTTTGTGCCGTCCCTTTGACACCTATCGCCAGGGCTTGGTTTTAGGAGAAGGGGCGGCGGTGATGGTCTTGGAACCGTTGGAAAAAGCCCTAGGCAACGGCCGGAAAATGTACGGTGAGATACTCGGTTACGGTGCCAGCCTTGATGCCTACAGTCTCAGCGCCCCGGATCTCAATGGCCAAGGCGCAGCCAGGGCCATGTCGGCGGCCTTGGATGATGCTGGACTTGCGCCAGGCGATATTGACCACCTAAATGCCCACGGCACTGGGACCATTTTAAATGACCCGGTCGAGGCATCGGCCATTCGCAAGGTCTTTGCCGGCCACTGGGAAAAGATGCCAGTGACTGCCGTTAAATCTATGATTGGCCATGCCGTAGCCGCAGCCGGGGCGCTGGAGGCGGCCAGTTGTCTGATGACGCTTGAAGCGGGACTGATTCCGCCTAATGTCGGTTTAAAGGACGTAGCCTCAGGCTGCGAGCTTGATCATGTGGTGGGTGCGGCCAGGCGTTTTGATGGACGTTTGATCATGACTAATTCCTTCGGTTTTGGAGGCCAAAATGCAGTCCTGATCCTGGGAAAGCTGGGCCAGGCTGAGAGAGATCTCAATGGTTTATCTTAAAGCTCCCCAAGGGATAGAGGGACAGCAGTTCAATGGCGGATCCCAGGCCCGAAGGGTGGCCATGGTGGCGGGTTCGACTGGGGCGCTGGGCCGGGTGTCGGCCGAGGCCCTGGCCGTGAGTGGCTGCAAAATTTGGTGCGGCTGGAACAAGTCCGGGGAAACGGCCAGTGATTTGGCTGAAAAAATTGGCGGAAGCAGCATCAGGCTGTCAAGCGATATGAGTCAGGATGGACTTCTTGACGTTTTTCAGACGGTTTATCAAACCGATGGCCGCCTTGACATTGTTGTCAACGCCAGCGGCCTGAACGTCGAGGGCCCGGCGGCCGGGCTTGATTACCAAGATTGGCGCCTGGTCTTTGAAGTCAACCTTGATTTCGCCTTTCGCCTCACCCAGGCCGCCATTAGGATTATGCTGCCTCAAGCTAAAGGGACAGTCATACATCTTTCGTCTTCAGCGGCTCATCTAGGCGGCCGTGGGCAGCTTAACTACGCATCTTCGAAGGCGGCCTTGGAGCGGATGGTGGAAGGCTTTGCCAGGGAGGTTGGCCGCAAGGGCGTGACTGTAAACGCAGTCTCCCCCGGTCTCATCGCTTCCCCTATGACGGCCAGGATCGCCAGGCAGTATGAGGATCGAATTTTAGAGAGGATTTCCATGGGCCGCCTGGGCAAACCAGAGGAGGTAGCCTCGGTGGTGTCATTTTTGGCCGGTGATGGGGCATCTTACATCAATGGTGCGGTCATTGCGGTTGACGGAGGGCTGTGGTGAATAGCAATTTATCAGCCGGAGAGCCTTTCCAGAATTTGATAGCCATCATGGAGGAGCGCCATTCGACCAGGCATTTTGATGAGCGTCCGGTAGAAACTATAGAAATTGAGGCGCTCCACAGGGCTTTTCGTTCGGCTCCTCAGGCAGGCGGGGACCGGGCGACGCAGTGCCTTTTTTTGACTAACCACACTCAAATAAGTAATTTGGCCTCCCGAGGATCCCAGGCCTATGAGGAGCTGCTCCAGGATTTTGACAGTCCCCTAATCAGGGAGGCAATGGCCGAATACGGTCATAACTTTTTTTGGTTTGGTACGGCCCCGCTTTTGGCTATGATTATTGTCAGACGGCCACCAGCTTTTTTAACGGCCATTGCCGGCGGCGATGTGGACTTGGTCTGGGGCCGGGACCAATCAGCGGCCATGGGAGTTTACGCCATGCTCCTGGCGGCCGAGGCCATGGGGCTTGGCGGGTGCTGCCTTAGCGGCCCTCTGATGGTCAGGGCTGTTTTAGAGCACGAACTCGGTCTGGCCCCTGGCGATCGACTCTCGCTTGTGGCTGCCTTCGGCCGCATTGTTAAGTCTTCTCCCAAGAAGGAGGATTGAAGGAAATTATGGATGACAACACTTTGTTTGACGGCCTCCGGGAGTGCTTAGAGGAAACGCTGGGACGACGGCTGCCGGATCTTTGTCAAACTCAGAGGCTGGTCGGCGATCTTGGCCTTGACTCTCTTGATTTGCTCGATCTTGTTTTTCGCCTGGAAAAACGCTTCAGTGTCCGCATTAACCTCAAAGGTTTTGAAGCCCGGACCCAGCAGGCGCTGGGTGATAAGCCTATGGTTGTTGACGGCCATTATACACCTGAGGCTCTGGCCCAGTTCAAGATGGCCATGCCCTGCGTACCCCCTTCCGAATTGGCTGATGGTCTGCCGGTCAGCCAGCTGGTCGGTCTTTTCCGGGTCAAGACTTTCATGAATATGATTTCTGAGGTCCTCTCTAACCCCCTGTAGAACAAGAGTTAAGAGATCGTCCGGGGCTGGGGTGCCCCATGAGGGCCAAGGCTTTTGGAAGATCTTCAAGCCGGGAGCCTGATCTGTAATAAGCAGCCTAGGTTAGCAGCCTGGGTCAAAGAGGAAAAAATGGGCAAGGTCTTTATTACTGGCGGCAGCGGAGCCTTAGGTCAGGCTTTGGTTAAAAAGTTCGTCGACTCCGGTTGGGAGACAGCTTTCAGCTACTGCCGCAACCAAGAGGCGGCTAAGCGGATAACCGAACAAACCGGGGCCATGGCTTACCAGGCCGATCTTCAAGACCATGGTGCGGTGATGGCCATGGCGGAGGAATTGGAAAAAGACTTTGGTGTTCCCGATGCCCTGATCAATAATGCCGGCCGCAGCTCGGTCATGCCTTTTGCCCTTTTGGAGCCCCAGGACTGGGACGAGGCCATGAATGCCAACCTAAAGACCATGTTTTTGGCCAGCCACGCCCTGGTCAGCGGAATGGTCCGGCGCCGCAGCGGTTCGGTGGTTAATCTGAGTTCCATTGCCGGTGAGAGGCTTCTGGGGGTCCCGGTAACATATGCGACCAGCAAAAGCGGGGTTTTGGGTTTTACATTGTCCCTGGCCAGGGAACTGGCCCGATACAACATCAGGGTCAACGCCGTGGCCCCTGGTCTTCTTGACGCTGGGATTTCCTCTTTGGTACCGCCGGAGGAGAGGAAGGAGTATTTGCGCTATTGTCTGGCCGGCCGGCCAGGCAGATGCCAGGAAGTCGCCGAGGTGGTTGAATTTTTAGCCAGCGATCGGGCCTCCTTCGTCAACGCCCAGATCATTGACGTTAACGGAGGAATTTGAACTTGCGCTGGTGTCTGGTGGATAGAGTGGTCTTTTTCCAGCCCTGGGCCAAAATCACCATCATCAAGCGCGGCACCTTTGAGGAGTACCGTCTTATGAAGTGCTGGGGCGGTCCCAACCTTGGACCGCCACTTTTCCTGCTGGAAAGCGCCTTCCAGGCCGCCGCATGGTTAGTTCAAGCCAGCTCCGACTTTGAGATGACCTTACGGCCCTTTGAAGTGGAGCGCTTTGATACTCCTCCGGGGCTGGCTCCCGGCGAAGGACTGCTATGGCACGTGACGGCGGCGCCAATGACTGGCGGCCTCATGGATTTTACGGCTTCATCTATAAGGCTTAATGGAGCCATGGATGCGGCCAAGGCGGTCACTGAATTCAGCCGGCCGAATGGTACATTGACAACCTCAGATGGGTTGTTATTTAAGGGAGTTTTAACGCCATTGGCTGACCTATATCGGCCAGACTACCAGCGGGCCCTCTGGCGAGAGCTTAACTGTTGACAGTCTTTGGCGGCGGCACCTTAAATGTTGGTTGGTTTTTCTCTTGTCTGGTTAGCCTTGGAGCCGCCGAGACTAGAGACATCACCTGAGGCGGCCGTCACCGAAAAATGAAAATCGTTTCCGGAGGGCAATTTTTGACCCGATACTCTAAAGCAGCCTCGCCTGACCCTTTGTCAGAGGCGTTCGAGCGTTATGAGCAATGGATGGCCGCCGGGGGCAACGGCCGGCTCCATCTGGAAGAGCCCGAGGGTTTAAACGTCTGCCGGGTTGTAGAGGGCCGAGGTCTGGCCAGGCTCAAGACCGTTTGGCGGCGTCTGTCTTTAATCCTGGCTACGCTCGTCTCCGTCAACAGCTGGAAGATCTTCTGGTACAAAAGAGCGGGGGTTACGGTGGGTAAAAAGGTGTTCATTACCCATGGCGCCAAACTTGACTGGCTGGCCCCCTGGCTGATTACGCTGGAGGACGGGGTGGTTCTGGGCTACGAGGCTTTGGTGGCCAACCATATATTTTACCAAAGCAAACTGGTAATTAGCCGGGTGACCATTGGAAACCGGGCGGTGGTCGGGGCCCGGGCCACAACTTTCGCTTCCATGGCCCCCAAGTCGATGTTGTCGCCCGGAAGCGTTCTTTTTACCCCAGCCCCGACCGGGGCGACCATGGTTGGGAACCCTGCTGAGCACTTCCAGGCTGGGCAATATCCCACGAAGGGATGAAAGACAGTCTTTATTTCTGGGCAGCTGTGGTCCAGCCCTTGGCCGGGACCGCCTTATGTTTTTGTCACCGTCCCGGGCCGTTGTGAAATGTCGTTGGAAGTAATAAAATTAATCAAGATGACCGCCAAAATCCTGGCCAAGGGCATGATCCAGGCCAACGTCATGATTAATTACGAGTGCAATTGCCGCTGCCGGATTTGTGACTATTGGCAGGAGCCGTACGGCACATTGCCTCCAATGTCCATAGAGACGGCCGGGATTGTGACCGCCAAGCTCCGTAAGCTGGCCCCCCTCTCAATGTGCCTGGTTGGCGGGGAGCCGCTTCTCCATCCTCAGTTAACTGATTTGGCCGGCCCCCTGGCCAGGGATCATTTTCTGGATCTGGTCACCAACGGTTGGTACATGACGGCTGATCTGGCCAAGGAGCTTTTTGGCCTGGGACTCTACGAGATAGCTGTCTCGCTGGACTACTCTGAACCGGCCGCCCATGACGCCCAAAGGGGCCGAAAGGGAGTTTTTGAGCGGGCGGTGGCGGCTTTGGAGCACCTCGCTGGCAACCGCCGGAGGAAAGACCAGCGGGTCAGGCTTATTTCGGTGGTCATGGATGACAATCTCGATCACCTTGAAAAATTGAGTCTGATGTGTCAAAAGCTGGGCGTATTTCACAGCCTGACTCTTTGTTATTGCGGCCGCGGCTGCGGCCAGCCGCCTGCCGATATGACCGAGGCGGTCAAATGGCTTAGGGAAATTGAGACTCGGCGGCCGGAGCTTTTAATCCTTCCCGGCTACTTGGATGGATTTTTGGGCCGCAGTCAGTGCCGAAACGGTCTAAATCTCATGGCCGTAGATCCGCAGGGCCAGCTGCTGCGCTGTATTGATCGCCAGGAACGGCCGCTGGGTAGCCTTTTGGAGGAGGATTTGGAGGTGTTGCTGGATCGGATGCGTAAGGCAGCTCAAAGCGAGCCGTGTGACGATTGCTGGACCAGCTGCCGAGGAGTGGTCGAACCGCTTCTTTACGGGCCGAGCCGGCTGAGAAATTGGCTGGCTCATATCAGATTTTTGAGGGCCGACCAGGCCAAGGGCCGGTGCGGTTGGTGGTCAAGGGCGATTGACCGGGAGCCGGGCTGATTACAAATCGGAGGTTAGTTTTGGCGGCAGTCATTACCCGCCAGTCCGAGCGGCTTCTCAACGTGCTGCTATTTCTAATATTTGGCTGGGGTTCCTGGCTGGCCTTGGACAGCCGGCTTCAGGCCGGGCTCACTATAGCCGAAGTATCATTTATCGCTCAGAACCTGGTCTTCTGCACTGTGCTTCTCCTCAGAAGCAGCCAGCGGGAACTGTCCTCCTCTTTTATCGGGCAAGGCTTGGCCCTAGGGGCCTTTTTTTCCGGGATGGGTTTTCTAAAGCTTTCAATTCAAGCCGCAGGGCCCTTAGCTGTAGTCGGGCAGGGCTTGATCGTGGCCGCCAATCTCCTTGCGGTTGTGTCGCTGGCGACTTTGGGGCGAAGTTTTGGCATCCTGATTGCCCGCCGAAAGCTAAAAATTTCGGGGATCTACGGTTTGGTCAGGCACCCGATGTATCTTTCAGATTTGATGTTACGGCTGGGTTACGTCCTCATGCATCCCGGAATGGCCGTTGGTCTTCTTTTGGTCCTATCGATCGTTTTGTACTGCGGGCGGGCCAGATGGGAGGAAAAATTTTTGAGCTGTAACGCTGACTATGTTGCATATGCTAAAAAGGTCCGCTGGCGTTTTATTCCCTGGATTTATTGAGCGATCAAAAAGTATTGCAGGTTAATAAAAGATGTTCCGATTAAGACGAAGCATTAATTGTGACCACAATGCCACAACCCCGGTCAGTCTCGGCGTCCGCAAAGCCATGGTCAAGGAACTGGCCGGCAGCCAGGCCAATGCCTCAACTCCGTACCGGGAAGGGAGAAAAGCCGCCTTTCTCGTCAGCCAGGCCCGGCTGGCTCTAGCCAAGGCTCTTACGGCCGAACCGGAAAGCCTTATCTTTACCTCAGGGGCCACTGAAGCCAACAATTGTCTCCGAACCATCGCCAAACTGCTGCCCTCGGACCGGCGGACCATCATCTACAACCCTATGGAGCACCCTTCAGTGCTTGAGCCTTTGAAGCTCTTAGGGTCAGAGGGTTTTACCCTGATCGAGGCCAAGCCTGACTGCCTAGGCCGGATCGAGGCGGATCATCTCAGGGAGCTGTGGACTGTTCAAGTCTCGCTGTTAGTCATGATGGCCGCCAATAACGAGACCGGAACATTTTACGACCTTAAGGCCATAGTCAGGCTGGCCCATGAGAGGGGAGCTCTGGTTTTTTCCGACATGGTTCAGGCCCTTGGTAAAACCAGGGTCGATTTAGGGGCCCTGGAGGTCGACTATGCTTCTTTTTCGGCCCATAAAATATACGGGCCTAAAGGCATAGGGGTGCTCTACATCCGGCCTGGGGCTCCTTTTGCCCCATTGATTGTCGGCGGAAGCCAGGAAAGCGGACTGCGGGCTGGGACTGAGTGTCTGCATAATCTGGCCGGTTTCGGCCAAGCTTGCCGGGAAATACCAGGGCTTTTGGAAAAAATTCCGGATCTCAGGCGCCGCAAGGAACATTTTATAGACCAGATCAAGGCCGAGCTGCCCACAGTTCGCATTAACACCCCTTCTGGCGAGGAAAGCCAGCCAGGGACGGTCAGCCTCACTCTGGCTGGCTTTGAAAACTCCCATTTGCTGGGCCAGCTTGATTACCACGGTCTGGAGGTGGCGGCCGGCTCAGCCTGCCGGACTGGAGCCAACGAACCTTCACATGTGCTATTGGCCATCGGTTTGAGCCCCGAGGAGGCCCGCTCGACTTTGAGAGTTTCCTTTGGTCATAACCTCACCGACGGCCAGCTAAAGTATGTCATTAGTATTTTCAAGATGATACTTTCCGGCCGGGAAAGCGGGGCCATTACTGTGGTCCGGCCCGGGGAGCTGACTGAGGAGCTGGTGTTTTCCAAAAACATTTCAATCATCCATATCAAACGATATCCAAAATTTAAAGGCCCATCTCCTCTCCCGACCAGCCGAGTCATCGCTCTGGGCGATAAAGTCGCCTGGGAGGCCTTAAAGCCGTCAGGGCCGCTTTTACTGACCTGTGATGTGGGCTACGATGCCCCCATCATGGCTTGGAGCCTTAAGCGCCGTGGTTTTAAGGAGCTGAGCTTTCTGGCCGCAGGCTTATGGGGTTTAAAGATCGCCCAGCCCGACCTCTGGACCAGGCTCAGATCGGCCGACAACTACGCCCTAATCAAGGCCAGGGACCATATTGATGCCCCTTAAAATTCCCATGGCCGGTTCATTGGGCTGCGGGCCGGGTTGCGACTGCGGATCAGCCAAAGACGGCCTTTTGTCTGAAATTATCGGCTCAACCAGGGCTTGGTGCCAGGACTGTCTAACCGCCGAGCCGGCCTTCTACACCTCCGATGCCGGCGGGGTATTCCTGGAGCGCCTATGTCCTCGGTCGGGCGCTAGGAGGATTAAAATTGCCGAAAGCAAAAAATGGTATTCCTCCCGCCTCTCCTGCGGCCTGACGGTCAATCCGCCAGAGCAGGCCAGGCCTGTTTTACGGGGCTGCCCCAATGATTGCGGCCCCTGTCGGGCCCACCTGGGGCGGTTGAGGCTGCCCATCTTTTCTATCACCAACCAGTGTCAGCTAGCCTGCCCGATCTGTTTTACTCACAACCGAAAAGACCGCATCTACCACAAGTCGCCTGAGGAACTTGAGAGGCTGTTGGACGTAATTGAGGCCGGTTCAGAATATCTTGATCTAATCAACCTAACCGGAGGCGAACCAACCCTCCACCCGAATTTGCCCGACCTTCTCCGGCGCTGCGCCAAGCGTCACTTCGGAATGGTCAGTATGAATTCCAACGGGCTGATTATTGGCGACAATCAGGGCTTGGCCGAGACAATCAAGGAGCTCGGCGCCCAGATTATTTTGTCACTTGACACCATGCGCCCCGAAAAAAGCCTCATTATCCACGGGGCCGACATAGTCCAGTCAAAGCTTGAGGCCTTGGCAATGCTCGAACGGCTTGATATCCCCACGGCGATCCTGATGGTCTGGATACCGGGTATCAATGATGACGAAATCCCCGCCTTGGTCGCCAAATATTTGTTCAAAGGGTTCGTCAAGGGCATAAGTATCCAGACCATAGCCTTTACCGGGTACCACGGCAGCCGATTTCAGCCGCGCCGGAGGGCCACCCTGGAGGAGGTGGAAAATGCCTTTGGCCGTTCGGGGCTGTTTGATAAAAGCGATTTTTTTGCCCACGGCTCTTACCACCCGCTTTGTTACTCTGTGGCTTATTATCTTGTTGACGGGGGAGAAAAAATACCTCTGACCAGGCTGGCCGAGGCCCCGGTTTTGACCCGAGCAACCCAATTTGGCTACTTGATGAGCCCAACCAAAGAGCTTACAGATTGCCTGCTGGAAAAAATTAATGAGCTTTGGGCTTCCAAATCGTCGCCTGTTTGGCTGGGAATACTAAAAAAAATGATCAGGCTCTTAAACGGTTCTCAGGCCCAGGCTTCAGGCGATCTATCTGTGGACCGGGCCTTAGGGAAGAGCATTAATAAAAGCGGTCTGATCAAAACTTTGACCATTCACGCCCATATGGATCACGACAATTTTGATTTAGCCAGAGTCGCTACTTGCGGAGATTTGGTCCCTGAGGAGAGCGGTGAATTAAGGCCTGCTTGCGCCTATAACCTTATTTATCGCCAAAGGGACCCAAGATTTTGGACGGGCCCCGCCGGGGCCTGTCGCCCAATGAATTAGGAGTTTAAAAAATCAATTCTCTGACCAGTCAAGTGGAGCCGGCCTCATGAGACTTTTCTCGATCACCACCGGTTGGTGTCGTCAGTGCCAAAAAACTGTCCCGGCCAGGACCATTGAAGACGGCGGCCGCATTTGGCTGGAAAGGTTCTGCCCAGACCACGGCCCCTTAAGAACCTTGATCGAGCACGATCCAGAGCGCTACAGCCAGAGTTTAGCCTACGTCAAGCCTAGCCTTAATCCTGCCGGACGCTGGGCACCCTCATTTTCCGGCTGTCCCCAATCTTGCGGACTTTGTCCAGAGCACCGCCAGCATACCTGCCTTCCGGTCGCCGAGATCACTGACCAGTGCGATCTCAAGTGTCCCATTTGTCTTAAACCGAAAAAAGCCTCCTTCGGCCTGACCCCTGAAGAGTTTAGGAGGACTTTGGCTAAGCTGGCCGATTACGAGGGCTCTTTGACCCTTTTGAATCTCTCCGGCGGGGAACCGACTCTCCATCCCCGGTTTGGGGAGTTTATCGAAATCGCCAGACAAATGGGAGTTGCTCAGACAACCGTCTCCACTAATGGGCTCAAACTCCTGGCTGACCCTAACCTGAGGGCACTGTTAGCCCGAACCCGTACGGTGGCTGCGCTTCAATTTGACACCTTCGATGACCAGGTCTGCCAAAAGCTCAGAGGGCGGCGGCTGGTCAGTGAAAAAATGCGGTTAATCGAGTTACTTGAGCGTGAGGATGTGCCCTACTCCTTGACCGCCGTAGCCGTTAAGGATGTCAACGATGGGGAACTGGCGGCCTTGGCCGATTTTTTCTTTTCCTCCAAAGCCCTGAGCCTGATGATTCAACCCGTTGCTGTCACCGGGGCGGCCGGTGACAGCTTTGGCCCGGAAAACCGTTTGACGATGGGGGAAACCATCGATGCGTTAGAGAGCACCTCCTTTATCAATCAAGGTGATTTGGTGCCCTTGGCCTGCTCCCACCCCAGGTGCGCCGCCTCGGCCTACTATTTTAAGGCCTCGGAGACTAGGTTTGTCTCCCTGAAAGATTTTTTGGGCCAACAAGAGTATTTGGACGTTACCGTCAACCGCTCCTTTCCGGGCATCGACAGCCAGGGACACCAGGCTATCAAGAACAAACTTTACGATATCTGGGCCAACCTTGACCGCAACAGCGACGATTCGGCTCTCCTGGACCGTGTTCGTACTTTCCTGCGCCGGATTGAGGGCCGGACCCTGACTGAAGCTGAAGCATTCGAGCTGGGACGAGAGGCGGTAAAAAGCGTCTTTATTCACAGCCTGATGGACGAGTATTGCTTTGACCTTGACCGACTGATTAAATGCTGCAACCATTACCTCAGAGCTGACGGGCGGCTAGTGCCGATGTGCGCCCAGAATGTGACTGGCGCCCAGCTGGCGCTCTAAAGAGGCTTAATCTGCAATAACCTGCGGTCAAAAAAAAGACGCACTGGCTGACAAAACTGAGTCCAGCCCGAAAAGAAAAAATTTTTAAGGCTAGAGCGACTTCCACATTTAGCTTTAGAGCAGAGATTAACTAAGTGAAATAGTTAAGTTTTATAAAATTGCTGGTTGCCCTTACAACCATCCTCTCTGCCCAAAAAATCGTACCCAAAAGAAGCGCTCGTAATTGTCGATCGGGATTTTTCTTGACCTCGGCTAATTTTATAGGATAAAAATAAATAAAAAGGCAGTTACAGTTTTATGACTAAAGCGTCTAAATACAAAACAATTTTTCTAACTATTAAGCATAAAAGTTAAAAATTAATGCCTTGTTTGTGTATTGTATTTTGGGCATAAAATACATTTATTAGAGAAAATACCGAAAACTGTTAGTGGACGCCTACTAAATCAAACTGCTAGAAATACAGATTATAAAATCATTTTTTCATAACCTCAAAGCTAACCGAGATCTTTACTGCCGCTTCCATAGCCTATATGTCAAGGTATATCGCCTAGACATTCTCGAAACGGCTTACAAGCAGGCCAAGAAGAACAAGGGCAGGGCTAGATGGGGAGACATTCGAGCCGATAGAGGCGCAGGGATTGGCCCAATGGTTGGGTTTATTGTCGGAGGAACTTTTGGGAAAAGACCGGCCAGTCCGGAGCTGTCAAGCGGGTAGGGATACACAAGCTCAATGGAAAGCGTAGATCTTTACAAATTCAGAAGTTTAAAGGAGCGGGTGGTACAAACGGCGGCGAGAATGAGCTTTAAGGCTATATTCGAATCAACAACGAAGGCGGGTAACAAAACCCTTATGAATGGGAAAAATCCCGGCGAAATGACGCTGCCCCTTTTCACCGGGATCGCCAGAAATAACAGACAAATCTGATTGAGCGTGGCCGCTTGGTTCTCAGCTCTTGGGTCGGGTCAATAAGGTAAACAAACCCAATATGAAATCCCCGATCAGCCATATAATCAACAACAGCATAGCGCCTATACCAGCGCCCAGGGCCGTTCCGGCTTTTTCGACTGTGTCCATGGACTCATAGCCATCAGTGATCGAGCCTACACCTGTGACCATCAAAACCAACATAAGGATGTTGAAGATAATGAAGGAATATTTAACGATCTTGCCAAAGGTGCTGCGTACGAGTTTTCGCAGTTGGACGCCGCACTTAGGGCACTTCATGGCGTGGTCGCTGACCTCGGTCATACATTCCGGGCACTTAATCAGAGGCATTTAACCATCTCCTTTCTGAATATTTCATCCAGTGGTTTTATTTCCGAAAATTTAAACACGAATTTTGGCCGTGACATCAAACCGTCAATGGTCAGACTGGTTTCCTTAAAATTAGATTCTTATGTCTGACCGATCAGACAATTTGGATTAGGTGCAGTTTTTCTAGCGAGCAATAATAGTTGCCAAATACCGTAGCTTCTTTCGACCAGCTGGCGGATAAATCTTGACTCCCCCAACGGCACTGGGCAACCCTTAACGGACAGCTAATACTCTCGGTCACGAGTTCTGACCACGAGTTCTTCTTATAGCCGACATTGCTTTCAGAGTACCAAACACTTTAATATTTTTTTAAAAATACACTAGCCTAGACGACTGAGAGCAAAAAAAATATTAAATTATACTTAAATCAGGTTTAAAACGTTAAAGTAGAAGATGGCGGTAAAACTAAAAAATTAAACCTAAAGAAATAGCGCAAAAAGTATCAATATTATGTGTTATCTGATTTTTAACTGTCAGCAAGATATTTTAAGGCTTAATTGATAATTATTAGACCGATTTATTTCGTAATATAAACATTAAGATAGAATTAAGCAGCTAATTTAAGAGCCTTAAAATAACACTGATCTTGAAGTCGTATTTACAGTAATACATTCACAAAATATTGTCAAGTGCTAAGGCCGGACGAAAGCCCGACACGAAAGCCCCAAAGCGTTCAATAAAAGTAGTCAAATAGCCTGACCGACCTGAAAAACCTCAGTAGGTAGTTGAGCAAAATTTAATGTCAACAACTTAAGAGGTATCTGTCGGCCCGCAATAGAAATGAAAAAGTATAATACTGACAAGTTAATCTTGGCAGCCATTTCTAACACAATTTTAAGAAAGGTCATTTCAATTGGCAGCTTAACCATGTAGAAAAAAGGTCATTTCAATGGCCACATTATCGCACAACGCAGGTCATTTCTATTGTCGCCTTGTCAAGCAAGAGAGGTCCTTTCAATGGCCATCTTATCGCACAACGAAGGTTATTTCTATTGTCACCTTGTCAAACAAGAGCGGTTTTTTCTATTGAAGCATTATCGTATAGATGTTGTTTCTATTCAAAGATGACTAACTTAATAGGCTATCGAAGTAAGTTTTGGTTAAAAATTTATATTTCAATTGATTTTAAATTCTATCATTGCCTTATAGCCCAAAGGCTCCAGCTATTTTGTCTGTTTTTTTTGATGTTAAAAGTCGAAACTTCATTGTCTTGATGACCAGGTGCTGTCCATGACCTCACAAATTATACCTGAACCCGGGCCGAGTTGGCTGCCTCCTCACCCTAAACCGGAAATTGGTTTTGTCGCCCCTTATCAGGGCTTAGCTGACTTGGCCAATGAAAAGGTCCGTCAAGGAGGTCTCCCGGTGACGGTCAGGACCGGCGATTTGGTGACTGGTTATCAAGTGGCCAGCCAGTTAGCTTCGGAAGGCTGTCGCATTTTTATCAGTCGGGGCGGTACGGCCTTAATGATCAAAAAACTTGGGTTTCCGGTGGTGGAAATCGTGGTTGGGCCCTGCGATATCCTTGATGGACTTAAAGCCGTTAGTAAAAACGACAGCCCAGTTGGCCTCATTGGTTTTTCCAATATCTTGACCGGGGCCGAGCGGCTGGCCAGTCTGTTGGAAATCAACCTAATAGTTGTCAAAGTCGAAAATGAGGCTGAAGTTCCTGATAAGCTCAAAACCCTGCAGAGGGCAGGCGTTAGGACTGTTTTGGGAGATCTTGTGGTGACCGACGAGGCGTCGAACCTGGGCCTATCCGCCGTTCTCATTGAGTCTGGCCCAGAAGCAGTGACTATGGCCCTGAAGGAAGCTGTTGAACGCCTGGCTTTGCTTAACTGGGCTGACGAGCAAAACAGGGGCCGCTTGGAAGCATTGTCCCAGTTTAAAACAGTTTTGGAAAACCTCGAAGACCCGGTTTTAATCGTTGACTCCCAAGGAGTCGTTCATGTCAACAATCCGGCCGCTGACCGTCTTTGGGGAGAGACCACTGATGGCCGAGACCGCCATATTAATTGGACCGAGATTCCGGCCTTTAGCCGAGCGATAAATACCGGACTGCCTCAGGTCGATAATGTTACTGTCTTGGGCGGCCAGCGCTATCTTTTGGAGATTATGCCCATTGCCCCGCCCGAACGGCCCCGCAACAGCCCGCCGGTAGACTCTGAATCATTGGTGGCCGTTATCGGCCGTTCGGCTGAGAAAGTGGAAAAAAGCGAACGGCGCTTGAGACGTGCCACTCACCTTAAAGGCCATGTGGCCCGGTTTCATTTTTCAGACATCATCACTGAGGACCCCCATTTTCAGAGTATTTTAAACAAGGCCGCCGAGTACGCTTTAACCGATTTGGCCATCCTAATCCAAGGTGAAAGCGGTACGGGAAAAGAGATGCTGGCTCAAAGCATCCATAACCACAAATTTGACCAAATTCGGCCTTTTGTCGCTTTAAACTGCGCCTCACTTCCAGCAACCATATTAGAAAGTGAACTTTTCGGTTATGCCCCCGGCACGTTTACCGGCGCCCTCAAGGAGGGTAAGAAAGGATTTTTTGAGCTAGCCCACGGCGGCACTCTTTTTCTCGACGAACTTGGCGAAATGCCCTTAGAGCTGCAAAGCAGAATATTGCGGGTAATTGAGGAAAAAGCAGTTTTACCTCTTGGGGCCGACCGTTTGGTGCCGGTCGAAGTCCGCATCATTGCCGCTACCAACAAGAACTTGGCCGACTCTGTCAGAGGCGGTTTGTTTCGAAAGGATTTGTATTTTCGCTTGGCGATACTGCTGTTGACCATTCCGCCGGTGCGGGAGCGGGGGGGCGATCCTTTGGTGCTTTTCCGACATTTAGCCGCCAATCACATTGCTGGTCTCGACCTTAATTTTTTAAAAAAAGAAGAGGTCCGCAACCAACTGGTTGCCCATCCGTGGCCGGGGAACGCTCGGGAGATTAAAAATCTAGTCCAGAGGCTGGCAATCACAACTTACGGTTTTACCAGAAACTTAAACAAGTTCTCTGAACTTCTGACTGAAGAGCTAGATGCCTCCAGGCTCATGACCGCCCCCCTTAAAACTCTTCCCCAGCAAGCTGACTCCGAATCCCTTTCTCCCCGCCCCAAACTAAAAACCGATCTGGCCAAAGCCTTAGGCATCAGCCGGACCACTTTGTGGCGGCGCCAAAGACGCCATTTGGATCCTCCCGCCCCGCCAACCCTCGAATCCTCCATCCCAGAAAAAGCCCCCTACCAATTGCCTCCCGAAGAGGCTTGACCGCCCAGGACCTACGATCTAAATTTTGAAACAATATGAAACAAAAGCGAAACGCAATTGAAACGCAACGTTTCAGAAAACGTTTCAAAACCCGTCTCGCCTTCATTACCCGGCCGGGCCGACGGGAGGTTTTTGGGCGGCTAAACAAGTTTATCTCGTCGATTCTTCTATTCTTTATTTGATACAGCCTTTCTTTTTTCCCCCAGTCCAGCCCCTGAATCTCCTTTTGGCACATTGTTTGCTTTATTAATTTTCATCCTACATTTTTTATCAACCAGAAAAAGCCTTGGTCCAAGGATGCAGTTAGAATTGTCACTTTTTAGATGGCTATCATGGTATAATGTTATTTTTTATGGCTATTAATTGAGTTTAAACAATTATAGGAAACAAAATAAATTATTGTAAACAAAAAAAGGATTATTATGAAGCCAATTATCGGAATCACCATTGGCGATCCTGCTGGAATTGGTCCAGAAATTACAGTTAAAGCTCTGAGTAATGATCGTATATATGATATTTGTGTGCCAGTAGTTATTGGTGACTATGAAGCATTAGATAAAGTTCAGAAGATATTAAAAAAAGAAATAGATATTAATCAAATAAATTCAATAAATGATGTTAAAAGTAAATATGGTGTAATTGATTTGATAAACCTTAATTTATTAACATCTAATAGCTATCAATATAAAAGTGTTCAGTTGATTACAGGTGATGCGTCTTTTAAATATGTTATTAAGGGAATAAATCTAGCAGTGAATAATGATATTCATGCTGTAGTTACTGGGCCAATAAATAAAGAAGCTATTAATCTAGCTGGCTATCATTATAGTGGACATACAGAAATATTTGCCGAGTATACTAACACTAAAAATTATGCTATGTTACTAACTGGTGGAAATATAAAAGTTATTCATGCAACTACGCACTGCTCAATGCGCGAGGCTTGCGATAAAATTACAAAACAACGTATATTTGAGGTGATTAAACTGGCCCAAGAAGGCTTAAATCTCATGGGCCTTAAAAAGCCTCGGATTGGCGTGGCCGGCTTAAACGCTCACGCTGGTGAAAATGGACTGTTTGGTTGGGAAGAAGCTCGCGAGATAACTCCGGCCATTGAGCAAGCTCAGGCCATGGGAATTATCGTCGAGGGTCCAATCCCCCCGGATACGGTGTTCGTTAAGTGTCAAGCCAATCAGTATGATGTGGTGGTGGCCATGTATCACGATCAAGGGCATATCCCGCTTAAACTGGCCGGCTTTAAGCTTGATTTGGCAACCAACCGCTATGTATCCATGTCCGGCGTCAATATAACAGTTGGTTTGCCGATAATTCGGACTTCGGTTGACCACGGCACTGCTTTTGGTAAGGCCGGAGAAGGCCGGGCCAATGAAGAAAGCCTGGTTGAGGCTTTAGACATGGCTGTAGTCATGGCTAAAAATAAATTTAATTTATAGGCCTAGCGACAAAAAGTTAGCAATAAATCAAGTATCAAGATAAATATATTTAATAGGCATATATAATGACTATTGCATCGGCAAATGTAAATAACTTTATAAATAATAAATTATTAATTATCGCCGATGATTTTACCGGGGCTCTTGATACGGGAGTTCAGTTTTCGAAAAAAGGGATAGCCTCCCTGGTCTTGACCGTTGATCAGCTTTCTTTTGAAGCCGGCTATACCGCCGATGTACTGGTGATTAATACTGAATCAAGACATTTAAGCCCCCAGCGAGCCTATGATTTGATTTATAATGTCACATCCCGAGCTTTAAAACATGGTTTCAAATATTTTTACAAAAAAACCGATTCGGCTTTACGCGGTAATATCGGGGCCGAACTGGCCGGACTTCTGGAAGCCAGCGGGGAAAATTCTCTGACTTTTGTCCCGGCTTTTCCTCAAAACCGCCGGGTGACCCGCTCAGGTATTCAGTACATTGACGGGGTCGAAGTCGCCCAGAGTGTTTTTTCGGTTGATCCTTTCAGCCCGGTCAAACATAGTTCGGTAGCCGAAATTATCCATCTTCAAGCGGGCCTGCCGACCGAAAATTTAACCCGGGCTGCCTATGCTCAGGCCGCCGTAAAACCGGAAACTAAAACCATCCGCATTATGGATGCAGAAAGTGTGGAAGATCTGGCGGCTATTGGGGCCCACCTAAAAGAGGGCCAAAATTTAAACTTGCTTTCGGGCTGTGCCGGGTTTGCCGAGATTTTACCCGATCTTCTAATGCTGCCAAAGCGAGAGTTTAAGCTGGCTCAGGTCCCGAGCACCCTCTTAGTCGTCTCTGGGAGCGTTAACCCCATTGCCATTGAACAATTAGCCTTTGGCGAGTTTTTGGGTTTTGCTACTTATACTCTGACTAAATTACAAAAGCTCGAGCCCTTGTATCCTCAATCTGAGGCCGGTCAAAAGTATGTTGCCGAGCTGGCCGAACAATTAAACATTTGCGGCCGGGTTATTGTCCGAGCGGTGAAAGATACAAGCGAAATTGCTTTTATTGATGACTATATTGACAGCCAAAATGACAGTCTTAAAGAAATATCAAAACAAATAGCTAGCAATATTAGTCAAATAACATGCCAAATATTAAAAAAAAGTAAGGTAGGCACTTTAGTCATTTTTGGCGGCGACACCCTTCACGGCATCTTGGCTCAAATGAACAGCGCCGGGGTCATTCCTTTGGCCGAGATATCTTCCGGGGTAGTGGCGGCCAAAGTACTGACCGACCAGCACGATGGTTTGGTGATAACCAAGTCCGGCGGCCTAAGCGGCCCGAATATTTTGCGGTCGATTGAGGAATTTGTTTTCAAAAATGGAGGAAGGCAATGAAAGGTACCATGAAGGCCGTTGTCAAAGAAACAGCCGAGCCTGGGGCGGTTTATCGCACTGACTGGCCGATTCCAACAATTGGTGACCACGAAGTTTTGGTCAAAGTCAAAGCAACAGCGATTTGCGGAACTGATCAACATATTTATCCCTGGACCCCTTGGGCCCAGAACCGGGTCAAGCCGCCGATGGTCTTTGGACATGAGTTTGCCGGCGATATTGTCGAAAAAGGAGCCAAGGTGACCGGGTTTGAGCTGGGGGATCGGATCGCCGGTGAAACTCATATTCCATGCAATAACTGTGGTCAATGTCACACTGATAATCGTCATATCTGTGAAAATATGAAGATAATAGGTGTCCATGTGCCGGGTTCATTTGCCGAATATATTGGTGTCCCTCAAGATTGCCTGTGGAAACTTGGAGATTTGGTTGATTATCAAACTGGAGCCATGCTCGAACCGATGGGGGTGGCCGTCCACGGCCTGACTGAGACCGAAATAAAAGGAAAAAACTTAGTGATCATGGGCTGCGGCCCCATCGGGCTGATGGCCGTCAATGCCGCTAAGATCCTGGGGGCCAAAAAGGTAGTCGCCACCGATGTGGTCCCCCAGAAAATGGCTCTGGCTGCTGAATTAGGAGCCGATCTGACGGTGGACTCCTCCAAGAGCCAGGCGGCTGAGGCCATTTTCAAGTTATTGGGTCGGGGCGGGGCTGACGTGGTGGTCGACTATACCGGCAGTGTGGCGGCCATTAAAGAGGGTTTTAATTGGTTGAGGCTGGGCGGGACCTTTGTGCTGGTTGGATTGCCCAACCAAGAAATATCTTTAGATTTAACGACCAACGTCATTTACAAGGAGGCTAAGATTTTTGGTGTTACCGGCCGAAGAATGTATCAAACGTGGGAAAAATGCGAAAAAATACTTAATTCAGGTAATTTTTTTATGAATAAAATAATTGGCGGCGTATACAAGCTTGAAGAATTCGAAAAAGCTTTCGATAGTTTAAAATCTGGGGCGGTTGGTAAAATGCTCTTAATTCCAGCCTGACGGAGGGGTCATGATTTATCATCATCTTTTTAAAAAGTATGGTCGAAATAAAACCGTTAATGCGGCTTTGATCGGCTCGGGTGCTTACGGCACGGCCATCGTCGCCCAGCAAGGCCCCACTCCTTGGCTGAAAGTTCTGTTGGTAGCCGATGTACAGAAAGAAAAAGCCTACGAGTCACTATTGCAAGCCGGGCTTGATCCCTCAGAGCTGGTCTATAGTGACAGCGCCGCCCAGGCGGCGGCATCAATCGAGCAGGGTAAATATGTCTATACCGATCGAGCTCAATTGGCCTTTGAAGTCGAATGCATTGACATTGTTTGTGAATCAACTGGGGTAGCTGAGGCTGCGGCAATTTATGCTTCCCAGGCCATTGAAAACGGCAAAAGCGTGGCCATGATCACCAAAGGCTGCGACACCGTCATTGGTCCATTATTGCGCCAGAAAGCCATTAAAAATGGTGTAGTTTATACCCCAGTAGATGGCGACCAACACGGCTTGCTGATGGGTTTAGTCGAATGGGCAAAATTGGTGGGACTAGAAATAATATGCGCAGGTAAAGCCACTGATGGAGAGTTAATATTCGATGAAAAAGATGATAGTATTATTATTAAAACCGATAAAGTCATTAAACCTCCTTTTTTTTCTCAGGTCAAGATTGCCAAAGCTTTCAGGCCGTTTTTTGAGCCCATTATTTCGGGCCGGGTGGCTGAATTTCTTGAGCAACGCCAGTTAGCTCTTCAGAATATTCCGACCTATGGGTCTTACGATTTATCGGAAATGCTCTTGGCTGCTAACGCCACCGGTTTTTCGCCGAGTCTGGCCCCTTTAATTCATGGGATTTTAAGGATTTCGGAAATCCCGTCAGCTTATTGCCTGAAAAAAAATGGGGGTTTATTAGACCAAAATTCCGTTATCGACATGGTCTGCTGCTTGCGGCGACCGGAGGAAGCAGGTTTGGGCGGCGGAGTCTTTCTGGTTGTACGCTGCGCCAATGCCTATGCTCAAAAGGTGTTGGCCACCAAAGGCCAGATCACCAATTTCGACGGCTCAGCCGCCCTTATTTACCGGCCCTATCATTTGTGCGGAGTTGAGTCGTCCATTAGTTTACTGTCAGCGGTCCTGTTGGGGGTTGATACAGGTTGCGGCCAGGCAAGACAAACCTACGATGTGGTCCGAGTTGCCCAATATGACCTCAAAGCCGGTCAAATTATTGGTGGCGATCATGACCCTGCCTACCGGTCGCAGATAATACCGGCCGTACCCATTAGTCCGGACAACCCTGCGGCGGCTCATCTCGCTTCTGGCAACCCTCTTAAGGCCGATATCTCAGCCGGAACGGTACTTACTTACGACATGATTGAAGAGCCCAAAGATTCGGCTCTCTGGGCTTTGCGCCGAGAGCTGGACCAACAATTAGGCTAAATAAGGACAAAGATATGAAGAGGCCAAAAATTGGCATAACCATGGGTGATGCGGCTGGTATAGGTCCTGAAATAGTTGCCAAAACTGCTTCGGGGGAGTTTTTTACCAAAATTGCTCAACCAGTGATTATCGGCGATCAGCGAGTTTTCAAGATGGGTCAGCAAATCGCCAAAGTTGAATTTGATTTCGCCGCCACTTCCTCAATTTCAGAGGCCTTGGCTGCCCCTGGCTTGGCTTTGTTAAATACCGGAGCTATGGATGCCTCACAAGTAACTATCGGCCAAAAGTCGGTGGAATACGGTCGGGAGGCAGCTGAAAACCTCAAGCAGGCCGTAGAATTTTGCCGCCATGGTCTCCTTGATGGCGTCTGCTTTGCCCCCAACAACAAAGCTTCGATGAAGGAGGCTGGTTTTAAGCTCCATGGGGTAGTTGATTTGCTAAAAGGTTTTTTTGAAAGCACTCAGTACGCCAGTGAATTGGGTGTTCTAAATAATATCTGGACCGCCCGGGTTACCAGTCATATTCCAAGCCGGGATATATACAAGTACCTGACTTTGGATAATATCCTGCGCTCGGTCCGTCTTTTGGATAAAGCTCAGAGGCTGGCCGGTTTTGCCCAGCCCAGAATTGCGGTGGCGGCCTTTAATCCCCACGCCGGCGAAAACGGCACCTGCGGCCGCGAGGAAATTGAAGTCATTGGCCCAGCCGTGGAACAAGCCAGGGCCGAAAAAATCGAGGCCACAGGCCCTTGGTCGGCTGATACCTTGTTTATGAAATTGTTTCGGGGCGATTTTGATGGCGCAGTGTCCATGTACCACGACCAAGGGCAAATAGCTATGAAACTCCAAGGATTTGATAATGGAGTAACTGTGTTTGCCGGGCTGCCGGCTCCGGTGACCACCGCATCTCACGGAACAGCTTACGATATTGCCGGCCAGGGTAAAGCCCAGTCGGGAGCATGGGAGCAAGCTTACCGGATGGCGGCTAGGATGGCCGCTAACAACACTAACGCCTGATTATCAACCGAACAAACTACAAATTAATACTGTAAATATTGCCTGATGCCAATGTTATTGGACGGATATAAGTCATTAAATAAAAAATTATCAAAAAAGAGATAAATAAATGTTAAAAAGCGTTAAAGTATTGTTGGGGCTAGAAAGACATAAGGGTTGATTTTATGAAACTTGCCTACTGTATTGTCCTGCCGGATTCCTCGGTCAGCTTGGCTGCTTACCGGGGATCGGATTTGACGGCGACTTTGGAGGATATCGCCGGTCTTGGCTATGACGGGGTCGAGCTGTTTGTTCGCCGCCCGCAAAGGCTGGATATTAAGGAATTAAAAGATGTCCTCAAAAGAACCGGCCTTGAGGTTTGCGGCATAGGGACAGCGCCGCTGGTGGCCCAAGATCACTTGACCTTGACCGATCCGGACGAAAATGTCCGCCGAAGGAGCATTGAGTGGGCCAGAGAGTTAATTGACTTGGCCGCTGAGTTCGGTCACGGGCCAGTGGGCATAGGTAAGTTTAGAGGCCAGCTGCCGGCGGACAATCCGGTTACAGGCTGGCAGTGGCTGAAAGCCAGCCTTTTGGAAATTTGCTCTTACGCAGAGTCCCAAGACGTCCTCATAGCTTTGGAGCCTCAAGAGCGCCGGAGCATCAACAACATCAACTCGACCTGGGACGGAGTTAAGTGGCTCAATCAGTTAGGAGCCCCAAACGCTCGTCTTTTGTTGGATACCTATCATATGGCCCTTGAGGATGAATCGCCAGCGGCAGGAATTTTTCAAGCCCAAAATGTCTTGGCCCATGTTCACGCTTCAGATAGCGGGCGGACAGTTCCAGGGCAGGGCTCAATTGATTTTGCCCCAATTTTTAAAGCTCTCCAAACAATTGGATTTCAAGGCTACCTTTCGGTTGAAATTGCCCAGCCCAGCGAACCAAGTCAGGCCCTCCAGGCAGCTAGGCAAGCTTGGGAGCATTTGAACGAGCAATTGAAAGCTCTTGGTCCGACTATAAAATAAAGATAAAATTTATTTTAAGGAGCATATAAAATGCCAAAAAAAATAAATAAGGCTGAAATGATTTTTGGTTTAGGAGCAATTGTTCTGGCCATAACAATTTTTCTGATTGGCCAGAAAACTAAATTGATCTTTTTCCGGGGTACAACGCCTGGCGCAGCATTTATGCCTTATTTGACCGCCGCTGGGATTGGATTATGTGGATTTTGGCTATTTTTTAAGCAACTATTAAATATGCGTCAGTCAAAAAAAGATAAAACTAATGATAAAAAAGATAATAATACCGAGGAAAATAAAATAAAATTTTTTAAAAAGCAAGATATAAAAAATTTTATCGTAGTCATAGTAAGTTCTATTTTGATAGTTATTTTGGCCAACCCCTTAGGGTTTCTTATTAGTCTGACCCTGGGAATTATAGCCATGGCCAAATTTTTAGGTACACCTTCCTGGCGGACTTCCATATTGGTTGGAATAGGAAGTGGGATAAGTTTTTATCTGATTTTTGATTTATTTCTTAAAGTGCCTCTGCCGAGAGGATTATTTGGAATATAGGTAATAATAAAATGGATTTATTGCATAATTTATATTTAGGTTTTTCTATTTTATTAGACAATCCTTTAGCTATAATGTACGCCATTGTCGGGGTCTTAGCCGGGGTCATCATCGGGGCTTTGCCAGGTCTGGGGCCTTCGATGGGTATAGCTGTTTTGCTTCCTCTGACCTACGGAATGCAGCCGGTGACGGGCATAATCATGTTGGCCGGGGTTTATTATGGGGCCATGTACGGTGGATCCATAAGTGCCGTTTTGATTAATACTCCCGGTGATTCGGCAGCAGTTATGACGACCTTGGACGGGTATCCTCTGGCGGTTCAAGGGCAGGCTGGCAAGGCTTTAGGCATTGCCGCCTATGCTTCGGTGATCGGAGGAACGGTTTGCGTCGTGGTCTTCATGTTGGTTGCGCCTATAATTGCTAATTTTGCTGTGGCTTTTGGGCCGGCTGAGTATTTTTCATTGATGATCTTGGGGCTGACGTCTATTGCCGGTATGACCGGAAAATCGCCGGTCAAAGGGTTTTTAAGTGCGTTTTTAGGTTTATTTGTTGCAACTATTGGTCTTGATTTAGTGACGGGTGGACAAAGATATACATTAGGAGCGATACAATTATTTGAAGGAATTGATTTTATACCAGTAGCTATGGGATTATTTGGTATAGCCGAAATAATAACAGTTAAAAATGCTTCTAGCGATATTAATGTTGATCAGAGTTCAATTAAAATTAAGAATTTATTTCCCAACAAACAGGAATGGAAATATTGCGCTCCCCATATTTTTAGGGGTACAATTTTAGGTTTTATAATTGGATTGCTGCCTGGCGCCGGGGCCACCATAGCGGCCTTTTTGTCCTATGACTTGGCCAAACGCACCTCCAAACGTTCGGATTTATTCGGTAAAGGGGCCATTGAAGGGGTAGCCGCTCCCGAATGCGCCAACAATGCCGCCTCAATGGGGGCCATGGTCCCGATGTTTACTCTGGGGATTCCCGGTTCAGGGGCCACAGCCGTCATGATGGGTGCGCTGATGATGTTTGGTCTGACCCCGGGACCAGCCTTTTTTAGAAACAATGCGGATTTTGCCTGGGGCTTGATCGCCAGCATGTATGTTGGAAATGTCTGTTTACTCATCTTGGGTATTTTAGGGCTGCCCATTTTCATTAAGGTTTTGAAAGTCAAAGCGCCTATCCTAAATGCAGTGGTAATGGGTTTTATCCTCATCGGTTCATATTCCTTGAATAACTCATTATTTAACGTGGGTTTAACGATTTTCTTTGGGGCGCTGGGTTATGTCATGAAAAAGCTGGAGATCCCTGCCGCCCCCATGGTCTTGGCCATCGTTTTGGGAGCCATGACCGAAAAATCCCTTCGGCAGGCCATGATGCTCGCCGATGGCAATATTGGCACCATGCTCGGAAAACCAATTGTCATCGTAGTATTGCTGCTGGCCTTGGGCTTAGCTTTCGGAACCCCTATTATAAACGCCATCAAGCGGGCCCGGAAAAGCTCATCGGCCAAGAAAGCGGACCGTCAATCCGATGTTGCCCGAGCCTGAGACACCACTTAGGAGTCATAGTCTTTCCTGATCGGTGAGAGGAACAAAGGCCGCTGTTAGAGTTTCTCTGCCGGTTATAACAACTTATAACAACCATATTTAAGGAGAAAACGATGAATAAAAATCATCAAATTGTTGTTTTATTTCTATTGATCTTGACGATTATGGTTTTTGGCGTCATCTCACAACCGGCCCAAGCTCAGTGGAAGCCCGATCGGCCGGTAACCCTCTTGGTGGGCAATTCAGCTGGCGGCGGAGCGGATCTTTTCGCTCGGGCCATAGCTAAGGTAATTGCCGACTATAAGCTGTGTGAGCAGCCAGTGGTGGTCCTCAATAAGCCTGGCGGTTCTCATTCCATTGCCTATGCCTATCTCCGTGAGCAGGCCAGTCCCTACATTATAGCGGTGACCTCTTCGAGCTATTTTACCGTGCCCTTGACCGGCAACTCTCCCGTAAGTCCAACGGATTTTACGCCCATAGCTCACTTCAGCAAAGATCCCAACATGGTAGTTTTACAGCCTAAATCTCCTTTTAAAACGATCGAAGAATTAGTTGCTTTTGCCAAGGCCAATCCCGGCAAATTAAAATTCGCAGGCTCAAGTAATCTTAGCGATGACACCATTATCTGTGAGCTGCTCAATGAGCAGGCCGGGATCAATATTCAATATGTACCCTTTGAGTCGGGAAGCGATATATTGGCGGCCCTTTTGGGCGGTCATGTGGACATGGGGGCTATGAGTCCGGCTGAAGCAAGTGAACACGTGAAAAATGGCGATCTCAGAACCTTGGCCGTTTCGGCTTTTGATCGGTACCGAGATTTGCCCGATGTCCCAACTTTTAAGGAACTGGGCTATGATATCGACCAACAACAAAGCCGAGCGGTCATCATTGAGAAATCTGCCCCAGCCGAAGTTGTGACTTACTATTCTGATCTGATGAAAAAGGTCTCCCAGACTCCAGAATGGGAGGACTGGCTGGCCAAAAATGGAATGGTCCCCATGTTTCTTGATAGTAACGACTATAAAGCCTATCATCAGGAAGTTTTGGAAGACTATAAAGTAAATGTCGATAAAATTTTGAGTAAAAATAAATAGAATAATAAATTTATATTTTTCTTAAGCAGGCTCTTTTAGAGCCTGCTTAAGAACTTTTCCGGTTGCTTTTATTGATAGATTACGGTTTATTAATATGAAAAATATCGGCAAAAATATCGGCCTGATCAGCGTAACCCTAAATGCGGTAATTCCCATGATGCAGGCTTTTAGGGCAGAATCCTCACTGCGAATAAAAAATTATTTGGATGAAGGCCTTCAGGCCTTGGTCCAAAGAGAGGGACGAGTGACGGAGCAGTGCCTCAGCCGGATGCTTAAAATTATAACCAAAGCCGCCGATGACCAAGCTGAGGCGATCCTTTTAACTTGCACTGTCTACACCCCTTATTTGGAACAGCTGCAGAGCAATTTTAGCATTCCCTTAGTCAGCGCTGATCGGGCCATGTTGGAACAAGCGGTCAGGTTAAACCGGAAAACGGCTATTTTGTGTACCTTCCCGGCGACGACCGACTCAAGCGCTGCTGTCTTTCAAAGCGCCGCCCGCCGGCTGGGTATGACCAAGGCCCAAGCGGACATTTTTTTGTTGGAAGCTGCTGCCCAGGCCATTGGCCTTGGTCAGGTTGAGCAGCACGATCGCTTAATAGCCGAAAAAGCCATTGAGCTGGGGAGTCAATATGAGGCTATCGTCCTGGCCCAGATTTCCATGGCCAATGCCGCCTTGCTCCTGACTGACCAGCCCTTTATCGTTTTGACCAGTCCTAAAAGTTCTATTGAAACATTACTTAGCCTGCCTTCGGTATCAATTGAAACAAAGGCTTGATATCTTGGAAAAAGAATTGAAGAAACCGGGAGGTGTCCGCCAAAAAGTTATTAGCTGGATTAGCCTGATTGTTCTTTCAATTATCCTGGCTGCTGTTTTAAGAGCTCTGGCCTGCCCGGCCGCTCCTTTTTTGGGTTCGATGGCTGCCGGCATCATCATGGCCATCTGGGAAAAGGGCCCAAGGGTGCCGGCTTGGACATTTTCCCTAGCTCAAGGCCTGCTGGGAACCCTGGTGGCCCGCTCCTTTACCCGGGAGTCTTTGGCCACCTTGATAACCTCCTGGCCTTTACTTTTGGGTGGAACAGTTTGGGGGGTAATAATGGGAGCTTTAGCTTCCATATTTTTGTTCAGGTTAAAAATCCTCCCCGGTTCTTCGGCCTTTTGGTGTCTCTCGCCCGGGGGAGCATCGTTTATGGTTTTGATGGCTGAGCCCTACGGGGCTGATCCCCGGATAGTGGCATTTACCCAGTACCTTAGGGTCTTGCTGGTGTCGCTGGCGGCCGTATTGATTTCAAGCATCTTTTTTAATTCGGAATCAATGGCCCGGCCAACTGTGTTGTTTTTCCCCGCATTTAATATACCGGGCTTGTTGATTCCACTAGTAAGCGTGTTTATTGGGATATTTCTAGCCCGTAAAATCCCTCTCCCCGGGGGCAATTTTCTAATCCCGATGTTTTTGGCGGCCCTCATCCAGGGCATATCGGGTAGGGGCGTGGTCTTACCTCCCTGGCTCCTTTATCCGGCCTATTACCTGATCGGCTGGCGGATCGGCTTAAGCTTTACCCGCCAGATACTGCTCTACCTCTTTAAAGCCATTCCAGCCATAACTTTAGCTCTCTTTTTGATGTTACTCGGCTGCGCCTTGTTTGGCCTTTTCTTGGTTAAGTTTCTGGGGCTTTCGCCTCTGACCGCTTATTTGGCCACCTGTCCTGGAGGGCTTGATGCGGTGACCATCATTGCCTCAGGCTCAGTAGCCGATCTCTCTTTTGTAGTTACAATGCAGGCTATGAGGTTGATTTTAATTATTTTAGCAGGACCACGGCTGTATTGTTGGCTAACTCGAAGGGCGGGGTTTTCAAAAATTGGTTAGAGCGGCAGTCTTGGCAATCTCGGTCTGCAATAAGTCAGTCAATATAACCTTAAGTCCGCAACGATCAAAAATTTGGAAATAGTCAATGGGCTTTGTTAGACTTTTTTGGTTTTGGGCGGGTCTTGGTGCTTAGGCCTTGGATTGGGGCGTAAAAAGTCTTGCCCATCAGCTAACTTCCTTGGCCGCACTTGTCAGTGGTCCGATTTGAGCGATTTGTTCTTGTGTTTTATCTTCAGTCTGGCCTTCTTTAAGTTTCGGCCAGCAGCAGCATAATTTCAACGGCTATTGTTCAGCGATTTACCGATATTTTTATCATGATTTAATAATTATTTTAATATAATATAAATTAGTACTAATTTTGAATGAATTTATGACTTTATTGTCTTTCGATTTTGGAGCACTATCAGCTTTTTATCCTGTATTTTTTTCTTGACAGATATCGACCATTGGAGTTTAAACCCTTAATTAACCATGTAACTTTTTGAAGTTATTAAATTTATACCGACTGAGGCTAGAGCGCTAGGCCGGAACTGTTCCTTGATGTGGAGCAGGCCGGAGGCGCTTTTTTTATTGCCCGTCTAAAGTAATGATTGGTTATGATAACACTTGATTCCATAGGCCAGCTGGTGGAATTGGCCTCCAGGCGCCCGGCGGGGTTTATTTTGGAACCAGACACCGGCTTGGGGCTGACTTTGTCTTGAGCCAACATTTGACGCAGATCCTTAGCTCCCAGGGGCTGGAAGTAGACATTGCTCAGATGCCGGCTCTGACCTCCTGTTGACCGGCAGAGGGCTGGAGCTGTTAAAGCTCCGCCAAGTGTCCGTTCAGTCGCCGCCGGACAAATCTTTAGCCGTGCTCCTCTTTACCTCTGGGACTACCGGCCGGCCCAAAGGGGTTGAGCTAAGCCATGGCAACCTTTTGGCCGAGTGCGCTAACGTTACTGAGGCCCATGAGCTGACCTCCGCCGACAGGGCCTTGTGTCTATTGCCAGTTCACCATGTTAACGGCTTGGTTGTCACCTTGCTAACTCCGTTCTATGCCGGGATGGAGGTGGTAATGCCCGACCGGTTCAGGGCCAGCCGCCTTTGGGACTGGGTCTGGGAGCATAAGGTCACCATAATCAGTGCTGTCCCAACCATTTTGTCAATTCTCTTGGCTCGGGGTTTGCCTTCCAAGGACAAGGTTGAAACATTGATGTTAATCCGGTCGGCCTCCTCGTCGCTTCCTAAGGCGACGATGGAAACTCTGGAAAGGGAGCTGGGGATCCCGGTAGTTGAGTCCTTTGGCATATCGGAGGCCGCCAGCTAGGCGCAAGCCAGGCTCGGTTGGGCTCCCTTACGGCTGCCGGCTTGGTCTGGTGATTGAGGGAAAGATTATAGACGGGCCGGTGAGTGCTGATGGCCGCCTTAGAGGTCCCTTGGGTCCTGGAGAGGTGGCGGTCAAGGGTGACAACGTCTTTAGTGGTTACTGGCGCAATCCTAAGGCCACGGCAGAATCTTTGGTGGATGGTTGGCTACTGACAGGAGATCTGGGTGAAATTGATGAAGACGGTTATCTAATTCTTTCAGGCCGTCTTAAGGAGTTGATAAACCGGGCAGGGGAAATGATTTCTCCGAAAGAGATTGATGAAACCATCCTGTTATGGCCGTCGGTAGTGCTGGCCGCAGCTGTAGGGGTGCCGCATCCCCTGTACGGTGAAGAAGTGGTGGCTTTCCTGACCTCTTCGGAACTAATCGATGAGATAGCTTTATCGGCCTTCTGCTGGCAAAGGCTCAGCCCTTGGAAAGTGCCTAAGCGCTTTTATCGGCTAGACGATCTGCCCAAAGGGCCTAGCGGCAAGGTTCAGCGCTTAAAACTGGTCAAGGTATATGAGGAGCTGGCCGCCCGAGGACAGGGATTGGAAAGCCAACCGCCAGTTTCAGGCCTTTGTGTGTCTGACCAGAACTCTCATGGATTAACTGCTTCTTTGGGCGCAGATGCGGTTGGGCCGCCAACCGCCGCTAAGAGGAAGCTGGAAGTGGTGGTTGATTTTGAAACCTGCAAGGGCTGCGGCTACTGTTTGGAACTGTGCCCCAATGACGTCTTTGAGCCTGGTCAAGGGCACAATGCCAAGGGTTATCGGCCCCCATCGCCTAAAAGAGTCGACCGCTGTGTCGGGTGTCAAGTCTGTTTTCTGGCCTGCCCTGATTTTTGCCTGGAAGTGAAAGATTGGCGGCCAGGGGTTAGCCCGGCTCAGGCTTGAGCTGACAACAGTGTGACTCAAATTGCAAAGGGCTAATTTATGGGAAGGGTTGGATCGTGAAAAGACGCTTTGACACCGGAAATGCCGCCATCACCGAGGCGGCTTTGTTGACCGGACTTAATTTTTACAGCGGCTACCCGATTACCCCAGCCACCGAGATCGCCGAAAATATGTCCAGGCGCCTTCTGTCAGCCTGCGGTTACTACCTTCAGGCTGAAGACGAGACCGCCGCCCTTCACATGGCCGTTGGCGCTTCCTTGGGGGGTTTAAGGGCCATGACCTCAACCAGCGGACCAGGTTACGTCCTGTATGCCGACCCATACGGCTGGGCCATTGGGGCTGAAGTGCCGGTGGTGGTGCTTGACGCCCAGAGAGTTGGGCCGGTCAGTGGCATTACTGTGGCGCCCGGACAGGGGGAGTTCTATCTTTCGCGTTATCCAACCCATGGCGGCAATTTTGAGACCATCGTGCTGGCTCCTGAGGGAGTAAGAGAAGCCTTCCAAATGACCATATAGGCTTTTAAGCTCTCTGAGCGTTTTCGTACCCCGGTCACCATTTTGGCCGACCAATTGGTAACTGATGGTTAGGAGGCTTTTGAAATCCCCGAGACTTCGCAAGAGGCGGCCGAACTAGGTTTGCCCCTGCCGGCTCGCCAGGCCCATCAGGGACCGGATTTTTATCCGGCCACGGACGCCATTGACGTTCCACCGGTAATATTGGGTCTGGGCCTGGGCGGGGCCTGCTCAGACTGGACTCCCCCCGAGGAAGGTTACGACACCGAGTAAGTCGAGGCCCAGATGAAACACACATACCGGCTGGTCGACAAGATCCGCAATCACCGTGATTTGATCGTTCAAAGCGAGTTGACCCATCTTGACGATGATCCACCTTTGGTTGCGGTGAGGTACGGTAGCCCTTCCAGGGTGGTCAGGAGTGCGGTCAAGGCGGCTCGGGCCAGAGGGCTCAAGGTTGGAGCCATCCGCCTCAAATCCCTGTGTCCCTTCCAGGACCATCTCTTTGAAAGGCATCGGACCCATTTAGTGGTCGAGTTAAACCTTGATGGTCAGCTGGTCCGGGAGGTTCAGCGGGCTTCCGGAGGTGAGGTTCATTTTTTGGGGCGGTGCGGCGAGCTACCGGCGATTTCCGAACTTCTTAATGACTTTAGTGATTTAATTCAAGGCCGGCCCTTGGCCCGGAAGCCTTTTGAGCGTGAGGCTTGGTAACGCAAGGCCGCAGTAAGGCTTAACCGGGTTGACCGGGAGGCGTTCAAGCTCAAAGCCCAATGGTTGGAGGATGAAATGGACAGGCTATACGCCAAATACCTCAGGCCCAAAAAAATTCCCAGTACCACCTGTTCGGGTTGTGGACTGGGGCAGGTCCACAAAAGGGTATTGCTGGCTATCGAAAGACTTGGGTTGGGTACTTCTGACGTGGTTTGGGGCACAGGGCTCGGCTGTGCTGGTCGGCAAACCTTCAACACTTGGCGCGGGGATAATTTTGCCGGAACCCACGGTCGGGTCTATGCTCTGGCAGTTGGTCTGAGGGTGGCTCTGCCGGCTGAGAAAAAGATTGTCCTGACCGTAGGCGACGGAGACGCCTTCGGAATAGGTTTAAAGCACCTGCTTCATTGTGCCCGCCGCAATCTTGATCTCACGGTGATTGTCGCTGACAACCTGGGCTACCAGTCTACCGGCGGGCAGTTCGGTGTGACCACGCCCTTCGGAAGCATTTGTCAAGGACAGATTCAGGATAGGTGGATTCTGTCAGTAAATGAAAAAACGCCGCCATAATCGGCGGCGCACGGCAGGGGAATCCCTCGCCCGGTATGCCATAGGTCATGCTCACCTTTCTTTCGTGCAATAAAAAAACCGAGTGGCTGTTGCCGCTCGGCTTGGGGAAACGATATGTGTTATAGATTATTTCTTCAATTCGTTTTGAACGTAATCCTCCGGTACGTCCATTATTGCGGCGATTTCGCTTACGGTCATGCCGCTTTCATGAATCTGCGTACAACCGCATTCATGTTTTCGCCAACCTCAATGATGTGACCGTCCGGGTCATAAAAGCGGACTACGCGCTGTCCCCATCGGTGTTCCAAAGGCGGGTGAACAAGTTCTAATCCGTTAAGCTTGGCCGCGAAACTGTCGAAGTCATCTTCTTCAAAATACAGTTCGCCTGCATTGTTCTTGAAGCCTATCTCGCGTCCGCCAATAAACTCGCTCCAAGTTTCAACGGTCTGCAATGCAATACCACCTGTCAGGCTGACGTTGGCTCCAAAGTCGGCCACGACATCCAACCCAAGCCATTCTTTGTAAAACGCTTTTGAACGCTCGATATCCTTGACCGCAATCAGCGTTGCTTCATACTTCATACGAACACCTCTTACTTCCAGTTATAATCATGATGTTTCCATCAATCAGAACAGGCTCGCAGTTAAAGCCGTTGCAATTCAACAATACCGTGATTTCTTCCGGTGCGTAGAATTTCACATCGCCTGACGGGTGGAATCGGATGAACGGATTGGCGAGCGTCCTTAGGACTTTGGAGTAGTAAATCTCCGCGATATACAGCCTGCCTCCCGGCTTGATAATGCGTCTTGCCTCTGTTGCAAAAGCCACGATGTCCGGGAAATAGTGGAACGCCGCACATACTGTTACCACATCGAAAAAACCGTCTTGGAACGGTAGCTTGTCGCAGGGTGTCGCAACAAACTCCATGTCAGGAATATCGCGGCTCGCGGCCTTTGCCATTTCATCCGAAATGTCCGCGCCGAAGCCCTGAAAAGTCCGGCTCTGGCGGAGCATTTTCAGAAACCTGCCATTACCGCAAGCAATGTCAAGCAACCGCCCATTGTCCGGCAGGTCGAGTACCTCTATTAGTTTGCGATTGAAAGGCAATGTGAATCTGCCCTCGAAAGAACTATCTTAGCTATCGGCAATTTTGCCATGGCTTTGAATGGCTTTCTGCTCATGTTTGTTCATGCGTTTTCATCTCCACCACCATTATCCTCTAAATATCCAAAGCAGACATTATCTCTTTTGCCGTACCGACCGCTGCATCGAAAGATATGTCAGCGGCGTAGTCGAACTCGCTCTGATACTTCTTCCAAAAGCCTTGCATTTGTTCACTTGCGAAAACATCGGACAGGATGGAATCATAGCGGCTCATCACCCTTGCGCTGCCACGTTTCTCCGAGGTCTTTGCAAGCGCGTTTTTCAGGGTGTCCAGATTGATTTCATCGCCGCGTGGTTTCCAAAGGATGAAGATGTCGTAGAAGGCCCTCGGTCTTGTGTTGGCAATGCCCCGCGACACAACCGTTTCGAGCTTCTCCGCAAGTATCGTTTCAAGATTATATGCCATGATACTGATACTACGCTCATCGAACATCAATGAGAACGTGTACTCAATTTCACGGGGCGTTATTTTGTCGCCCGCAGTTACGTCAACGGTAAGCGGAACACTGATAGGCGGGTAGTTCGCTTTCAGGTTCACACGAATACCGGGATAATCGTCGCCTTCGCTGATGTCGGCAGTGCCGATGACCTCAAATACAACGTCGTCCTTGATGTGAACCTTGACTACTTCATCAAAGATTTCGCGGATGGATTCATGTGTCAGGTCAAAGCCTTTGATAGTCGTATCCAAGTCCATTGTTGCCCTTGTGTCCAGCCCGACAATGGACGAGATAAGGAAGCCGCCTTTGAGGACGAAGTTATGTTTGTACTCGGAGAGAGAAACTCTTTCAAGCAATCGCTCCAAGACGTAATTCTGCATGACGAGTTGTGCCGATATGTTCTTCTCAGCGGCTTTCTTTTTTGATGAACGCTTTGAGTTGCATTGGGTTATTCGTAATCATAAGAGTACCTCCATGTAATTCAGGACTTTCGGTTTCACGTGCAACTTCTCAGCATAGCCCATCAGTTTTTGGATGTCCTTTTCCTTTGATTCGGCATACCGCTTCATCGAGGCGTTGATTATTTGAATATCGCAAGTATTGTTACCGCGCACGATGTCGCAAAGCGTCCGCTCAATATCGTATACCATGACAGGGTTTCCGGCGGGAGTGATGGTTTCGGCCTTTCCGAGTTCATAATAGTCCTTGATAGCTCTTTTGGCGGTAATGTTCGCATCTTTGAGTGACACGGCGTTATATCCCCACGGGAAAGTCATCGTGAACCGCGCAGGCGTTCTGTCCGTCATTCCATGCAGATAGAGTGCCGTTTCGTGCGAGAAAATGCCCTTACCGAAGCGGTATTGCAAAAGATAGATTTCATCTTCCCATGCCGTAGGCTTTAAGTACACGCCTCGGCTGACTTGAACAAGGTCGCCATTCGCCACAAACTCTGACAGGACACTTCTATGGAATCCTGCTTCTGTAACCTGTGTTGACGTGACAATGCCTCCCGCGTTTTGCAGGAAGTTTTGCAGTAATGCCTGTTTGCTCATGGTGGCTCAGCTCCTTTGACAAATACACTACATATTATAATGTGATGATGTCTATTTGTCAAAAAGAATTTTGACGTTTACACATCAGATAGACTGCGTTTGATGTTTGATTGTCAGCCGTCGATTTCGTAATAATCGAACACCTCATCCTGCGCGATGGGCGGGCGCGGTTTGCGGACGCGCCGGATGTACTTCTCGATGTCAAAGACTTGGCTCTTGTCCGCGTCGGACAGGTACTTGTAGCGCGGGTGCTTGGTGATGTCGAATTTGCGAGAGAGGAACGGTCGAACGCCGCGAAGCTGACAGATACATTTTCCGCCGTCCATCACTGCTATCTCGTCTTGGCTCAACCCTACGAGGGCATTCATATATCCGACTCTTTCCCTCGTAGTTTTTGTGGCGGCGTGATTGTCCGCTGTATGCCCTCGGCGTGACGGCGTATCACTTCGACCTTTTTTATTTCGCCTTTGAGTAAATGGAGTTCCACGGAGAGAGCGCGGCTCTTGGTGGCGAGTTTAGATCGCTTGGCTCTCCATTCCTTCATCGGGATTCTGGCTCGCCCATTCAAATGCTCATTCATGTGGCGGCTCGCGGATTCGTAGAGCGTTACCTCTGCGCGATGTGATTCATAGAACGCTTCGTGCTTCTTGGGCTTTTGCTGTGCGTACTGCTCGTAGACCTTGCGGTACTTCGTAAGAGTTTCGGCTTGTTTGATATGCTCGTCAAGCGTTTCCATTCTGCGCTTTATGGGCTTCGACTGCTCACGGATGTCAGACAACTGCCCGTAGTATTTCGAGACAGTGCCTTGCAGTTCCGCGATGGTCGATATTCTGTGCGTCTGCATAAATGACAGCGTATCAGCCGCTGCTTGCAAATCGCGAATCCTCGCGTAGCGGCTTTTCGGCTCGCCGCCGTGAAGTATCGCGTCAAGTACATCGCGAAGTGTCGGTGCGTCGGTTTCGTGTTTGGCTTCGTCGGCAATCCACTTTTTCAGTTTATTGAGCCGCGCCTTCGTTTGACGCAATTCCCTATTGTTAATTTCGATGATTCGGTTTCTGTTCCCACGCTCGGTTCTGATTCCTTTGCGCTCCATCTGCGAAGCGGCAACGCCGAGGTGGACGGACGGTATCTGTTCTATGCCCTGACGCGCATATGAGCGGTGGTCTACGCTTCCCGCTATGCCGTTTTTCTCCAAAGCGGTATTGATAAACTGCGCCCATGCCGCCCGCCATTCCTCGGCTTTGTCCTGCTCATTTCAATCTGTGGTCGGGATTTTTCTCGATTTGAAGTTCCCGTTTTTCAGCCGTATGCGTTCGCCGTTCTTGTCGGTCATATGCTCCGATTTCGATTTCGCCGCCCACTTACCACACTCGTCGATGGGGCGTAGCGTAAGCATGATATGGGAGTGTGGATTGCCGTCGCCTTTGTCGTGTACGCAGATGTCAGCGCACATTCCCGCTTTCACAAAATTCTCTTTAACGTAGGTACGGACAAGTTCAAGGCTCTGCTCCTGTGTCAGTTCCACGGGCAGGGCGACTTCAATCTCTCTTGCCAGTTGCGCGGTCTTGTAACGCTCTGCTTTCTCCAAGGCGTTCCAGAGCGTAGCGCGGTCATTGTAATCATTCGGCGCGTTTTCTGGCAAGAGAATTTCGGCATGAACGATACCGCCTTTGCGCGTGTAGTCATGGGTGATTCCGTCGTATTCGTTGGTGAGGGTTTCACCCGCACGGTACGCCGCCGCCGCGACTGCCGACTTGCCTTTGCCACGGCTGATGATTTTGATACTGTGGTGGTAGATAGCCAACGGGATTGCCCCTTTCTGTGAGATTGGGTGAGATGAGATAAAAAACGGACGGAAAGAAACGGAACAGATAGCGGCTCTTTGTTCAGACACGCGAAAAGGGCTGACCACTTGCGGTCGGGCATTTGCGCGTGTTCGCCAGAGTTCAGAGGTGGCAGACCTCTGATATTGAACCGACAGGTTCAATACGCCCCCGGCAGGGCGCACACATGTGTCAACACGTATAAGTGCGCCCTTGTCTATAACAAGGGAGTGAGATTACTCCGCTCCCTTGTTGTCGGCTTCGCCGTTCGTGCGCTCTGCTGTGCCCGTAGTCGGCTTCGGAATCGGTGGTTTCGGTGCGGGCTTGCCGCCGTCGTGCCGCTTGGCTTCTTCGAGTGCGCGGCGGGCTTCGGGCGTGGTCGCTATGCGCTCCATGAACGCTTTGAATTGATCGCCTGTGAGTTCGTCCACGCCGCCGATGACGCTCTCCACGATTGCGCCGTGCTCAATGAACCGCTTTGTCCGTGCCTTGCGCTCACGCTCCTTGTTCTTCTGCATGAGTTCTTTTCGGTGGTTTTCCAGTTTGGCTATCTGCTCGTCAAGCCCTGCGATTTTTTCTGTGTAATCGGTTGCCATGATTGATTTCTCCTTTCTGTTTTTGGGTGCAAAAAACCGCCGTCGGAATGGTGGCGGTTCGCAGATTGTTGTTTCGGGTTTCGGTCAGACTGGCTCTGCGGCGGCTCGCTTTCTCCTGCGTCGCTCGTTTTCGTAGGCGTTCTTCTTGTCTTTGCGCTCCCGCTCCGCATCCATCGCGTCGCGTTCCTCTGGCGTGTATTCGTCGTAGTCGTCGAGTACGGTGAAATCGCCTATGAAGTTCAAGAAGATGTCAACTTGTTGTACTCGCTTGACGCTTGACTTGTCCGCTTCATGGACGATGATTTTCTCAACAAACTCATTGAGCATTGGCGCGGTGAGCGTGTCGAAGTCTGTATACCGTCCGGCAAGTTCAATGAATCTGTCGGCTCGTATGCTATCTGCATTGTAGCTGTCAACCGCCGTTTGCAGCTCATTTATCCTCGCTTCAAGCATAGTCTGTTCTGCATCGTAGTCGGATAAGATACTCTCAAAATGTTTGTCGGGAATTTTGCCCTCTGCGTTTCCTTTACAGAGTTTTCGTATCAGCCCATTCAGTTCGCTGTGTCTGCGCTTTGATTTGGTAAGTCGCTTCTTGTTTTCCCTTACGGTTTTCTCCTGACGAAGCGTTGACGCTTCTCGGATTCGCTTGATGAAATCCGTCCGGTTGTCCGTCGCGTAGCGACTGACACGCCGAATTGCATTCAGTACAAGCCGCTCGACGGCGCAGGTGCTGATGTAGTGGAGCCAGCAAAGTCGCGTAATGCCGCGAAAACGTGAACAGCAATAGGCGTTCTCGCGGTAGCCCTCTTTGTTCCTCGACCGTCTGTGTGAAAGTTTCGCCCCGCAGTCGGCGCAATAGAGCAGCCCCGTGAGCGGGTTTGGGGCTTCGTCGCATTTCGGCGCTTTGCGTACTGTCCGCTTCAGTCGCTGTGCGTTTTCCCACGTTTCAGCGTCTACTATCGCAGGCATGGCGTTTTCAAAAACATGCCATTCTTCGGGTGGCACTTTCACGGCTTTCTTTACGCCTTTGTATGTCATGTTGCGCGTCTTTCCGAGTACGACCGTGCCTTTGTATTCTGGCTTGGCGATGATGTAGCTTACGGTTGTTGGTGTCCACCCGCAAGGGTCTGAATAGTTTGCGGTGCGTACTTCCATGCCTATCCGCTTCCAATGCTCTGACGGTATCGGCACTTGTTCGCTTATCAGCGTCCGCGCTATGGCGTTTACGCCTTTGCCGCCGATGACCATTTGGAAGATACGGCGCACAACGGCGGCGGCTTCCTCGTCGATGATGAGGTCTTGCGTGTCGCCGTTGTTGCGAATGAACCCGTAAGGTATTGAACCTGAACAGCGGTTGCCATTCTCCATGTTGGATTTGAAAACCGTCTTGATTTTCTTGCTCGTGTCGCGTGTGCGTACCACTCCGAAATGATGTTGCGGAACGGCATGAAGTCGTCCTCGTATTTGGCGGTGTCGATGTTTTCCGCAACGGCTATCAGTCGCACGTTCTTCTCGCGTAGTTTCTCCATGAGTAGCCCGACACGAAGATAGTCGCGCCCAAGCCGTGACATATCCTTAATGACAAGTGTCTGCACGTTACCTACTTCGATTTCTTCCATCATGCGGAGGAAGTCGGGTCTATCCCACCGCGTTCCGCTCCACCCGTCATCAGCAAAGTGCGCCCAATTCGGTAGCCCGTTTTTATGGCGAAGTTTTCAAGAATCTGCTTCTGATGGGTGATGGACGTGGATTCACCGCCCAGTTCAACGTCGCGGCTCAAACGTGAGTAGAGGATTGTGGTTTTTGACTGCTCCATTCCTGTTATCCTTTCCGCAGTCAGTCTGTTCGCGGCGCGTCCTTCTCCTGCGCTTCATACTGTAACAGCCGCATGATTTTGTCCTCGATGGTTTCCGTGCTTGTCTTGCTGAAATGGACAAAAACGATGTATGTAGTCTTGTCGATTCTCATTTTGAAAGAGGTGGCTTCTGCGCCCTCTGGCGGCTTCTGTGCGCCATTCATGTCGTCTGACATGGTGTCCTCCCCTTTCCGTATTCGGCTCGCGCTGTGGCTGATTTCCTGCTTCCTGAAACGCTCCTTTCATTCTCTCCGCTTTGGTTTTGACCGTCCGCGCCGCGAACGCGCTGACTGCTCTTGATTTTCGCGGATTGCAATATCTGTCCTCTAAACACTATTCCTTTTGGGGCGGTGACTGACTCAAGTCCTTACGGGGTTGGGGAGACTGGGTGGCTGGGACCGCAATTGGACGCCCGGGAAATACTCAAGGCCGCCGGGGCCACCTTTTTGGCCAGACACTTGAGTCTGGATGGACTGGGCTCGGTTGACAATGTGGTCAGGGCCATAGAATACCCGGGATTTTCGTTGGTCCACTTCATCTACCCTTGCGTTACCCACTTTTGGGCGGTTTCATTGGTGGAGCGCAATAAGGGACGTGTTCTGAGGTGGTTTAAGGAACTATTCACGGAGTCCAGCGCCTCAGCCGTACCGCCAGCTTCAAAAGAGACTAAGGGACTCTTTCAACCCAGAACCAAACTGACTCGGGGCGTCTATTATGATGCCGCCGGGTCGCGACCCGAATATGCCAGAGAGCTTAAGGAGTGGACCAGAGCCAGGTGCGAGGGAGGAAGCTAAAATGGCGGTCAGAAAAGAGGCCCTCTTTAGTGGTTTTGGCGGCCAAGGGGTGGTGCTGGCCGGCCGATCTTTGGGTCTGGCCGCTGTCATTGGGGGATTGGAAGCTACCATGCTGGTCAATCACGGCACCGAAACCAGAGGGGGGTATGTCAGAAGTCAGGTTGTAATCTCCGATGAAGAGATCGACAGCCCCTTGGTCGAGAGGCCCGATATCTTATTGGCTTTGTCACAGGCCGCCTATAATCGTTTTAAACCACTGGCCGCCCAAGGGCTGACCCTATTCGATCCGGATCTGGTCCGGCCCGGAGAGTTTCCGGGTCGGGAGGCTCCTCTTATGACCAGAAAATTGGCCTTGGAACTGGGCTCTGAGCTTGCCGCCAATATGGTGGCTTTGGGGAAGGTTTTGAAATTGTTGGGGTTGGTTCCGCTAGAAGCCGCCCGGCAGGCGATTAGAGAACTTTCCAAGCGGGGCCTGGAGATCAACTTGGCTGCTCTTTAGCTGGGTTACGACCTGGAGGACTGAGGGCCGCTCTAGTCTTGAGTTGACCAGAGGTTAGAGCCGAGGTTTTAGCTTTAAGTCCTGATTGGGAGCAGGTGTTGGGAGTCATTTTTTGCTTGACACTAAAACACTTTAGCATATAATAATAGAAAATAGCGTATTAAATATGCTTAAACTAGGGCGATTGGAATTGTCGGTTAATTTTCCGGCACTACTGGGTTGATTTTTTCTTGGCTGATCTTAGGAAGGCCGTGAGACTGGTGTCTTACGGCCTTTTTTGGTGTGCCCGGCATGGGCGTTATCCAAAGTGGCGGAAGGCTTGCGCCAGACTTGACCGCCGGAACTCCAGCCAAAGACCAGGTGACTGCCATGAGGTACAGCTGAAAGAAGCCGCCGGCCAACCTTTTCGGAAACAGAAGGTTCTGGGAAGCTCCAAAATAGAAAAATCAGCCCAGGTGCTAGGACCAAGGCCTTTTAGTATTGTAAAGGGCCGAAGCAGTGGGCATCAGGCCTGTGCCAAAGAAGGTAAGCCCAGGCGCTGACAACTTAGTACCGCTAATTTGACTGCGGTACTGGTGAAGGCAGGCTGAAAGCTGAAAGCAGCATGGGCAGCGCCTAAAGTGCGGAGCTGACGGGCCGGAGAACTGGACAAAAGTCTTTCGAAGTCTTGCGCTAGGCTAACGGTCATGCTTCTTAGCCGGCGAATCTGAAACTTTCGGCCCCCGGATTCCGAACGGTAAGTACTGTACGTACGGTCGGGTAGAGGAGGAAGGTTGGACCGCTTCCTAACCTGATTTTAAATTTAAAGTTTGGCTTCCTAACTGGCCCTTAGGGCCAGGCTTGGGACCACTATTAAGGACCTGAGTCCAGGTCTCATTTAGATGCCATATACATTTAAGGAGAATTTAGATGAAAGCGAAAAAAATTTTAGGCCTTTTGACGGCTTTGGCCTTGGTGGTCGTTGTCTTTATGGCCTCCTCCACTGGAGCCATAGCTCAGGATAAGAAACTGCGAATTGGCTTTCAGAAGTCTTCAACTTTGTTGATTTTGCTAAAAGGACAGGGAACGCTGGAAAAGGCTCTGGCGCCCCAGGGAGTTACGGTGGAGTGGAATGAGTTTACCTCCGGACTGCCAATGGTTGAAGCGTTAAACGTCGGGGCTCTGGATTTGTCGGCCGACGTGGCTGATACGGTACCTCTGTTTGCCCAGTCGGCCGGGACCGAATTTACCTACTTCCTCCAGGAAAAACCTTCTCCAACCGCTGAAGGCATTGTGGTCCCCAAAGATTCGCCGGTCAAAACAACGGCCGATCTCAAAGGCAAGAAGCTGGCCGTGGCCAAGGCCTCTGGAGCTCACTATCTTACGGTGGTAGCTTTGACAAAAGCTGGGCTGACCTTCGGCCAAGACGTGGAAGTTTCCTACCTGCAGCCAGCTGACGCCCGAACTGCTTTTGAGTCTGGTGCCATCGACGCCTGGACGACATGGGATCCTTTCCTGGCTAACGTGGAAATTTCTTCTGGAGCCCGCAAGATAGATGATGGCGCATCTACTGTACGCGTTCACCGGGTTTATATAAATGATAAAATAGAAGGGACAAGTTTAAATAAACATACCTTGAAAGCCGCTGCCGGTGAAGCCTGAGCAAAAGTCATTCAACAGTCCAAACGTG
>JAISWF010000019.1 GCA_031271165.1 Deltaproteobacteria bacterium
AAAGTTCGTGCAGTATTGGACTTTGCTTTGTGTTGCAAGCTCGTCCGCTTTAAATGGCCTATATGCGATTTCTGTTCGTCGGGCCGAGGGTTTGCCGCCGACTTCTTTCAGTTGTCCCTAACGGGATTCCCCTTGTCTTAAGTTACAGTTCCTACTGCAAAGCCTGGAGCGGACATTTCACCGCTCTGGATAACGCCCATGCCGGGCACACAACGCAACAAAGGCTTACGAGGCAAGCCTCGTAAGCCTTTGATTTAATTGGTAGCGGGGTCAGGATTCGAACCTGAGACCTTCGGGTTATGAGCCCGACGAGCTACCAACTGCTCCACCCCGCATCATTAAGGCTAGGATACCATATTTGGGCTAGAGGTCAAGAACTTTTTTAAAAGGACCATAAAAAAACCGGGATCTTCTCAAAAAGTTTAGGTTATGAAAATTTTTTGACCTAAAAACAGTCATTGTCAGTGGCCTAAAAATACTGAAAACAGACTTTCAGAAGCCAGATCTTCATCTATGACCAGTCGCAGGCCAATAACTGCACTTCGGAACTCAGGGCCTTTGACGCTGCGGGTAAACAAGCGACATTGCCAGTAGGAATTGCCCCAGCCGCCGCCCCGGATGACCCGGTCGGACCCCTCGGGAGGCCCGGTGGGGTCCCTTTCGCACATAAACTGATAATCCCCAAACCAGTCGTAAACCCACTCCCAGACATTTCCCTGCATGTCATAAAGACCCCAGGAATTAGGGATTTTCATACCGACCGGCTGGGATTTGTTGTCAGAGTTAGCAAAAAACCAAGCCCGGCACCCCATAAGGTGAGGATCGTCATCAGACTTATCCCGGCCGCCGCTGCTAGCAGCGTACTCCCACTCAGCCTCGGTCGGCAGGCGGTAGCGGTTAACTGCCTCGCGGCGGTTTAATTTACAGATAAACTGACAGGCCTCTTCCCAGGAGATGTTTTCCACCGGCTGCCGAGGGCACCGAAAGAAGCTGGGGTTATAGCCCATGACCATTTCCCACTGGGCTTGGGTTACCGGGTAGCGTCCGATCTCAAAAGGCTTGGTGATAACGACTTCGTGGGGCGGCCCCTCGTAGGATCTGGAATTGGGCGTATCCACTGGGGCTCCCATCCAAAAAGTCCCGGGTTTTATGCTTACAAACTCCATTCCGAGGCTATTGACCCAACAATGGCGCTCTCTTTTCACCAGCTGAAGCTGAGGAGTCACTGGCGGCCCGCTCAACGCTCCTCCGGCGGCTGTCCCGGTTGAAGACCGGCCTCCAACCACTTTAATAAAACTGTTCGGGCACTCTATCGGCGCTGTCAAGGGACTGCGAAGTCGAATCTGCCAAATCCGCCGGGCATCGGCAAGCCTTCCCAAAAGCCACCTGGCCGCCTCCACCACCTCCCCAGAAGCGGGGGGAAAGTCCCAGCCGCACCTGGGGCAACGCAGAAGACCAGCACTTATGGGAGCAAAACAGACAGGACACTTTTTTTCAGTCATTGATTGCCCAAATCAGGACCCTCGGCCGTTGGCCGGCCGCAGGCTTTCTTTCAGTCAGCCTCAAGGCAGGCTTTGGAAGCGTAGTGGCGGGCCAAAAAGGAGCAGGCCACCAGCTGCATTTGGTGGAAAAACATCAGCGGCAAAATTATGACCCCGGCCAAATGGGGCGGAAAAATAATGTTGGCCATGGGCACTCCGGTAATCAGGCTCTTTTTAGAGCCGCAAAAGACAATTACAATCCGGTCAGCCAGAGGGAAGCGTAAAAACCTGCCGAAGGCGGCGGTAGACATGAGTGCCAAAGCCAAAAGCAAGGCACAGCCTACTAAGAGCGCCAAAAGGAGTTTAAAGGACAAAGTGTACCACAGCCCGGAGGTCGTGCCGTGGCTGAAACTGACGTAAACAATGAAAAGAACCGACAAGCGGTCGGTGAAACCAATGATACGTTTGCGCCGGTTAACCCAGCCAACCATAAAGCGCCTCATGGCTTGACCTACGGCAAAGGGAAGCACCAGTTGCAGGCACAGATTGCCGACCGCACTGGCCAAAGAGGACCCTACGGTTGTTCTCATCAAAAGGTTGACCAGGACCGGGGTGGCGAAAACGGCAAGTAAACTTGAAAAGGAAGCCGCACACACCGCCGCCGCAACATTTCCGCCAGCAATAGAGGTAAAGGCAATGGAGGATTGGACGGTCGAGGGGAGAACGCAGACAAACAAAACGCCTTGGTAAAGGTCGTTGCCGGCCAAAAATATCACTACCGGCTTAAGAATCAGTCCCAGGATCGGAAATACGATAAAAGACATGGCCACTATGACCAGATGGAGACGCCAGTTGGTCAGACCCGACCAAAGATTCTGGGGGGACAGCTTAAGGCCGTGCATGAAAAATAAAAAGGCCACCACCAGCTTACTCAATAAGGAAAAAGCCTCGTAAACCTTACCCGATGCCGGCAGCACTACCGCCAGCGATACGGTCACCACCAAGGCGGCGGTAAACCAGTCAAAATATTTTTTAAATGTCTCAGCAAATTTCATAAAATTTCCGCAAGCCAGCCATTTAACCTCAGCTAAAAACCATATTTAAAGCTTAAATATTAATTTTACGCCCAGGAACAAATCTCCGGTCAGCTGTCAGCAAAAAGACCGCCCAAAGATTTGAGCCGTTCCCAGGGCTGCAGCCCAAAACCAGGGGCCATACTTTAATAAAAGCTCATTGGAAGCTCGTTAACCCAGAAAAAGAAAGGCCCAAGGAGACCAAGGCAGGTAAGTCCAAAGGCCATTTTAGCCTCTAATCGCCTATTTGTCTACGACCGTTGATTAGAGCCTTAAAAGCGCCCTCAAAGCCTCCAAGACAGATAACTTTTCCCGGGGCTCCCCTCCCGCCTGCCTCCTTAAAAAAGCTCCCCCCATAGCCCAGATCCTTTAGCCGGCCCAAAAACTTGGGCCGCATTTAGGGACCCATAAATATCAAAAGCGAATCCCCGCTTTGGAGTCCGCTTTTTTTAGCCTCAAAAACTATTTTTGATTGGATTGACCAGACAGACCTAAAAAATAAAAAAGTCACCCAGGGGGTAACTTTAAGCTTGCCAACGTTCAGATGCTGCGGACCTTCCAACTGCTAACTCCAAACATTCCAAAAACTCCAAACCTTTGGCCAGGCACCTCCGCCTGCCGGTCACTCAACTGCCGGCCCCTGGATGGGCCGGAACTGTTTGTAAGTCAGATTCAACCGCTTCATCCTCAGACCCATTGAGCGCCTGGTCAGGCCCAGATCTTTAGCCGCCGCCGAGATATTGCCCCGGCGGTGCCTTAAGGCTTCGGTGAGCATCTCATGCTCAATGTTGGCCAGACGGGTCTCCAGTCCATGGGGACTTTTTCGGCCGCCCTGGCTCTGGGTTTTAAGGCTGAGGGGCAGATCATGGGGCTGAATTACCTTATCTTCAGCCAAAATTACCGCCCTGAGCATGACATTTTCCAATTCTCTGACGTTTCCCGGCCAATCGTAGGCCCTCAGGAGTTTGAGGGCCTGGGAACTGATCGATTCCACTTTTTTTTGGGTCTCCCGAGCGAAGCGGGTCAAAAAATGCCGGGCCAAGGTCACCACATCGTCGTCTCTTTCCCTTAAGGGCGGGATAAAGATGGGAAAGACGTTCAGGCGGTAGTACAGATCCTCCCGAAAAAGTCCTTTGGCCACCATTTCGGATAAATCCCGGGTGGTGGCCGCCACTACCCGGATGTCCACTTTGACCGCAACGGCCCCGCCGACCCGCTCAAAGGTGTGCTCCTGAAGCACTCTCAAAAGCTTGGCTTGGACTCCCAGGGGCAGTTGCCCGATCTCGTCTAAAAAGATTGTTCCTCCGTCAGCCGCCTCAAAGCGGCCCTTATGAAAGACAGTCTCGGTAAAGGGACCTTTTTGGTGGCCAAAAAGCTGACTTTCAGCCGCAAGTTCAGTTAAGCCAGCGCAGTTAAACTTTATCAGCGGACCAACGGCTTTGAGGCCATCGTAATGGATGGCGTTAGCCACCATCTCTTTACCGACCCCGCTTTCACCAAAGAGCAGGACCGTGGTTTTTTTGGCCGCCACCTTACGGATGAGAAAATAGACGTCCTGCATAGCCTTTGACGAGCCAACCAGCTCAGTGGGGCAATATTTACGGCGCATCTCCCCAAGTTCGGTGACCAGCGACTGGGCCCGGCGTTCCCACAGTACTTTGTCTATTTTTTCAGTCAGATAAAGCTCCAAAGGACCGGCCAAGAGATCGGCCATCACCGTCAAAGCGTCGACGTGACGGTTAAGGCGCGGAGGTCCTCCAAAACGACCTTCACTACTAAGGCAGCCCAGCACCTTCCCAGAGCGAACGATCGGAACGCAAACAAACGATCGATCGAGATCGCCTTTAATAGTAATGTCTCGGGTGCGATTTAGAAAAAGCGGTTCATCACCAATGCGGGAGACCACCACCGGCCGGCCGGTCCTGGCCGCCCGCCCCGTTACGCCCTCACCAAAGCCGTAAACTCCCCGGTTTCGTTCCTCGGCGGTCAAACCTATGCTTCGGTGGACAAAGATCTTCTCGGTCGCCTCGTGACATAGGCAAACCATGGCCCTCAGGGAGCCCATATGCTGGCGCATGTGGGCCAATAAGCAGTCTAAAGCTGGATTAAGACCGTCGCGCTCGGACAAAAGCCGGCCAACTTTAACCAGCAGCGGCACCAGGCCGGTCCAGTCGGCGTCCGGCCGGTCAATGTTCACCAGGTCCAGGTCTTGTTGAACCGGGAGGGGTGGAGGGTTTAGATGAAATATTTTCCTGTCCATCCGGATACGGTAACCTCAATGACTGATGTCCTGGCCAAACTCTCTTCGGAAAATACTGGCTCAACATGCTGGGGGGCGTATTTTTTAGTAAATTCCTCAAGGACCCTGACCAAAAGGTTATGGTCGTCAATCACAGCGGCAGTCCCGATGGCGACTACGCTGCGGTACTTGGTGGTGGAGTGGCAGGCGGTCGGGCCGTGCTGGTAGCCGTCTTCGACGGCCGTCTCAAAACAGACCCGGGGCTCGGCGGAAAGGTAGTCGATTTTCTGGCCCTGGTTTCGGCCGTGAAAGTAAATTTTCCCGTCCAAAACCACAAAATTTAAGGCCACCACATACGGCTGACCGTTCGGGCTGACGGTGGCCAGATGACCAACGGTGGCTTGAGCTAACAAGCTGGCGATCTGCTCCGGGGTCAATTGGTGTTTCAACATCTTCGGCTGCATTTTGGCCTCCCTTTGGTGAAAAAAAAACGCCCGGCGGCTTTTAGCCCAAAATAGGTAAGGCGCTTTTTTTCAGTGCAAAATGGCTCAGCAGACGCAGTTTATCACCTCGGAGGCTATTGTACACAACAGCAACAACTGTGCCACGATGATAAAAATAAAAATATGTTATTTCAAGATGTTATCTAGCCATATTTTGGACGGTCCAAGGTTTTTGACATTTTGGTGCCTTTCCTAGGCGACAATAATAGCCAAAAAGACGAAAAAGAAGTTTTCGCCATCACCCATCCCAGGATTAAGTCTGGCCCCCCGTGCCGAATCCTTGAGTGCTGGGAGCGGACTTGGACCTCAGGACTGCGGCCAAATCCTTTGGCAACTTAAAGCCGCCCCAGAGACCGACAATTGATAAATATAAGTATAAATGGCTAAAATATGAATAAGAAAAAGAAGAGTTGATTAAAGAAAGAAGAAGAAATAGGGCTGTCGCCCGGCTATTTGCCGGCACAGCCCCGGCAGAGCCCGTGGACCTCCACGCTAACCATTTTCACCGTGTGCCCGAGAGCATTTAACCCGGCCAACAGGTTTTCAGTAAGGGTTCCGTCATTGATCTCGGTTGTTTTCCCACAGTCTGGGCAGACCACGATCAAAGGATGGTGACCCCCAGTCGGCTCATCGTCGTTACAGACAACAAAGGCGTTGAGGGCGTTAACGCGGTGGACCAAGCCGCGATCCCGGAAAAAGTCCAGGACCCGATAAACGGAGGCGGCGGTCAAGCGTTGTCCGTGGCTTCTAGCTGCCTCCAGCAGGTCGTAGGCTTTGACGGGAGCTTTGGCTTCCACCAAAAGGCTTAAAACCAGCTTTCTTAAAGGGGTCAGCTCAAAGCCCAGAGCGTTCAGCCGGCCTTTGATGCTGGCCAGAGGGTCGTCGGATTTGTCTTGGGCTTGGGACATGGAAAAAATCTTTCTGGCAGGGCCGGGTCCCCACCACCTCCAACAACCTCAGCCTTCTTGGCCGAGTTGATAAAACTCAACCCGATCGGCGGTCATGGTGTAGCCGGCACTCCCTAAGTCGTTGGTATAACGATCGATACTGATTTTACCATAGACCCAGACAACTTCCATAGCCCCCAATCCAGCGATGGGAGCATTGAGGCGGACCATAATGATCTGGTTGGGAGGCGGCGGAGGAACATGGATGCAGGCCCCGAAAAAGGGGACCAGGAAAAATTCATCAACCATCTCGCTGTCAAAATCCAGGGGCACCACAAAGCCGGGAATTTTGATCGGCTGGCGATCGAGATCAGAATTGACGGGAGCATCATTCCATTTTTGGAGGAAAGTCTCAATAACTTGTTCCAACCGGGGATCGTCATCGGCCATGTCGTTGATGTTAAGTTCCTCAAAAATGGCAACCGGATCCCAGCCCTCCGGCATTAATGCTTCCCAAATCAGCCAGCCGTTTTCTAAGTAACCATCCGAACTCATGGTGGGAGCGGACCGGGGTTCATCGCCGAAGGGCGAGACGTAAACATCCTGACCGCTGGCTCCGTTTTGAGCGGCCGAGTCGGAATTGGTCTCTGTGGTGATATTTTGAGCCTTAGACACTATAGTGAGCCGCTCAGGCCGGCTTTGCTCAACGGCCGTAAGGCTCCCGCCAGGCGGCGTAATGGCCGCCGCATAGGCCGCTGGATCAAACTCAAAGGCCGGGCGGCCCCAGGTAAATATCAGCGGGAGGAACAAAGCCAAAAGTATCACTGCGCTGCGCCTCAAAGAAGCCTCCGTCTAAAAAACCAAATCGGATTAAAAAGATTGAATTCAAAAGCTCGATTAAAAGATTAAATTCAAATTATAGCCCTGAAAAGGCAGATAAAAAGATCGAATTAAAAAGACCAGCCTAAAAAGACCGATAATCATCTAAAGCCATCAAACCGAAACCGTCAATCCGTCGCCCAGACTGAGCCGGTAGGCCCTAAAAGCCGGAATAAGCCCGGCCAGAACCCCAGATGCGATTATCCCGCCCATCAAGGCCAGTTCGCGGACAGTGGGAGCCGACAGAACTATTGACAGACCATATAATTCTTTGAGCAATGGTCCCAAAATGGCTATTAAACCGGCTAGAACGCCAAGACCTATGAGCGTCCCGACGGCGGTCAGAATCAGGCTCTCAAAAGCCAATAATATCAAGATATCCAAGGGCCGAGCCCCGACGCTTCTTAAGACTGCCAGTTCCCTGCGCCTTTCACCGAGTCCGGCCAGGACGGCCGAAATCAAACCCATCAGACCGGTAACAGTCACCAGAATCGAAACCGCCCACAAGATTTTTTCGCCGCCGCCCACCAAACGCCAGAGTTGATCGAGGGCCACTCCCGGCATGGCGGCCGTTAAGGCTTCCCCAGGCCGGACGTTGATAGAGCGCTGGAGAGAAAAGACTTTACTGCGGTTTTTAAGGCCCACCAAAAGAGCGGTAATTTCTCTGGGTTCAAGTTTCATGTGGCGGACCCGCTCGGGACCCACCCTGAAACCGGGCACCGGTACCCCGCCCCGCCAGTCGATGTGGATGGCCTCCATCGATCTTAAACTTATCAAAAGCGATCGGTCCACTGGCGACCCGGTGGGTTCCATAATGCCCACCACCGTAAAAGGCTTGTCGGAATGCTCCGGGGCGGCTTCAGCCATCCCGTGCCTGAGCACCAATGACGACGACAGATGGTAACCAAGCTTGCGAGCGACCTCCGAACCGAGGACAACTTCAAATATATCATCAAAGGGCCGTCCCGTCGACAGGTTAACTTTTTGGTCCCGACGGTAGCGGAAGTGATCAAAAAATTCGGCCGTGGTGGCGACTACCGGGTAACCCCGGTGGCTGTCGCCCAGGGACAGAGGTACTGTCCAGGCGACCTCGGGCAGAGCCGAAATTTCCTGGGCCGTATCCCAACCGATATTGTTAGTAGCCCCGCCAAGATGAAAGACGGCATACAAAATAAGCTGGATCTGGCTTCCACGGGCTCCGACCACCAAGTCGGTTCCCGAGATAGCCTGGACAAAGCCGGCTCTGACCTGTCCCCGGAGACGCTCCAGCCCCACCAGGAGAATTGCCGACAGGGAAATCGAAAGCATCACCAAGGTCAGGGTCCAACGCCGATTCCAGGCGCTTTTAAGAGCCAAAGAAAAAAGGCAGGCTATTTTGGTCACAGTTGGCCTCCGGCTTGGGCGGCATGGGCCAGAGAAGTGCTTTCCGAGACCAAATCCGACAGAGCCAGCTCTCGATCAAAATCGGCTGCCAAACTCCGGTCGTGGCTGACAAAAAGAAGGCCGGCTCCGGCTTCTGAACACTCCCGAAGCAAAAGGCTTAAAAAGTTCAGCCTCAACTCTGAATCCAGGGCCGAGGTCGGCTCATCAGCCAAAAGGAGCGGAGGCCGGCCCATCAGGGCCCGGGCCGCCGCCACCCTTTGCTGTTGACCTACCGAAAGGGCGGTTACCGGGCGGCTCAGGAGGGCAGGCTCCAGCCCCAGGCGGCCAACCAAACGTTCGGCGGCCGCCCGAACCGAGCCTTCACCCTGCTGAGCTGCGGCCAGTCTTTGGGGACTAAAACGACAAGGCAAAATAACGTTGTCGATTATGCCTAAATAAGGGACCAAGTTGAACTGCTGGAAAATGAGGCCTATTTTTTCGCCTCGCAACCGATCGCGGGCTGGCCCGCTTAGGCCGGTCATATGGCTTTGATCGACAACAATTTCCCCCTGTCTGGGCTTTAAAATCCCGGCAATCAGAGCCAGAAAAGTACTTTTGCCGCCGCCGCTGGGCCCGTGAAGAAAAACCTTTTCTCCAGCTGCCACCTCAAATCGGCTGACGGCTAGCCTAAAGGCGCCCCTGGGCCGCTCAAAAACAAGATCGGTCACCTTAACCGCAGTTTTTTCCATTTTGATTCCCATAAAATAGGATTATTTGATGAGGTCGATGACCGCATCACCACTTGAGGATGTTTTCCTTGGCCGTGAGTTCAGCCGCTGACTGCCCGGAAGGAGAGATTACTTGGGCTTCGACTTCGTTTAGCCCTGGAAAGAGATTAAAAACGTCAACGGTAATTTGAGTCAAAGCCTTGGTATCAGCACAGCTAAACTCGTAGAAGGCCTCCAAATCACTGTGACTGTGCTCTTCCTCGCCGCCATGATCGTGACCGGCCTCCTCACCATCGTGGTCGTGCTCGGCTTCATCACCATCATGGCCGTGACCGACCTCTTTACCATCGTGGTCGTGATCGTGGCCGGCTTCTTCACCATCATGGTCATGGCCCTCTAGCGGGGTATCGTAAGGCGCAAGAAGTGCCGGTTCAATATTTTCAGACTGCAAATAGATCGCTTCGACCTTGCAGCCGGCTGCGGGGGGCGTCTTGAAGAGCTCCTCAGCCCGACCTAGCCTTGAGGCCATATCTTTGACCTCATTTCTCTGGTCCTCGGTGGCTGGCTTATGTTCAAAAGACAGAAACCCGGCTAAAGCTCCATTAAGTTCAGCCTCAAAGCCGCCATCTTCAATGGATACATTTAAGACGGCCGCCCCGTGCTCATGGGCTCCGTGGGTCTGGGCCGAGGCCTGACCGGCGGCTAGGAAAATCAAGCTAACAGCCAACAAGAATAATAAGGCCCCGCCAACAACGGCCCGGACAGCTACGGCAACTGACGAAAGATCGTTTGATTTTGCATAAGCGCCGGCTGAAGAGCCAAAAACTGAGCTGATAATAGGACTGGCCGGGCTCAAGGCCCAGACGGATCTTTTAGTCGAAGGGAAAATTTGAGTCATCGCTCTACCTCTTAGAGTAAGTTTTGATGTGGTCAAGACAAAATGCAACGATATATTATTTCAATCCCTTGTCTCTGTCAACTGGGCTTATTTTCCCAAAACCAGCCCTAAAGACCAGCCTCCAAGCCCTGAGCCATCGGAGCGGTAGCCAAGTACTAACGCCAAGTTCCCAATCCTTCCCTGCCAAAGCTTACGTCCCTAAAACAGCAAGTTACCAACCAAAAGCCTTCAAATTAGATTTTTAAAATTATCTTTAGAGCCCGATTTTTAGCTTTTCTCCTCCTGCTCAGAGGTCCTCCCAGCCAAAAGGTCTATCACTTCCCAACCCAACCTTTCTCGAAAGCCCTTTATGACGTGGCCAGAAGTCAAAGACCTCAAAAAATCCATTAAAAACGGTAACTATTCAGGGGGAGGCCGGGGCGCTGTCGACCCGCCTCCAGAATTATCCTTTGCCAACATAAAATTTGGCAAAATTCTAAGGTGCTTTCAAATAATTCATAAGTTGGCTGAAAAAATTTCGCCTGAAAGGGTTGACAAACTAAATACTTAGACTTATTTTAGTCCATAGAATCGGCTACCACCCAATAGAACTATTGGTAATTCCCTTACGGGAGCTCT
>JAISWF010000039.1 GCA_031271165.1 Deltaproteobacteria bacterium
GGTTATCTGACCGTGGATAAAGTCGATAAATCGGAAGAAATTCATGAATTTCATTTAAAAATACCAAATTTAGAGGTAAGAGCTGGTATTATCCCGCTTTTGCTGTCAATGGAATCCATCAAGCAACCCTTGAGGACCTGGAAAAAAGCCTGTCTCATGGTTAGCTCGCTAATCAAATTAGATGCCGAGGTCTTTGAAAACGCCTTCGGGAGTTTTCTGGCCGAGTTCCCATATGCTATTCATGTGCCCGCTGAAGCTTATTATCATTCGCTCTTTCAAGCGGCCATGCTATTAGCCGAGGCCAAAATTAAGACGGAAGTTTCCGTAGGAGACGGAAGGTATGACGCCAGCTTTACGGCGCTGGATGGGACCATTTTCGTCATTGAGATCAAATACTGCCCCGACAGTTCCTCGGACAATCAGAAAAAAGACCTGCGGCAGAAGATGTTGGCCAAGGCCAAGGAGGCCATGAAACAGATTGATGATAAAAATTATACCAAAGCCTATTGGGGAGAAGGTCATGACATATACAAGGTCGCCTTGGTGGTCGGCGGGCGGACAGAGGTGTTGGTGGAATTTATGAAAGAGGAGCCAAAGTTAAGACCGTCGGAAAGCACCGAGGAAAGCGCTGGTGACTAGCCCATTTTTTAAGTGACCGGCTCCCAAAACACTTAATTAAAATCCCCGGGCTTGGTTGAATTTGGCCCGCCCATTGAACGAAATATTGAACGAAAAATAATCCAGCCGGCTCCCAGGTCAACGGCTAGTAAACCAATGGTTTAAGCCTTTACATTGACTAAATTTATGGTATTGTAAATATTATACAATACGACAGTCTCCTGATTACCACGGTTATCCCGGCCTCCATGAAAAAACCCGGTCCTCCTCACGGAAGACCGGGTTTTTCAAAGACTTATAAGATTAATGGCCTACCCAAATGCGAACTTCAGTGAAAAACTAGCGCTACTGACTGTTTGAGTTATTGCGCATTCTTGAGCAACCGGTAAAAAACCTCAAAATCCTGAATTCTTAAAATTTTTATGAGTAATTTCATGATTTTAAAAATGGCAAAAACGCTAACATGAGGTTTTTACCGATCGCTCATTCTTCTATAACACTTGCATTCTCCAAGCCTCTTCATATGTCATCTGACTGCGGCCGCAGAGGCAGTGACGTGACGTCTTCCCTGGCTCGCCATTGCATTATTGAGCCAGGCATGCTTGGAAAGATTTCCAGGCCGAGTCAAGAGTTGATACTCATAATCAAGCTCAGTGCTGGCCTAGCGGACGTATATATTGGGCCCAACTGGTGTTATGATCGGGGTTGACAGTGCTCTTTAAACCAAGAAAGATGGGAGGGGAAATCTCGCAATCTTACCCCTATTATAGTGGTTTGCACCCCTGTGAACGGATACGGATTTGGCTATGATTATCAACGATTTTCAACCAAAAAAAGGGCAGGAAACTTTCGCAATCTGCCTCCCAGATTATTGGTTTTCAATCCACCGTGAACGGTTACCCTGAATACTTGATTGAACTGGTCCAGGAAAAGTTTAATTTCCAAAAATTAGTAGTTAATATCAACAAATTTCGAACTCTTTTGGACAGCGTCAATTTTTGCTTTTAAAATTTTCTTGCCATCGTCAGTGCAATCGACTATATTAATTCAATATTGATTGATTATGGGAAAAAGTAGTCGTCCTATGGCAAACCCTTTTGGCGCTGGGAAGACACTGGATAACTATTCTTTTTATCCCGCCAGATAACGACCTCCGTTTAATTATCCAAGAGCCTTTGCTATTTTGGCCACTGGTCGCTTGCCTTTTTAGGTGAGGTTGACCGTAGGCTGCTCAGAATTTTGAACCGCAAAGCTGTAAATTACTGGCTTTATTTTTGACCTTTTTCCCCCAGATTGGATGGACGCCAATGGACGTCGTTCACCCCGATAATATACCCAATTCTTGGGACGCTGGTCTCCATGACTTGTTTGTCCGACGCGGTGGGTTCACCCCAGATTACCAAACCTGGAAAGGCTTTGTCAGCGGAAGGGTTCCCGAGCCACCCTTGGATCAGGTTATCCTCAATTCCTGGAAACGCTGCAGTCAGTCGGGCGTGGATCCTTTAACCGACGCCCTGCTGGATGTGGATTCTCCTAATATTGCCTTCGAAAACGAGGTCTTAATGACCTTGTCGGAGCGCATCAGTCCCAGCATGGTTGCTCAGATGATTAAGCGAAATCTGGTCTTGGCCGTTACCAACTCCAAGGGGCGCTTTGTTTACCGCCAAGGCGCCGGTCAGGCCCTCAGAGCGGCTGAAAAGTTGGGCTTTGAGGTCAATGCCGATTGGTCTGAGGAGAGCGTGGGGACTAATGCTATTGGGACAGCAATTTTGGAGGGCTTTCCGCTGCAGGTTTTCGGGCGGGAACATTTTCGTGAGAGCCACCATGCCTTTCGCTGTACGGCCGCTCCTTTTTTTTCGCCGGCCGGTCGAATCATGGGATGCGTGGATATCTCCAGTGACGTGAGCATAGACCACTCCAAAAACCTTGAGCTGGTGATCGGAGTGTCCAGATTCTTTGAAAGGCTCTTACTGGAAGCCCACGCCCGTGAAATGCGGGCCTGGCCGGCTGCTATCCTCGGCGAGATGGGTCCAGGCTACGGAGGCTTGGTGGTGATCGATCCCGGCGGCATCGTTTGCGGCTGCGATCATCGGGCCAGGGACGTGCTAGGAGCCAGGGCCGCTGGTTTTTGCGGTCGCCCGGCCGGGGACATTTTTGATTTGGATAAGGTAAGCCAGCAAAGGCATTCTAACTCAATGTCGGCTCCAGAGATGATTTTGGTAAAAACTCGCCGGCCGCCTTACGTTATGGCCGAGGCCAAAAGATTGCGCTCCCCTTCTGGTCTATGGCTGGGTTTGATGCTCAAGCTCATCGAGCCCCAAGTGATTACGTCATCTATGACCCGGGCGGCCCAAAGCCTGAAGGTCATCTCTGAACAGCCCGCCTGGGCCTTTCTGGGTGACTCGAAAGTTAGTGTGAGCACCCGCCGGCAGCTACAGGCTTTGGCCCAAACACCTTCGACCGTTCTTTTGACCGGTGAGAGCGGGACAGGCAAAGAGAGGGCCGCCAGGGCCATCCACGCCTTGGGACCACGTTGGAATGCGCCCTTTATTGCGGTTAACTGCGGGGCTTTCCCTGAGAGCCTGATCCAAAGCGAGCTTTTCGGCTACGTCCCCGGTACATTCACTGGAGCCGACCGCAAGGGACGGTCGGGGATTTTCGAGCAAGCCGATGGCGGGGTGGTGTTTCTCGACGAGATAGGAGAACTGCCGCTAAGGCAGCAGGTCAACCTGCTGCGGGTCCTCGACGAGAAGGCCGTCACCCGGGTGGGCGGCAACCGGCAGATCTCGGTCAACGTTAAGGTTATAGCGGCTACCAACCGTATTCTAGCCGCAGAAGCCGCAGCCGGACGCTTTAGAGAGGATTTGCTCCACCGCCTAAATGTCATCTCATTGTGTCTTCCGCCACTGCGGGACCGCCTTGATGACCTAAAACCGATCGCTGAGTATCACCTGGCCAGATTTGTCAAGGAGCTGGGTTTGCCAGCTCTGACCCTGGGGCCAGAAGCCCTGGCCATTATGATGGAACATAGCTGGCCCGGCAACGTCCGTTCTTTGGTCAACGCCCTGGAGTTCGCCTGTAATCAGTATTTTTTGGCCCCCTTCTCCCAGATAGGACCCGAGCACCTGCCGGTGCCGCTCAGCGCCGACATACTGGCTCCGGCCCAAGGTAAGGGTGACCCGACTATACCGGCCGGCCAATTAGGATTAGTTGAGATGGAACGTCGGGCCGTGATTGAGGCCCTGCGCCGGCATGGTGACAACATCACCCAGGCGGCCAAGTCCCTGGGGATCGGCCGCAATACCTTCTATGCGAAAATGAAAAGACACGCCATTGCCCGAACCATACCGAGTGCATCTGGCGAGGATTGAGGCGTCTGAAGAGCCAGCTGGAAAAATTCAGCGGATAGCGGCGGTTCGTTGTTTGGTGTTAATGTAGCGAAAGCTCGGCAGCCGATTCTGACCTTTGGGATAGTCATAACGCTCATTAATAAGTTTTTGATTAAAACAGGTAATAAGATGAAAGCCATAGCCTGCCTGATACAAAAATAATGGCCGCTCGTACGTTTCTCACACCAAAACCAAAGTCAACAAACTGTTATTACAATCAGGTCGAGCCTCACCGGCCATCCTGGTGGTGGTGGCACAAAATTAAAAAATTTGTGGTTTATATCCGCTTGTTCTTACCTGCTGTACACCCCTTTACCTCCAAGGCTGATTGCCGCACAATAGCAGTCAGCCTTGGTCTGTATTTTCACAAGTGATTCACGCTGTTAGATCCAGTTTTCAACCTTCAAATGAGGGATGCGCTCAAACTCTTTGGTGTTGTTGGTAACCAGGGGCAGTTCTGCGGCCATGGCGTGGGCTGCAATCCACAAATCATTATTTCCGATGGGTTGACCGCGCTTTTCCAGGTCGGTGCGTATTTGTCCGTAAACTTTTCCGCATTCCGGCTGCATGGCCAGGACCGGCACCAAGCTGGCGAACTCTTCCAATAGCTTCAGCACCCGTTTAGGGTCTTGGCTTTTGGCCGCGCCATAAAGCATCTCCCCCCAAGTGATGACGGAAATAACCGCCTGGCCCGGCTTTAATTTTTCAAACTGCTCCAAAACCGACGGAGGTTTATGCCGCTGAATGTAGATGCAGATATTCGTATCCAGCATAAATTGGGGCGTGATTTTCATAGCTCGTCTCTGACTTGCGGCGGCTCCTGCCCCCGATCCAGAAGGAAATCGTCCGGCAAGGCGCTTAGCAGTTCAAAAGCGCGGGCCATATTTACTTCCGGCTCACGCAATACTATCTCCCGGCCCCGGCGAAAAATTTCCACTTCCCGGCAGTCCACCCTGAATTCCTTGGGCAGCCTGATGGCTTGACTGTTGCCTGATTGGAAAACGCGCGCTCTAGTCATTTTGGGCTCCTTTCGAGAGCATCGTATATACCACAAGTATATACGATGGCCCTTTTTGAAGTCAAGGTTAAATGTAAGTGTTCAGCTGGTCGATAGCGGCGGCCTTTGTTTAAGCTGTTGCCCGGCCGAATAATTGCCCAGTTACGGCTATCTTTCCTCAAATAATTATAGATTGAACTTAAGAAGTTCAGGCTTATGCAGCCTGCCTCACCAACGACTTGAATTGTTGGGTGTTGGCGCTCGATCAGGCGCACAAGACCGGAAAAACGATTAAGGAAGTGGTTGCGTTGACGGCTGAACTTAAAGAATTTGAGGCTCGGAATAGTGGTTTTTAGCAGTTCTGCAACCGTTATTAGTTTGTTGCTAATGACCCTCAAGCTCGCGACGAGTTTATAAAGTGGCCGGTTGAAAATATGCGCCAGGAAGGAATGCTTGAAGCTGCGGTGGAGGAGGTAAAGAATTGTCTGAGGCTAACTGGCAGAAGGTTGTTGGCGACAAAGATACTAAGCTAGCCGACAAAGATGCTGAAATAGCAAGGCTTTGCGCAGAGTATGGTGAACCCAAAAAATAACGTCGACCCGGTGAGGATAACTAACTTGGCAGCGTTTTTTATCTTGCTGCTGATCAAAGGCTTAAATTGGGCCAACTCCGAGGGGTCAGTTCTTGTTGGGGCTTATCGGACTTGGAAATATACTCGACACTCCTTTTGAGGGTTTCGATGGGTCCCATTTTGGCTTTCGGCTGGGTTTGCAACCGAAAGAGCGTAAGAATTGCTCAGACCAGGGGACGTACCGGACCGGAAAAACGATTGTTGCTAGGATACTGAAGAACAATCCAATGTTAAGCCAATGTTAAGCAAAAATATGAATCCTTTGGTGGCGGACACCAAATTCAATGAAACCACCAAAAATCCAATCCTACCAAGTTAAGACGACTAGTGTTTTTAAGTTGTATATCTGAAAGTTAAAATATATTTTAGGATCTCAAAAGTCCCCTCAGATCCTCCGGTGAGGCTCCGTCAATTACTTCAGCCAGCTCTCCGACCCTGTCGGTAAGCTGTTGTCCTTCAAAAGCAAGTCCTTCCAGGCTCTCTTCCCACGCCCTGAGATCTCCACCAAAAAAATCCCCATAAACTTTGGCCCGGGTCACCACTCCACCGGTGATCTGGAAACGCAGGCTTATCCTCCCCCAAGGGAAGCGAAATTCTCTGACTGCGGTGAAATCAGGAGACCTTCCCCAATTCCATTCCCAGCTTCCGTATTTTGATTCCATAATCATTTGAGCTTCTCTCAGATCGTCTTTCGAAGGCTGGATCTTGGTGGGGCCCAGCTTGAGGGCCAGCTGCTTGTCAATAAAGTCAAGATCAACCTCAGCCGGGAGCCAGCTTTTTAGGTTGGTCACCCTGCTTCGGATAGACTTGACTCCTTTGGATTGGTATTTGGCTGGATCGACCCGCAGAATTGTCGAAAGACGGTCCAGATCAACATCGTACATAAGCGTCCCGTGATAGAGAAGGCTTTTGGGACCGGCCATTTGGGCCGTTCCCGAAAATTTCAGCTCGCCGACCGTCAGATCGTTGCGGCCTGAAAGTTTAGCTGGAACCCCCAAACTGTTCAGTACTTCCAGCACCGGGACGGCCAAGGCCTGAAAATCGACCTGGTCAAGTCTTTTTATAGGTACGGCCAGGGTGTAGTTGAGATTGCCCAAATCGTGGTAGACGGCCCCACCGCCAGTGGACCGGCGGACGACTTTGACGCCCGATGACTCGGCCATCAGGGGGTCGAGCTCCTCAATGGTGTTTTGGAATCGGCCGACGATGACCGATGGTTGATTGCGCCACAGCATGGCGTAGCTTTGCTCGGTCAGTCCTGCCAGTTGGAAGAGGCGCTCTTCGAGGGCCAGGTTCCAGCAGGGGTCGTGACTGGGATTGTCGATTAATATCATGGCTACTCCCTCAAGGGTTACTTTTAGCATTAGTTGTTATTTTAGCATCGAAATCAGAGACGCTGCCTTACGGCCTCTGAAACGATCATTTGAAAAGATCATTTTGAAATGATCGCCGGGGAGGAATTATGTTTGGTCGGTTGTTTGGTCATTTGTTTGGTCATTTGTTTGGTCAGCTACTAAAGACCTCTCTTATGCAAAAAACCGGCCCAGGCGGAGATTGCGACCTGCCAGGCGAGTAAGATTAACTGCTCGGCAGCTGTAACTAATAACGGTATTCAGATTGAAAGAGTCGACCAAATTGAGAAGACGTTCGGAATTTGAACGCCTTGCGTTCCCAATTTGAACGCCATCGTTCTGTTCTTGAGGACGGACCAGGGAGACACAAAAGCACCAAATCGGCCAAAAGGCCCAGCTTTGAGGTTGGAATCAGGTTGGCATTGTAGTTGCTTGATAGACCATAAATAGTTAGCAGCCTCGCCCTTCCGGACCAGCGAGTCCGGTGGCCGCCGGAGACACACTTTAGGCACCTGATTGCTGGGAGCCAGAGGACGGCTGTGAGGAAACCCCAAATGGGGGCTTCAGAGATCGGGGACAGAAGTTTTTGGCCGACATTTGTGGTGAGCATATCGAGCGGAGGATAGCTGTGGAATTGAGGCGCTACATAGTTGAACTGGGTATGGGAGCCGATCTGCACGGCCAAGACGTTACCAAGGCCGCCCAACGGGCCGTCAAGGACGCCGTTTCCAGGTGCTGTTTGTGCGGTTTGATGGAAATTTTCGGATTTAATCATCCTGACCAGATGTATATCCGACTAAAAGTAGCCTGCCCGTTCCCAGACAAAGTCGATCAAGAAAAATTAATTTCGGCCGTTCCATTCGGCAAGGTCACCTTGGAACTGGCCGAAGGCGGTCTGAAGACCGAGGGTCTAAATTTCCCTCTCTTAGGGGACGGGGACAACATCGTGGTGGCCTTAGCCTCCATTACGGTCCTGGTTGACATTCAGGCTCACCCGGTCAAGTTAAACAAAGACGGAAATATTTAGGCGGAAAGGATGCTTTGTCCGGGCAAGGCCGGGGCTTTAGGAAGCAGTTTTTTTCAGTCCGCAACCGAAGGCTGATTGGGCTAAGGGCGATATGGCTGGACTTAGGCTTTCCCGGGCCATTGCCAGTTTTAACAGACAGTTAATTTGCGTTTCACCTTCGCAAGAGTTCCCAAAGCTGGGACGGATTATGAGATGACCTTTGGGGTAACCTTGGACCAAATAGTCATCCGAAAACTTTGTGAAAGTGGTTTGTCCGCCGCACCGGCCAAAAACCTGCCCTAAGGTTGGCGGCTTGATGCGGTATCAATTTCAGGTTGAGGCCCAAAGCGGCCGCTGCAACACTTATGGTCTGATTTTGGTGCCGCTCCAGGCGGATACCAAACGGCCAGGCTAGGAGAGAGCTATGGATATAGGAAAGGAACAACTTATCGGCATTTTCGACAAAATGCTGCGAATCAGGGCTTTTGAACAAAAAGCCAAAGAACTGTTCGCCGGGCAGAAGATCCCCGGTTTCGTTCACCTTTACGCCGGCGAGGAAGCTGTAGCCGCAGGGGTATGCGCTAACCTTACCGTCAAAGATTACATTACCAGCACCCATCGAGGCCACGGACACCTGATCGCCAAAGGCGGCCGGCTCAACGAGATGATGGCCGAACTCTTCGGCAAGAGCGGCGGCTATTGTAAAGGCAAAGGCGGTTCGATGCATATTGCCGACGTCGAGCTGGGTATTTTAGGGGCCAACGGCATCGTTGGGGCGGGACAGCCCATTGCGGCTGGAGCGGCCTTTGCCTCCAAGTACCTCAAAACCGACGCCGTAACGGTGTGTTTTTTCGGCGACGGGGCCTCCAATCGCGGCACCTTTCATGAGTCGCTCAATTTAGCCTCCGCCTTCAAGCTGCCGGTCATTTTTGTGTGCGAAAACAACCAGTACGGTATCTCCAATCACCAGTCGACGGCCATGAACATCTTGGATATCTCCGATCGGGCCAAATCTTATGGCATCCCTGGGTTGACCGTGGACGGCAATGACCCTCTGGCTGTCTTTGAAGCGGCCAAGGAGGCCGTCGACCGGGCCCGCAAGGGTGATGGTCCGTCGTTATTGGAGTGCAAGACTTGGCGTCATCACGGGCACTTCGAGGGAGATTCGAGCTTTTACAAAAAACCTGAGGACCAGACCGCTTGGTTGTCCAAGGATCCCATTCCAAGGTTTGAGAAGAAATTAATCGAACTCGGGATCCTCGACGGCCCCAAGGTCGCGGCTTTACACGCCGAGGTGGACAAAGAACTGGCTGAAGCCATCGATTTTGCTGAGCGCAGCCCTTATCCAGCCGTTTCCGAACTGTTAACCGACGTTCTGGCTTAAATTGGAGGTGGAAACAATGAGTACGCTTACCTATGTAGAGGCATTAAGGGAAGGCATGGTCCTTGAAATGCGCCGGGATCCCAAGGTTTTTCTGGCTGGTGAGGATGTCGGCCTTTTTGGGGGCTGTTTCGGGCAAACCCAAGGGATGTTCGCCGAGTTCGGTCCCGAGCGGGTGGTTGACACGCCTATCAGCGAGACGGCTATTATTGGGCTGGGTACCGGAGCGGCGGCCGCCGGTCTGAGGCCGATTGTCGAATTGATGTTTATAGATTTTGTCGGGGTGGCCATGGATGAGCTGTTCAACCAGGCTGCCAAGATGCGTTACATGTTCGGGGGCAAAGCCAAGGTCCCGTTTGTGGCCCGCATGCCGGCCGGGGCCGGTTTTTCGGCCGCCGCTCAGCATTCACAGAGCTTGGAAGCTTGGTTGGCTCACATCCCAGGCATCAAGGTGGTTATGCCCTACTCCCCGGCTGACGCCAAAGGATTGATGATTTCATCAATCCGCGACGATAACCCGGTGGTGTACATTGAGACCAAGACCCTTTACGGTCTCAAGGGCGAGGTGCCTGAAGGAGAATACCTCACCCCCATCGGGAAGGCGGCCGTAGTCCGTGAGGGCTCTGACGTTTCCCTTATCAGCTGGGGGGCCATGGTGGGCACCTGTCTGACCGCTGCTGAGCAATTGTCCAAATCGGGCAAGGAGGCTGAGGTGGTGGACTTGAAGACCATCGTTCCCTTCGATTTGGAGACGGTTTTAAATTCTGTCAAAAAGACCGGCCGGGCGGTAATAGTCCACGAGGCGGTCAGGACGGCAGGATTCGGGGCTGAGGTGGCTGCCGAGCTAGCTGAGAAGGGCTTTGACAGCCTTAACGCCCCAATAGTCCGGGTAACTGCGCCTAACACACCGGTGCCCTTTTCGCCACCACTGGAGAAGGAATACATCCCTTCAGCGGAAAAGGTGGTCAAGGCGGCCCTGGGGCTTTTTTAAAACCGATATTGGCTCCTTTAATTTCCCAAGTTGATGGGAGCGGCCAGATCGACCGGACCTAGTTTGGCGCACTTGGGCTAAACTAGGCCCGGACAAGAAATTCTCAGCAGTCAGCTGCCGGCTGAAAGTGCGGCCAGCCAAATGGGAATCGTTATGAAGACCGTTACAGTGGGCTTGATTGCCAACCCCGCCTCAGGCAAGGACATAAGGCGTTTGGTAGCTTATGGCACGGTTTTCGACAACCAGGAGAAAATCAGCATGGTCAGGCGGATGCTGCTTGGTCTTCTGGTTGGAGGTACCGACAGGGTCCTGTATATGCCCGACTACAACGGCTTGGTGGTCAGGGCCCTCGACGGGCTGGGCTCTAAGTACTCATATGTTGACGGCATTCTAAGGGCCAAGGACCAGGACGGCCCGGGCCTCAGAGTTGAGATGATCCCGTTGGAGGTTACCGCCACCCAAGATGACAGCAGGCGGGCCGCCGCCCTGATGGCTCAGGCCAAGGTGGACTGCTTGTTGGTTTTGGGTGGGGACGGCACCAGCCGCCAGGTAGCCAAAGGCGCTTCCAATACCCCCATCCTGGCCATATCAACTGGCACCAACAACGTCTTTCCCTGGCTGATGGAGGCTACCACCGCCGGGTTGGCTGCAGCGGCTGTGGCCGCCGGTCGGGCTGGGCCAATCGCCGTGTACCGGGCCAAAAGGCTGGTTATCCGGGTTAATGGTGAGTACGCTGACCAAGCTCTGGTCGATGCGGCGGTCAGCCGCAAAGCCTGGGTCGGTTCTCGGGCCGTCTGGGAGCCCTGCGATCTGACTGAAGCGGTGTTTACTCGCGGAGAACCTTGGAATCTTGGCCTGGCCTCGATCATCGGCCTTTGGGACCCAGTGGGACCAACAGATCCCTACGGAGCATATGTATTGTTTTCGCCCGTCAAGGCCAATCTTATGGCTCCGATAGCTCCCGGCTTGATCCGGCCGGTGGGGGTGGAGCTGGCTGGCCGATTGCTTGCAGGACAGACCCGGGTCGTAGGCCCTGGCCCGTTAACGGTGGCCCTGGACGGAGAGCGTGAGTTAGAGGTGGGTGCCAGTGACCAAGCCACTATTGAAGTGGATTTGCAAGGACCATTGGTGGTCGATCCCCACTTGGCCCTGGCCGGGGCTACGGCTGACAGGTTTTTTGGCCAACCGGCCTTGGTCGGGCGTCTGGACCGGGCTCTGACGACGGAAAATTCTCTGAACAACCTTGGCGGCCAAGGAAACTTTGGCAGGGAAGATAGTTAATGCAGTCACCCTGTTAATGGGAAACAAAAAAAACAACGCCCTTGGGAGGTGATTTACAAATTATCTCCTTTGGGTGTAGATTTAAGAGGAAGGTGCCTTTATGGCTTTAGCTTTGAATATGCCAAAAATGGGATTGACGATGACTACTGCTCAGGTGGCCAGATGGCTCAAGAATGCCGGTGATCCGGTCAAAAAAGGTGAGCCTGTGGTTGAGGTTATGACCGATAAACTGTCCAATCTCATCGAGTCGCCTCAAGACGGGGTCCTGCTGAAAATAGTCGCCTTGGCCGGAGTCGAACTCCAGGCGGGGATGACTTTGGGATTTATCGGTCAGGCCGGCGAGGAGATCCCCGAAACCCAAGCGGTTCAGAGCTTGCCTGCCGCCTCTGATCTCCCAGAACCGGCGGCCCAGGCAGCACCGGCCGTCCCATCTGGCGATGGAGCCAAAATACTCGCTACTCCGGTAGCCAAGGCATTAGCTAAGGATCAAGGAGTCGATTTGACTCAGGTCAAAGGAACCGGGCCCGGCGGAAGGATTACCAAAGAGGACTTGACGGCCTTTTTAGAGTCAAAGCCCTCGGCTGAGGCCGGGGTCCAGTCGGCCGAGAGCTCCAGCGCCTCTTTGGAGACTCTAAAAATAATCCCCTACACCGGTTTACGTCAGATTATCGGCCGCAATCTCCACCGTAGCTGGAGTGAAATTCCCAGGGTGACCCTGCACTGTCAGGTCCAGGCCGACGCCCTTTTGGAAATGCGCTTGAGGCTAAACGAGGGGGGGACCAAAGAGGAGCGCATCACGGTGACCGATCTTTTGGCCAAGGCCATCGCTGCGGCTGTTCAAAAGCACCCGGAGATCAACTCTCTCTTTGATGGTCACGAAATTAAGGTCATGCGGGAGGTAAACCTGGGAGTGGCTATCGCCTTGCCCGGAGCACTGGTGGTACCGGTGGTGGCGGGAGTCGGGAGTAAGACGCTGCGAACGGTGAGCTCTGAAATCAAAACACTTTCAGCTAAGGCCCGGGGCGGAACTCTGGGCCCGGATGACATGGCCGGCGGGACATTGACGCTGACTAATCTTGGAAGCTACAATTCGGTCGACACCTTCAACCCCATCATCAACCCGCCCCAAGTCGCCATCATCGGCGTCGGCCGGACTCGTCAAGTACCGGTGGTTAAAAATGGCCAGATTGTCCCAGCCGCAGTATTCTCGCTTTCGGTCACCCATGATCATCGGGTTTTGGACGGAGCTCCGGTAGCGGCCTTTATGGCTGCCTTAAGCGAGCTGATCGAAGAGCCTCTTAAAATTTTGGCCTGAAAGGTTAGCCGTAACCCAGGCCGAAGATGGCGCCCATGATGGCGCCCATGGTGATGCCCCCTGGAGAAAACTCGTCATCCGGGGCCGCAATAACAATTTAATTTAAAAATCGCCTGGAGGCTGATTATGACCTTAAAAGCTGCTTTTGTGTTTTTAGCTCCGAATTCTAATCCCGAAACTCATCGGGCCTGGGTTAAAACCCCCGAGGTTGAAGTCTTGACGATCGCCGTTGCCAACTACGCTGAGGCGGAAAAACTCATTGATGGCCTGATTGTTAATGAGAAAATTGGGGCCATCGAACTATGCGGTGGTTTTGGGCACGAAGGCGTGAGCCGGATCAAGCAGCAGGCCGCCGGACGGGCGGCCGTGGGAGTGGTTCGCTTTGACCTGCATCCTGGTCTGGGCTGTAAATCCGGCGATGAACTTTTTTGAAATCAGGGCCAAGGTTGGGCCATGATGGATCCACACGCCAGGAACATCACCGTGGTCACGGTTTTTGGAGTGCTGATTGAAAATGGGTCAGTTCTCATGATTCGCCGGGCCAAAGAGCCCTACCAGGGGCTGTGTACCGTCCCTGGGGGACATAAACTTCACGGTGAGAGCCTAGTTGAGGCTGCGGTCCGTGAGATGCGGGAAGAAACTGGGCTGACCTTAATCCGCCCAGTTCTGGCGGGAATGTTGGAAGTGGAGATGGAGGGCGACGGGCGGGATTTCCTCTCGCTGTACTACCGCGCCCACCACTATGAAGGCAGTCAAAGTGAGGGCCCGGAAGGGGAGTTATTTTGGCTGCCTTGGTCGGGAGTCAACCAGGCCAGCGACCTGCACCCGGCTTTTCGGGCTTTGGCTCCGTATTTTCAGGAAGATAAATGCTTTTTTAGAGGGCAAGCCAAGGTCGATTCGCACGGCCGGGGAACCTACCATCTAAAATCCGTCCGGATAGAGTATTCATAATATGGCTTTATTAAGAAAAAAATAATAGTATTTAAGTACGCGTTCACCGGGTTTATATAAATGATAAAATAGAAGGGACAAGTTTAAATAAACATACCTTGAAAGCCGCTGCCGGTGAAGCCTGAGCAAAAGTCATTCAACAGTCCAAACGTG
>JAISWF010000095.1 GCA_031271165.1 Deltaproteobacteria bacterium
GCCGTTAAAAAAGCCACGAGCCACCTCCTGTAGGTCAATAACAATATAGGCCTACAGGAGGGAAAAGTCAAGTTGTTTTTTATTTTTTTCAATCCTATTGGGGTAAATCAAATTGCCCCACCTAACGGTAGGTCTGTAGGTCAATAAAAAACCGGGAATTTAGGATACCAATGCCTTAGTCAATGAGTTAGAATCAAAGCTCAAAAGATGGCCTTTACCCAAGGCTGGGGGCCAAAAAAAAGTCCATTTTGGCAAATTATCCTTATCGGAATCCCAAAATTAATCTTAAGAAATTAAATATTTTTACACCATTGATATATTTATTTGAATAATAGAAGTTAACTTAACAATAAACGATTCATATTCATAAAAATATCTAAATTTAAACAATCAACCCGACAATAATAGCTCTATAAATTTAACATTTTTTTCTTGTTTTTTTTCTTGTTGGCTGAGGTCTTTCCGTTTGCTCAATGGTTGCGGGGGCCAGAATTAATTCAGTTCTTTAATTCATCAGCAGAAGTTAATTCCAAAAATAGATCCTCAAGATCCCCTCCTTCAGAACCGGCTAAACTTCTGAGTTCGTCTTCAGTCCCCTCCCCGATCAAGTGTCCCCGCTGGATAATACCGATCCGATCGCACAATCGCGAGGCCAGGCTCATGGTGTGGGTGGAAATAAAAACCGCCACCGAATCCTGGCGGGCCATTTTCTGAAAAATGCCGATCACCAGTTTGGCCCCCCGGGGGTCAAGGCCGACCATGGGCTCATCAACCACCAAAATCTTGGGCTGCGGCAAAAGGGCCCCACTCATGATAAGCCTTTGCTTCATGCCGTGGGAGTAGTTTTCGATCAGCTCATTGCGCCAATCCCACAGCTCAAAGAGCTCTAACAGCTCTTGACCTCGGCGATCGGCCTCAGCCTTGGGGACCTTGTAAATATCGGCGGTGAAACTTAAAAACTCATAACCAGAGAGCTTTTCATACAAAAATGGGCGATCCGGAATGTAGCCCAAAATTGACTTGGCTTCCCTGGGGTTGGTGGTCAGGTTGTAGCCGCCTAAAAAAATACGTCCGGAAGTCGGAGCCAGAGCGCCGGCCAAAATACGGATGGTGGTCGTCTTGCCGGCCCCGTTGGGCCCCAGAAAACCATAGATTTCACCCGGCCGAACGGTCAGACTTAAATCAACGACCGCCTGATGGCTCCGATAATTCTTGTTAACTCCCTCAACTTTTATCATCTGCGATGAGCCTCTCCAAAGACCTTCCCCGCTTCCGGCCGCCGATTTCAAGGAACCAGCAACTAACCGGCCAGGGCTTGGCTGGAAGCATTTTAATATCCGTTAGTGCTTAAAAATGTTAAAAACTCATTTCAGGGGCCCAACTTTCCTTAATCGGACAAAAGTTCGTTTGAAAGTCCAGACAGGGCCTCAAGTCCATAGCCGGCCAAGGCCTGCTCTAGAAAGCCAACTAGGTCTTTGTCAATTGGGTTGGGAATGGGGCCGGCCAGGGCCTCTTTGGCTTGGTCAACGAAGGAAGGGTCCTGGACCAGGACCAGCTCTGTATCCAAGCCCTGGTTATATTGACGCAGACGCTGACCGTTGGAATCAACCCATTCGGTGCTTTCAGCGGACATAAACTTGAGCGTCAGTTTAAAAGTCTGGATTTCTTCCGACTGGGCGGTATCTTCCTCAATAGTCAACTGTCCGGACTTAAAGCTCATTGAGACCGGATCAAAAAGTTCCACCCCTAAAGCCCGGCCCAAGGGCATGTCTCTTTGGTGTCCCAGCCAGGGAACTATGCCGGAGACGACCAAAGGCCCGTTAGGAGGAACGGGGAAGGAAGCTTCCCTGAGGTTCTTACCAAAGCTGAGCCTGGAAACCAAGCGGTCGCGGTCAACGACGGCCTCCGCCGAAGCCGTCTGGTCTCCAAGAGGCACGGAAAATGAGGCTGAAATCAACCGGCCCCGAGAACTGAAGACGGTTTTGGATTCGGTTTTTAAGCCCAGAGCCATTTCTCCGATTTTCAGATCCAAAAGCGACTGTTCGGTAATCTCCATATTTCCGCTGTCAGGCTCTTTGGAGATCGTCCGCCGGGCCCAGCCGGAAGCCCGGCCGCCCACATAAAGGCGATAAAAAGTCTCCTGCTCAGCCAGCCAGAAAAGATCTCCGTAATTAAAGGCAAAATTCCCCGACCAACCCCACCAAATCAGAAAAGCCAACCCGGGGCCAAGAAGGGAAAGTTTAATTACGTGCCTGAGCATGATGCTTGGGAGCCTTTTTAGTCAACATCAAGACCGGCCTGGGCGCTAAGGCTCTCAGCCCAGATGGCCGCAGAATTCATAATCGAGGTATAGGTCTGGTAGTCAAGACCAGCCCCAAGAGCTACGGCCATTTGAAGCTCCGGGGTCAATATGTCGGAGGGAGCATGAGCGTCGGAATTAATCAAAAGCCTGGCCCCATAGGTGAGGGCCAGAGAGGCCACCAAGCCGTTAGCCAGACAATGTCCGCCCCGGGCGGAAATCTCCAGGAACATGCCTTTGCGAGCCGCCGCTTTGACCTCCATCTCGGTAATCAGTCCCGGATGGGCCAAGATATCAGCCCCGGCCTCCACCGCTGCCAAGTTGGTGCCGGGAGCGACCGGCTCCACCGGGCTTTCACCATGGACTATCACGAAATCAGCCCCAAGAGCCCTGGCCTTGACCACCATGGCCGCAATCTGAACCGGAGGAACGTGTGTTAGTTCTACTCCAGCCAAAATGGTCAGGCCAATGATCCCAGAAAGCTCCCTGGAGGCGGTCAGGGCGGCCTCCAGGGCAGTCTGAAGATTGGATTGATCGACGTGGTCACTTATTCCCAAAACCCGATATCCCTTGACGGCTGCCCGCCTGGCCAACTCAGCCGGAGCCAGTTCGCCGTCAGATTGGATAGTATGGGTATGAAAGTCAATTACTGGAAAAGGCCGCGCCGGAAATGGCAGGGTCACAATTTTTTGGGCCTCGCAATGTCCATGATCAGGACTTTAATGGAGTTTTCAAAAACAACTTCGAATTTACTTGGAGGCAAGACCTTGGTCACAAATCCCAACCCAAAAGACGGATGGTCAATGGCTTGGTCTAAATGATAAATTGATTCTTTGAGATATGGTTCAGGAGCTCCGTAATTGCAGCTTTCTTTGCGTTCAAGCCAAAGACGGCTGGCTTGTTCTTCGAGTTCTTGAATCTGAGTTTTTTTATCTTTGACTGCCACCTCCTTGAGCTCACCGCTCCTGGCGGTCTTGGCCTTGCCGGTGGCGGTCTTGGCCTTGCTCTCGGTTGTCTTAGTGCTTGAGGTTTTAGCCACTGTCTTTTTGGCCGCCGGTATTACTGGGGGCCGGAAATTGTGCTGGCTGTTACAAGTGAGGCAGACCACATGCTTGACAGTTCCCTCCATCATGGAGACGATGCGGTGATTGGTGGGCCTGCGGCATTTAGTACATTGGGCGTCGATTTCCCCACCGACTCTAAGATCGTCCAACGGCTTGGCAAAACTCATAATTCCCTCGATATCATTGGTCAAGCGCCGTTGCCAGAAAAATGGCCTCAGTCGCTTTAGTTACGTAAGCTGTGAATGGGAGCCGGGATGCGACCCCCCAAAGAAATAAAACCCTCAGCTTCGGGATAATCGCAGACTCCCATAATGGTCGCCGCTCCCAGAAGCCCTCCGTAGCTGACCTTGTCTCCGGCTTTTTTTCCTGGCACCGGGATAAGCCGGGCGGCGGTGGTCTTATGGTTGATAACCCCGATGGCCATCTCATCAGCAATTATGGCCGATATGGTCGACGCACTGGTATCGCCGGGGATCGAGACCATGTCGAGACCAACCGAACACACGGCGGTCAATGCCTCCAGTTTTTCCAAGCCCAGATATCCGGCCTCGGCCGCAGCTCCAATACCCAAATCTTCGCTGACTGGAATAAACGCCCCTGACAAGCCCCCAACGTGGCTGGAGGCAAAGGCTCCACCTTTTTTGACAGCGTCATTTAAAAGGGCCAACAAGGCCGTCGAACCCGGAGCCCCGATGGCTTTAAGTCCGAAACTCTGAAAAATCTCCCCCACCGAGTCACCGACTTGGGGGGCCGGAGCCAAGGACAAATCCACCACTCCAAAAGGCAACGACAGAGCGTTGGCCACTTCCCGGCCTAAAATCTCGCCCACCCGTGTCACTTTATAAGCGGTGCGTTTGATGACCTCACTAAGCTGTCCAAAACTGGGCCGGGGAGTTTGGCTCATGGCCCGATCGATGGCCTTTTTAACGACACCCGGGCCGGAAACGCCGACATTAATGACCGCATCAGGTTCCCCCAAACCCAGGTAAGCACCGGCCATAAAAGGCATATCCGGCGGGATGTTGGCAAAGACTACCAGTTTGGCGCAGCCCAGCCCGTCCCGGTCGCTGGTGAGTGAAGCTGTCTCTTTAATGGCCAGTCCCATCATGGCCACGGCGTCCATGTTAATGCCGTCGCGACTGGAAGCAACGTTAACCGAAGAGCACACCCGCTGGGTTTCAGCCAGAGCTGAGGGGATAGCCTCAATCAGGGCCTTATCCCCTTTGGAAAAGCCTTTTTCCACCAAAGCGCCAAAGCCGCCGACAAAATCGACCCCAACTTCCTGGCCAGCCCGGTCGAGGACTTTAGCCAACTTAACCAGCTGGTCCGCTGAAAATGGACCAGCCAGGGCGCTGATGGGCGAGACGGCGATGCGCTTGTTAACCACGGGGATGCCGTATTTTTCAGCCACCTGATCACAGACCCGAACCAGGTTTTCCGCATGGCGGCAGATTTTATCCAATATTTTAGCCGAAAGACGGCTCAAATCGTCTGACAGGCAGTCCATCAGCGATAGACCCATGGTGATTGCCCGGACGTCGAGATGTTCATTTTTGAGCATCTCCAGAGTTGCGGCAACTTCCCGATCCGTCAGCATGAAATCGACCTCTCAGCCCAAGGCCTATGATCGACAATTGACCAAAGACAGTAAATGATATTTTTTGAAATTTTACTCATAAATTATTAAATTTGCCTGTTAAAGTATGACCGAGGGAGAGAACGGAAGGAAATGATCCTTAAAATGGTAAGAAAATTTGATCCCATTGGCGAGACGCAGGTCAATCCTTTTCACCAAAAAGTAAATGGCATTGTATTTCAACAAGGCCTAATGGTCAAGTTTTTCGATTTATATATTTTTAACAAGCGCTCTTACAACCCGTCCTTTGGGAGCCAAATGACAAAATCAAAGATGGCCGCAAATATCCGGCGGTTTTACAACAAAGGCTGGCCGAGTCCTATTTTATCACTTAATCCAAAAAAATCACCGGCCCAGGGCTGAAAACTGTCCGGGTTAAAGTTGGAGACACCAAATAGTTCCAAGCATAAAGACCAATTGTCATGACTTCCGAAGGTATTTTTACGGCCGGTACTTCTGTGGCCAGTCTTTCTATGGTCAAATCTTCGGCGAAAGAGTTTAAATTAATGTCCGGCATCATCTAATTGGCGTTTTAAAAAGCGAGCCAATAAAATCGCCTTCTTAGTCCTCGCAACAATAATGGCCTTTGAAGTTCAGAAGGTACCAGGGAGCAGCCTCAAGAAAACCGGCTCCGATTATTGTTTTAAAAGCCCCATTAGACCAAATATTACCAGATCGTTATGCCAAAATATACTTTCCAACTGGCGTCAAGATGAGCGTTTCACTTCTTCGCTCGCCAGCCGCAATATTTTATAAAACCACCGGCCCTGTTACGGCGGCATAACTGACTTTACCACAGCCAATTGTCAAAACTCTACCAAGACCGGTTAAAATACCAATTGCTTTCTCAGTCTCCAGGCCGCCGGCATAGCGGCTTAAATGTCAGGGGGATATGAGAAAGGTAACTTTATATTGTTTTAATAATACAAAATAATTCACAAAATTCCAGCCGGAAAAACTACCTCTTTATAACTCATCCGACGTGGCCCAGGGAACCATGGCCAATTTGAAAAAAATCGCTTTTACATGGTACGCAGACACCAGACTCGGCCAGGACAGCCAGACAATCAGCCCTGAGGCTATGTTTGCGCCTCTAATGATACCGCCTGATTGGCAGACTTAGGTAAAATCGGAGATTTTTTGATTTTTTAAATTTTGACTTTTTAGGTGCCTTGATATATATTAATCATAAACATCACTGGTAGGGCAAGGGAACCCCTGATTTCTCCGTCAGCGCAGTTAAAATCTAAAGGCGTTTGAATTTCACCTGGCAGTTCTGCGAGGCGAGTTCGCCAGAGCAGGCCTTGGCAACACCGGACCTTGAGTCTTGATAGGTAACTTGACCCATCGACTTTTCAGTAAGATAGCCAAAGAGGCCCAATCAGTTTGCTCCAAAGTTGTCTCCAAAGTCCAGCCTGGCCGGACCAAGGTTAGCCGTACGGCTCTCTCACCCCTCAAGACTGTAAGAGGCCAATGATTGGTCCTTTGTCGAGCCTTTGGTCTCACCAGTGGCAGATATCTGTGGCAGATATTTGTTTGATACCGCCATGACCAGCATTCCGAAAAAACATGGTGGTTGGATAGCATGCCAACTGGCCCATGCCGAAGGCAACAACGTCTGCACCACCTATAGTTAGGCGCAACATTTGCTTAAGCTCCGCCAGATGGAACAGGAGTTGGCTGGCGGTCTTGATGGTTCGAAAATATGGGACAGGCTTAAAAAGATTGGTTGAATCAACACCAGATTGATGATGGGAAACGACAGGAAAAAACAGGCCAAACACATGGGGAAACCCAGAAAAAATGGTGCTCCGCAGCGTTCGCATCAACCCAACATTTAGTCCAAACCACTGCCATAGGTTCGCAGCCGCTTCTGACTTTGGTTACAGCCATAAATTTTAATTGTTAAGTTTTTGATTAAATGTATAGACTTATACAATTTTTTTCCCCGATAATCCACGCCTAAAACATGATTTCATTGAGAATAACTGCGGCCTGCTGCAAGCAAAAGTTTTTACCATCCCCCAAAAAAACATTGATGTAAGGTTCTTGGTCGGCCGGTATCCCTCTGCCTGGCGCAATGTATCATTTCTCAGTCGACTGCTTACGCAGCAGCTCCTGGAAGAACGCCAAAATGGCTCGGTTGACAAAGCAGTAATTATTTTTATAACCGACTTTATAATCAATAAAGAAAGCGATAAGTATCATTATACAGGTTATTTCAGTGAGAGTGACGGCAACATTGATTTATCTCATCTTCTAGAAGCCCATATACTTGAACTTCCAAAGCTCAAACAATCAGATGGATCGCAGCTCTTCAATTGGATGCAATTTTTCCGGGCCCAAGAAGAAGAGGAATTTGAAATTATTTCCCAAACAAATCCGGCTATTGCCGAAGCATGGGGCGATTTAAAGGCTTTGAGCAATGATGAAAGTTTTTGCGCCTTAACCGAAGGTCAGCCAAAGACTCAGGTGGATTCTGAAGACAATCAGAAGGAAGATTTCCAGGGAATCCAGCCCAACGACAAATGTTTAAAAATGAGCCCAAATCGACCTAAGAACTCCACCGACACCTACTCGGAAAAGTGACCTGTTGAAACTTAACTCAAACTTATTGGTCTTCTTTTGGCTATAGCTGCGAGACTTTCGGCCTATTTTACAGCTGGGCGTTACCAGGTAAGACCAAGCCTAATATGCCGCTCGCTGCCTGGCCGTTAAAAAACATTTCCCGCCAGAGCCCCCTTTGCGGCCGGGATCGGTTCCGGCGGGAAAAGTGTTTTCAGTTGCCAGACTGGTGAGCAGCCAGATTTGCCAAATTACCCTGCCTTTTTCAGCCTATTTAGCAGGAAAAAGTTGAGCCGCATATCCCTATGGTCACGCCTTAAGCCGCCATGCCGCATTCCTCCGGCACATCACCGTCCGTCTGAATCACAGACACTTTTTTACATAACCTCATTTTCGGTCATCAAGTCAGGGACATTAGCTTCGTAATTGCGCCGGCCTTCCAACAGACTGCGCCCTTTAGATTTCTTGAGTCTCCCTGTGGCTTTGGGGCTGTTTATCGGTTCCGGTCATTGAATTTCCCCCCTTGGCTTATCTCTCGGCAGCGACTTCTAATCCAAAATTATTAAAGCTCACGGACTAGTTTGGTATGGCCCAGACTGTGTGGATTGCCTGCTCCAAAGGGTAACAGGAGCGCCAAAGGTCATGATCAAGAGTTGCTTCGGTTTCCCCAAAGCACCCTCCCAAAGGCCACCCATGGCGCTTACGGCTTTCGCTCTTTTATTTTCTTGAACACCTCACAAATCGGTGCGAAACAGTCTTATTTTGGCCAAGAGACCCGTTTTATTTTACGTGTTTACTTAATTACTTAACACTGCGGCTTGAATCACCAGCTGGATTTTTGATAAAATGCAACCTGAGTCCGAAGCACATCGTTTTGGACCAGCCCCTTTAAACTCCCCATCAGTAGGCATGTAACTGAGTTTATGAGTATAGTCGCTATTAATAAACCAAAGCTCTGGGCTTTGGTGGACTGCGCCACCTTCTACTGCTCCTGCGAGCGGTTATTCAGGCCTGATCTGGCCGGGCAGCCCATAGTAGTCTTGTCCAACAACGACGGCTGCGTGGTCGCCCTGACTCCAGAGGCCAAAGCCTTGGGGTTCCGGCGGGGAGATGTCTTTTTCAAAAATCGCAGCTGCCTCTTGGAGGAGGGGGTGGCCGTCTTTTCTTCCAACTACGCCCTTTACGGCGACATTTCCCGGCGGGTGATCATGGCCATGGAATCGGTGGTGCCGAAGGTCAGCCCGTATTCCATCGACGAGGCCTTTGTCCCCTTCCCCGAATCTCTGGCCGTTCAGGCCATGGATGTAGGCCGGGCTCTGGTCGACCGTGTGGGCCGCTGGGTTGGTGTGCCGGTCAGAGTCGGGCTTGGCCCCACCAGAACTCTGGCCAAGCTGGCCAACCACTGGGCTAAGACCATGGGACCGGTTTTCCAGCTTGAGATGGGGACCGATGTATTGGAACAAATCCTGGGCCAGACCCCAGTCGAAGACATCTGGGGCGTAGGCCGCCGCCTGAGCGTCAAATTGCAGCGGCTCAACGTTACTACAGCCAAAGCTCTCAGGGACATGGAGCCAGCCAGGGCCGGCCAGATTTTTGGGGTGTTGACCGAAGGAACGGTTTGCGAACTCAGAGGCTATCAGTACCTCAAACACGATCTGGCGCCCGCTCCCCGCCAAACCATGGTCAGCAGCCGCAGCTTCGGCCGGCGAGTGACTGCCTTCGAAGACTTGGCCGAGGCTTTGGCCCACCACTGCGCCGTGATCGGCGAAAAACTCAGGCGAGAAGGGCTAAAGGCCGCTGGCTTGACCGTTTATATCGGGACCGGACACTACGACGCCCAGCCCTTCCAGACCGGGGCCACCGTAACCCTGTCCCGTCCAACCAACCATACCGGAGAACTCATCAAAGCCGCCGGTCTTGCCTTGGAGCGCTCCTTTCAAAGCGGGCACAACTACCTTAAAGCTGGAATCACAGTCTTTGAACTAACCGAGGCCGAATCCCAAAGACCAACCCTCTTTGGTCCACCGCCAGGGGAGGCCAAAAACAACAAACTCATGGAAGCCCTCGACCGCATTAACGGCCGCTACGGCTGCGACACCGTCCGATACTCCGCCCAGGGAGACCTTAACCCCGACTGGGGGCTTCGCCGCGAAAAACTCTCGGACATTTCCACCACTGACTGGAGCAGCCTCCCTGTAGTTACGTCCTGACGACACCGAACTGCTTAAGCCCGCCTGCTGCCGCCATCTTTTAGCATCCTCCATTGCCGATAAACTGACTTGGACAAAAAAACTGGCCGAAAAATTGTCCTTAAATCCAGGCCGCCGGTCCAATCGGTCAAAATTGACCAAGCTATACTTAAAAATGAGTATTTAATAATTTAATTTTAGAGTTTCACAGATTCAGCGGTCAGCTCTGAAAGCTGCCGTTAACCATGCTCTCAGATGATTTGGTCCCAGCGTTCGTTGCCAAGCCCGGAATTTAAAAGACCGGAAATTAAGACCGGAAATTAAGACCAGAATCTGGCCAGGCCGCCGCTTGAACGGCTGTCCAATTAAATATACCCCAAAGAGCGCTTTCGAAACGCTAGAACTTTCTTTTAGCTTTGGTTGACTGAAAAAATAAGGTATAATTGTTCACAAAAAATCATGACCCACCGGTGAGCTGCCTTTAGTCAGGACGGTTAAGACGGAGGCATTGAAGGTCAAAATCTGACCTTTTAGACCACCGCTACCCAAGGCGGTAATAAGGCCTTTTGGACCGAGCAAATTTTTAGCTATGGACTTAATATTAATATAAAAAATGTCATCCCTTGAAACCGCTATACAGCATTTATTGATTGATAATATTTTGCTTGACTGCACTATATAGTTTTGCTAAGCTAGGTTTTGTCCCTCCTCTAAACCCGCTCCCAGCTTTTTTATTCGGAACCGCCAAATAAAGTCAAGCTGGCAATAGCAAATCTATTTTTTTCCGGAGAATGACATGATTATCATCGGCGAAAAGATCAACGGTACCCGCAAGAAGGTGGCTGAGGCCATTTCCACTCGCAATGAAGATTTTATCAAAGAATTGGCCGCCGGACAGTTCAAAGCCGGCGCCGCCTACCTTGATGTCAACGCCGGCACTCTTCCGGCCCAGGAGCCGGCGGATCTGGTTTGGCTGGTTGAGTTGACTCACCAGGCCGCCCCTGAGGCCATCATTTGTCTGGACAGCGCCAACCCCGAAGCTTTGGCGGCCGGGCTTACGAAAGTCAAAAGTTATAATCCGCCCAAGATTATGATCAACAGTCTGTCGGGCGAAACTAAGCGAATCGAAGGGGTTTTACCCTTGGCCGCTCAGTACGGGACCGAACTCATCGTCCTGGCTTTAGACGACCAAGGCATCCCGCCAACGGTTGAAGGCCGTTTGGATATCATCCGGCGTCTGGTCGGTTTTTGCCGGGACCGGGGTCTTGAGGATGAAAAACTTTTTATCGATCCTTTGGTCATGACCATATCCACCAATATCCAGGCGGGACTGGTGACTCTCGACACTATCAAAGCGGTCAGAGATGAGTTCCCAAAGGCCCACCTGACGTGCGGGCACTCCAACATTAGTTTCGGTATGCCTCTTCGCTCGATCATTAACCAGAGCTTTATGGCTCTAACCATTTACGCCGGCTTGGATTCGGCCATCAGCGATCCCGAAAACCGGGAGCTCAAAGCAGCCACCATGGCCACTGAGGCTCTTTTGGGGAGGGACCGACACTGTTTAAAATTTAACAAGGCTTTCCGGGCCAAACAAATCGGTCCGCTATCCTGAAGTTAGGTACGCTTTATGAAGCCGTTGACGGGTTCATCCGCCGACGGCCTGGAGGCTACCAGCTGAAGATGGGGGATGATTATGAGGCTTTAAGTCTTTACCCTCCTCCCCCATGAGAGGCCTTCAGTGACTTGGCAGACCGCACGTGAGCTACGATTTAAGCGATGGCTCTCCCCGCCTGGGCTGGCCTTTGTCTCCGAAAAAGCCCGGGCCACTTACCAAGACCGGGTCAGGCGGATTATCCGGGCCATAAGCCTTGATTTTACCCCGGACCGGGTGCCGATCTTTCCCAACTACACCTTTCTTCCGGCCTACGTGATGGGCTCCAGTGCCCGTGAGGTGATGAACGACCAAGACAGGGCCCTGGAAATCTGGGGCCAGTTTGGCGACGAATTTGCCTTTGACTCCGTCAATTTTTACGGTATATCCTGCCCAATCCCCTTGATGAAAAGCCTTCAATATCGGCTGTACCAATGGCCAGGCAGTCCTGGCCTTCCGCCTGATCACAGCTATCGTTACGTCGACAAAGATTGGCTAAGATCCCCGGAAGAATACGGAGCTATGGCCGAGGACCCTTCTGATTACTGGCTCCGAAGGTACATCCCCAGAGTCTGCGGGGCCTTGTCAGGTCTATCCCAAATCGATCGATTGACCACCTTTTCCGAACTCCCCAGCTTGGCCGGTTTTCTAGCCAGCTTTGGCCGCAAGGATGTCCGCCAAAGCCTCATCAATCTCATGAAAAGTGGTCAGCTGGCCCTGGAATGGGTCACCAAAGCCGATGCCTTCATCAGCGGCTGCGCCGCTAAAGGCCAGCCCTCCTTTGCCGGGAGCTTTGCCAAAGCCCCATTCGATCTTATGACCGACACCTTCCGCAACAAAAAATCATCCCTTCTTGACATTACCCGCCACCCGGAAATCCTTGTGGAAGCCATGGAGGCCCTTACCAAGCCGTCCATCCACCAAGCGCTTGAGGACATTGACCGCACCGGAAATCCACTGGTGTTCATGCCTCTCCACACCGGAGATGACACCTTTATGAGCCCGGAGCAGTTTGAAAAATTTTACTGGCAACCCCTTAAAAAGGTCTTAACCGGCTTAATTGAAGCTGGTGGAGTGCCTCTGCTCTTTGCTGAGGGCAGCTATAAAAACCGGCTGGATTATTTTCTGGATCTCCCAAAAGCCAGTGTTTGCTGGATGATGGACCGGGTCGATCTGGCCTCGGCCAAAAAAAAAGTCGGTCACCACTGCTGTCTGGCCGGAAACGTCCCAGCCTATATGTTTTTGTCCGACGATGCCGAAGCGATGAAACGCTACTGTCGCCAGCTCATCGAAGACGTCGCCCCCGGGGGAGGCTTTATGCTGTCCTCGGGGCATTCCTTAGACAAAGCCCAACGTTCCATGGTAGAAACCATGATCGAAACAACTTTAAGCTATGGCTTGTACTGAGTAGTCAACCACCACCAGCTAAAGCTGGTGGTTTTAATTTAACCGTTCACACAATTTTCTGGCGGCCCATTAGGGCCAAGCCGAAAACAGTGATATACTGAGCTGGTAGTCAAAAACTGGGCTGTTTCAGCACCTTTTCAACCCTCTGAGCCTGGAGACTCCCCATGCGAGCGTTACCCAGTGAAGGCCAGGATTTCACCACTATCCGTAAGAATAATCTCCTTTACGTGGACAAAACCCAATATATTTACAAAATAATTCAAACTGAGGGCTGTTTGTTCCTTTCGAGGCCACGACGTTTTGGTAAATCGCTCCTATTGTGGTCTATGGCCGAGATTCTTAAAGGCAATCGGGGATTTTTCAATAACCT
>JAISWF010000179.1 GCA_031271165.1 Deltaproteobacteria bacterium
ATATATGATGTTTTTAAATGTACATATCCAAAATAATGTATTTTGTTTATTTTAGTTTCAATCAATAATTTTTGTCTTATGCAAAAAATTGTAGCTGTAACAACCTCGGGATTTTAGGGTTAAAGTCTCTTCTTGGCTCGCGTCGTAAAGCAATAGCGCTCTGGCGGAAAGAACTACACGGCTTTCGTGCTTGCCCTTTTTAGTTATGGCCTCTATTTGACTTCGCTCTTCTGGAGTCAAAGTGACTTTAAACCGAATTACCATGGTAACCACCTCCAAATTTTGGTTACCATTATGATATCACATTATCAGACAAAAGTTATGGTGCAAGGTACTAGTTTGCCTCCTTCGACATAAGCTATGTCTGAAGCCAACTGTTTGGGGCCAGCAACTTGTCAACCAGTTCGTCAATTGCTGTTATAAGCGCTACCGCATCTGACGCTCGGGGTGTCTCATCAATGACAAAGGTGATAAAGTTTTGAGGCCGGTCGACGGAGTCAATGAGTTAACCATCTTAGTATATGTCCCAACTATTACTGTGATAACCTTGGCCTTTGAAGCCGCTGTACGTAAACATCGGGCTCCGAGAGATTGAGGCGGGAGACGCTTGATATTTCCTTGGTCGGTAACAATCGCCACTTATAGGTTCGCTTACTTTAAGTATGAACTCAACATCCAGACGACGTCTGCTGTCTCTTCAGCCGGGCCAAATTCTATGGCTTTAAGTGTGAACTGAGACTCAATGTTGAGCGACCAGTAAAAACACTCGATCAAAAAAAAAGCCGATTCGGGTAAAAAAATTTGGTTCAGCCCGAAAATTTAAAATTTCGAAGCTTGTTGTAAATTTTCTCAATAAGCCGAGCAGCGAAGACTTTTTTTTTCTTCCTGAACCTCTGTACAGAAGTTTATTGCATAATTATGCTTAATTATCTTCAGTTTTCTTAGCCTTTTGAGTCAGGTATCCTATAACCCAATTCACATTCAGGGTCAGAGCTTTAAAATGAATTTTTGAAACTGGTTGATTTCAGCCTTCTAACTCGTAATCGTTTCAATCCGATTCGGGCCAGTTGACTGTTGGTGGCTTCTATGCCGCTACGAAATCGGTATTGATTCTTGAATTGTTTCGTTCGCTGGTAGGCTCGTCGTTTGTCTATCCTTACCTGTTCGTACTGATACGCTACCAAAGGCTTTCTTCTTGGTTATGGTCATGGGGCATTGACCGCAGCACGGACACCGTTGGCAGACGTCATGGTTAAAGTAGGCCCTGTCTCCCTTTTTATTGGAATTTTTCTGCGTCTGAGCCGTTTGTCCCATTGGGCAGCCAGTTATAGTACCATTTTTGGTGGATATAAAATCCGAAAGCCTTGACCAGACCTTGCTCAGCCTCGGACTCATCCTGACAAGTTTGTGGCCAAGCAGACGATTCATTGGCGAATGAGGCTGTCTGAGCCTTGTCAATCAACATATCATCGGCCGTTAGCTTGCTCAAATCTTTACCGTTTCGAGTCTCAGACTTGTTGCCAGCAGCTATTGACAACAATTCAATGTCATTGGAGTTAGCATAAACCCAGTTGTCATCGCCACCATAAGCCGTATCGGCTGTTAGCTGCTAAGGGGCCAGACCATTGCCAACCAATTCGTCAATTGCTGGTTAGCGCTACGGAGTCTGGCTCATTGGCTGCTCACCTTAAACCAAGGTGATGAGGTTTAGGTGAGGCTCAGCGGAGTCGATGTCGTTTCCTTAGGCTTATTGCCTCAACTATCTGAGCTTGATAACCGTGGCCTTTATGAGCGCTGTAGGCCGCATCTGGCTCCGAAGGATTCTGGAGAGAGCCGCTTGATATCTCTTTGGCCGGTATCATCGCAACTTTTGGTTGGATATCGTTAAGTATGAGCTAAACGTCGCCAGGGACCGATCATCGGTGCCAAACTCCATGGCCTTGAGCGTGACCGAGAGATCCACGTCCTCTATGTTCCTTAAGACGAGCTCCAAACCAGGTTGGATTTTTTCATCAACGCTGACTTGGCATTGGTCACGGAAGACACGTTCCAAAAGCTTGAATTCGACCAGTTCCGCCACCAAAAGATTGGCCTGAGAGCTGGTGATGAGCGAAAAAATGTCGCCAGCAACTGTTAACATGGCCCTCCCCCTGACAGAGGGCTTGACATAGTCAAAAGCGTTGATACCGTCTCCGTCACTTTTCAAATACCTGTCGATCAGGTTTTGATCAACGGTTTTGAAAGCCTCGGGGTTGACCCTCTTGAGAGTCATAAGAAACGTCACCATGGTTTTGGTCATAACACCAAGGCAGGTTCGCCGCTTCATCTTGGTGTTAAAGTTGTCTGAATCCAGGCATTGGAAAATGTAATCAACTTCGAGCTGATTAATTAGGTCACGTATCGTCTGGTTGAAAATTGCACTTTCGAGGTCTTTTTCCTTTATCAACCGACGAAAGTTGTAAAGGGTTTTGGGGCTTACATAAAGGGTAGTGTCGTTGCGTTCCTGGATATCAAGAGCCCATTGGAAACACTCATCGTATTTAAGACTTCTTAAGACTTCGACATCAGTCAAATCCCACATCTCTTGAAGGATATACAAACCGAGCATGGTCAAAAGGTCCTTACTGGGACGCCCGACATTAGCTTTGAAGAAAGGAATTAACAGAGAAACAGGTAATACCGGCAGGATCTTGGTCTTAAAATATTCGGGCCAGTCATTAATAAGCCCCGAGAGCCTTTTCTCATTGCCGGGCTCCCTAAGTGTGTCAGTCCAATTAAACAGCCTAGGGGTTTGCGATCTTAATTTCCTCATTTGACACCTCGTTAATACCAATTACCGAGTAAGACAATAGCATAGTTAGAATAATAGTCAATATATATTTAGCAAGCATTGATCTATCTAGCAATTTTTTAGAAAAATAATTAAAACAAAAAAATCACGTCTAAATATTCAAAAAATTGTGGCTCGCAACCAATGCCCTCAAAGACTTTTTACCGATCGATCAAGGATTTAGCCTGTCTGTCGTGTTTTTCATTAACCCTTTTGACGTCACGCAATTAAAGGGTGAGGGGATAGCGTCGCTTCATGCCGTATGTTGCTTGGACAAGCGGCGGCCCGTTGTAGTCGTTGCCCAAGCTGAAATCTATTCTCAGCAGTTGATTAACTACCGGTTCGAGTGAAGAAAGTGTCATAGTTTCTCCTTGAAATAGGGTAACTCCTCAATGATGAGACCCAGATGGGATACCCACCTTGATGACTCAGCAATGGAAAGTATGAAGATTAGGCCTCCATAAATTTTAGAAAGTCGGCGTCAGACATTCAAGATGAAAAGAGCAACCCATTTGTGCAACACGTAACTTGTAACCGTGCGGATGCCAACACTGGGACCCTTGTATTGCATGGCATATAAGTCCATGTTTGTCTGTAATCAACAATCAAGGCGTAACTCTCAGAAAGGTCAAACATCATGGTGGCAACGCCTTAATATGTCCAATGCTTGACTTCATGGGTGTAGCAACAGCTAAGCCCAACATCGCTCTGCTTCACGGATATCAGTCAGCGCAAAGCCTTACAGAACCATAACTTGAACTAATTTTCACCAGAGGGGAAAATATTTAAAAGTATATGTTTTTATGCCTAGTTATACAAGCTAAAAATGCTCCCGAATTTTCCGGTGGCATAGTACCGAGACAATATTTTCTAACTATAGTTCTGTTTATCATATTGATTATACATAATCAATGATTCCGATCTTGACTACATAACCATTGGCTTCCTAAGTCAATGGATTATTGATTTTTTCTTGAACAGTTGCTATCTAATAAACAAATGAACTTATTTTTTAAATAAACTGCTATTACTCGCCAAATATTATTGACTTATAATATTTATATCATGAACTTCTTCAATAAAATTATTATTATCTTATATCTATAATGCTCACGCTGCAATATGTTAAATATATAATTTATTTTTAAGCATAATTCTAAACATTAATAACATTGCTGTATACATAATTAATATTAAACTATTGAGAAAAATATTTATCTTATAATCATCAGAAGTAGCATATTTTATACATGATTATAATTTATATATCTATAGCCTAGCGCAATATTTTGCATAAATATAATCGTATTGTTATTTTTTGCGCTGCAATTTATTATAAATTTTTTTATTTTTACCATGACATTACAAACTTTTAAATGGTTACTATCTGCAAAAAATAGACATAAACCTTTAACTAGTACTTCAATGGTTTGCTAGCATATAAACAAAACGCACAGCCAACGACCAATATTAAACATTGCTTTTGCCGTCTCAAGGTCATAATGCACCTTATCTAGCTATAAATCAAAGCTTTCAGGCCAATCCTGGCAAGGTAATTGTTGATTCCCTCCAGACCGCTTGGCCATCTGTATTTGCATTCGTTCGTCTTCTCAAAGGCCGAGTTTCTGGAAGAATCCAGCTCTGTTTTCAAGTAGTCAAGTTTAGACTCCTGTTGGAAGGCTTGAGTTTGAAATATTATTGGGGCAGCCAATAGCGCTGAACGCATTACAGCGGCGGCAGCACTTTTTTTATGGCCCCGAAGGCACCATTTAACACCGATGAAGTTAGGGCTGACTGGCCGCTAAAATCAAAAGCCAATTCAATGCTTGCTGCGGAAAGTTGGGTTGCCAGAACCTCTCTGCCGGCCAGAACCGGAACCAGTCCCTATCAAGTATGGTCAAGAGTCAAAAATTTTTCCTTCTGGAACCCAGCTACGATTTGGCCGATGCGGTGCGGAAATATTAGCCGGCGGTTAGCGATCAGGGTTTTCGATTTTCTATTTTACTATATCACGCTGCATTGTTGATTGGCGGGTATAATAAAAAAAGCCGCCGCCAAGCCCAATCATAAACTCAGGCTGGCAAGAAAATCGTTTTTAAATCACAGGTTTCAGGGAGGGACACAAAAAAATCTGCCCCGTCCCACTGGTCTGGTTTTTAGATACCATGCCTAAATTCTACCGGCTGATCATTAGACAACAGTTCAAGGGACTTCAAAAAAATTCAAAAACATGTATAATCGGCCTAAGTAAAACTAAGTCCCGCACTGGATCTTAATAGTGCTTCTGCGGTCAGATGAAGAGTCATTTGCCTTTTCGATTTCGGTCCTAACTTAGATCTACACAATGATTAATGAAAGTATTTTTCCGCCTGATTGGCATTGTCTTATTTGACAGTACTGACAATCCCAGTCTAATTTTTAGCCAGACCAAAATCTTTTAGGGCCGCTCCGACTGACTGGCAATTGATTGTCATGGTTTTTTGATTCTGACCTATATCACAAAATTGGCCTCAAACTTGCTTTCGTCAAACTGATAGACTTATAGTGACCTTAGCCCCCTTAAGCTGGCGGTGCTAAACTGACAGGTGCGATTGTCGGTCAATTAAAAACCATAGATGAGCCAGTGAACATCTGGGACGAAAGACCATAAAAATCTGAATCTTTTTTCGAGGAATTTTTTAGATGGGCTTGCAAGTAACCAGTCGAATTCATAACCTTTCGTCGGCCATTTTCGCCAAACTCGGAATGGGACTACGGGCCAAGCTGATCATAATTTTTCTTTTGGTCAAAGTTCTCCCTTTAATTCTTTTGGCAGTCATAGCTTGGCGTCAGGTAACCATCCAGGGTGACACTCTCAAGGATATTAGTGTTAAGGACTCCTCTAACGCACTCCACGATATCGCCGTTGAAAACATTGAAAGGATGTCCACTACCTTGGCCGCCGAAGTGGCCTCATTTCTTTACAGTCGCGACGACGATATCAAATTTTTAGCGGCCTCAGCTATTGACGAAAAAACTTTTAAGGCCTTTATCGCTAACAAGAACGGACGCTTGATCAAACCCGGCCAGTGGGTGCTGGCTGAAGACGAAAAATCCTGGGTTCCGGTTGAGCCTCACAAGCCCATCGGCTCGGCCGGGACCAGTACCAACCATGAAAACAATGACATGGACGGCTTTCAGCCCCGGCCCCCCGATGATTTTCCCACTGTCGCCATGCCTCTTTACGATGAGATAACCTTCGTCGGACTTGATGGACAGGAATTAATCAAGGTCCTCGCTCCTCAGACCACCAAGAAACGCTATCCTTTAAATCCGAAGTTGGTCGACGTATCCAAGCGGGAGAACACCTACGTTAAAGCCGAAACTTATTTTAAAGAACTCAAAGACATGGAGCCCGGAGAACTCTACGTCTCTGACGTTATCGGAGCCTACGTCGGAACAAATTTCATTGGCATGTACACCCCAGCCAATGTGTTCAAAGCGGCCGAGGAACGCGGCCACCCCATCGAATACGCCCCTGAAAAGCAGGCCTACGCCGGCCGCGAGAATCCTAACGGCATTCGCTTTGAGGGGATTGTCAGGTGGGCCTCCCCGGTAGCCGGGCCCGACGGCAACAAAATCGGTTATGTGACCATGGCTTTAAACCACGATCACATCATGGAATTTGTCGATCACGTCACTCCCATGAACGAAAGAACAACCATTTTACCCAGCGCCTATGAGGGCAATTACGCCTTCATCTGGGACTACAAGGGCCGCTCTATTTGTCATCCCCGGCATCATTCAATCGTCGGTTTTGATCCTCTAACCGGAGAGCCTGAAATCCCGTGGTTGGAAACCTCAATTCATGATGGCTGGAAAGACAGCCAGATAGAAAAATGGACCGACTACGTTGAGGAGTTCCCGATCTTTTTTGAACAATCGCGTTCAAAAAAACCGGCTCCCGCCCTTACCAAAAGCAGATTGGTCGGACTCGACTGCCGCTACCTCAACAACGCCCCCCAGTGCACCGGCTGGATGGATCTGACCAGAGGCGGGGGCTCGGGCTCCTTATACATCCTTTGGAGTGGTCTTTATAAACTCAATACAGCGGCGGCCATCCCTTATTACACTGGTCATTACGCCCCGTCGGAGGAAAACAACTGGACGCGGCGAGGCTTTGCTTTTGTGGCCATCGGCTCTGGGCTCGACTACTTCACCAAGCCAGCCCGCGACACCGAAGCGAGCTTGGCCAAAACAGTCGCTGACAGTTTGAGCAACACCTTCTTTCAGCTGGTTACCACCACCGGCCTTCTAATCATTTTGGTGGTTTTCATTGCCATCTGGATGGCCTCTTTTATAACTAACAGCATCACTACTCTAATTAAAGGAATTTCCAGGTTCCGGGCTGGTGAACGCCAATTCAGGTTTGGCAACCAATTCAAAGACGAATTCGCCACCCTGGCTGAAAGCTTCGACGACATGGCCACCAGTCTTGAAGACAGCTATAAAAATCCCATCAGCATTATTAACATGGAGGGAAAGATAATTTACATGAATAGCTTATCCCTCGAACGATACAACACCACTTTAGAAAAAATCGTTGGTACTACCTACGCCGATATTTCAGTCTTTCCCCCAAACTCGATCTATTGTCCTCTCCGGGCCCTGCAAGAGGGTTACGATCCAGAGGTGATGCTCGAAGACAGAACCGGCCGCTACATCAAAGGCGCCGCTAATTACCTCCTGGACAAATACCAAAACAAAGCCGGCTTTATTATTGAGACCCAAGACGTTACCGAAATGGTCCACCGGCAGCTTGAGCTGGAAAAGGCCATGAAAGATGCCAAAAGAGCCAACGAACACAAAGGGGAGTTTTTGGCTCACATGAGCCACGAGATTCGTACTCCCATGAATGCCATCATTGGACTGTCTTCCATCGTCAGGAGCAATCTTGACACCCTTAACACCATGGGCCCAGAACTGATCGAGGTAAAAGACAACGTCAAACAGATCGAAAGCTCGTCTCTGCACCTATTGGGCCTGTTAAACGACATCCTCGATCTGTCAAAAATTGAAGCTGGAAAAATTGAATTGGTCAGTGAGGTCACCGACCTCAAGCTCCTGGCTCACATGGTGACCAGCATTATGAGCACCAGGTGCAAGGAGAAAAATATAAATTTTATCACCGACATTGATTCCTACAGCCCCTCGACTTTTTTGACCGATCCCCTCCACCTTCGGCAGGTGCTCATCAACCTTTTGGGCAATAGTGTCAAATTTACTCCGGAGTTGGGAACAATTGAGTTTAGCATCACCCGCCTAGACAGCCAGAATGGAAAATCCTTGATGAGCTTTTTGGTTAGAGATACCGGCATCGGAATTTCCGACGAAGCTTTAAAAGCCATTTTCAGACCCTTTGAGCAAGGTGGTTTGGTTATTACCAAGCAGTACGGGGGGACGGGACTAGGACTTACCATCAGCCGTCACATCGTCAACCTCTTTGGCAGTGACATTCAGGTCAAAAGCGAGGTTGGCAAGGGCAGCGAGTTCAGGTTTGACTTCTGGCTCCAAGAGACCAATGAAAAGGTTGCTGTAGTCTCTTCCAACGCTACCAACCCCAAAGACCGCTTCAAGGGCAAAAGGGTCCTGTTGGTCGACGATGTACCCTTAAACCGCAAAATCGCCCGGGCTATGCTTAAAGTGACCGGCATTTCGGTTGATGAAGCCGACGACGGGGCGGAGGCCCTGAAAAAATTCGAGCAGTCCCCGGAAAATACCTATGACATGGTCTTGATGGATGTCCAGATGCCAATCATGGACGGCTACCAGGCCAGCAACGCCATCCGGAAACTCCAACGCCATGACGCCCAAAAGGTCCCGATAATTGCCCTGACGGCTAATGCTTTTAAAGAGGACATTGACAAAGCCCTGGAAGCCGGCATGAACGCTCATATTGCCAAACCTATTAAACCTGACAAGATTATTGAGATAATGAGTAAATATATGGAAACTTTAGAATCCATCCATGGACCTTTAAATTAACCGCCCTTTTATTTTTATGAGGTTGAAGACTGCCCAAAAAAGCCCGTCCTGGAGAGCAGCGTCTTTCAAAATGACCAATTAACCTTTCGGCATGAATTGACCTTTTCGCCGAGGCATTACGTCAGATAGGCTACACATAAATCAGACCAAATAGTTACCAAGGCCGACCGACCAGCCAAAGACTGACTGGTCGCTTCTTGCAGTCGGGGTTGGCTGCTGGTAGTCAGAACAAATCTTCCGCACTGATTGCGGCTGTCAACCATACCTTGAAGGTAAGAAACAATGATCGGCAGTCCTGAATTTCATCTAAAACAGCTCCGTCGTTGACTCTGGCCAAAAGTTGCCTCGGATCTATTTCGGCCGCTTGCCGCACGTCTGGCTCCTCAAATGACCAATAGAGTTTCTCAGACAAGCACATTCTAACTAAGGTGGTCTTGCCTGATTGCTGCGGCCCTAATACGGTGACGCCCGGGTATTCCTGAGCTGACTCAAGCGTTTACTATTTTATATTTCGATTTGTCATGTTACTGCCTAACCGCTAATGCTTTAGCTCTAGGCGCCTACAAACTAGTATGCAGACGACATAATTTTTGAACAAAATAGAAGTAAATTAACGCCTGCTATCAAAAACACTCCCCCTTAGAACAGGGTGGTTTTGACTGGAGGAATCGTTTTTGAATGACCTCTTTGGATAATATCAATGTTTGCCTTTAATTGACCCAGTTTTAACTGCCGTTTGCAGAAATATTTTCTTCGATATTATAGTTGGAATTGGAACCTCAGCTCAAGAAGGCTTTTTTTCTGAAATATTCTTTTGTGAAAATCGCAAGTCATACTTTCGCTCGCCCCATATTTGATTGAAACGGAGGAACTTCTTGAATCTAAAATTATCAGTCAAAGGCCATGTCAACAACTCTATGTCTAGGCTATTCGCAAGCAAAAGCATGATTTCGTTAGAATTATACTACATATAATTCTAAAACAAGCTATTATTTTCCTCAAAACAACCTCCCCCAACACCGGCCATCAGATTCTTGAAACTCCGGCCCGCCCGTGCTATTTTGAGCCCAGCAAGCTCCTTTACACTCGTTACAAGAGCCCCATTTGGGGGGGGAAGTTTTAAATATTAAAACCTCGGCGGGCCCCCGAAACCCGTCTTGACCAATTTGGCCAAACTGACCTTTGGCCGAAAACTTCCCTGTCAGCCAGTTCCAACCTCTCCTCGGCGGTGGTCTTAATTTTAGGCTTTTTTCGATTTTTCATTTTTAAAAACCAATAAATGGAGGTGGAGTTTGGCACGGCTTTATATATGATCAACCGCATCTTAAACGTCGGTTTGGGCCTGCTATTTGTTGCGGGTCTGGCCCTGACGATTTGGGGTCATAGCGCCCTTTCGGCCATGACCGCTCCGCCTCCGGTGCCTTCATCTCCTAAACGCATTGTGACGCTAGCGCCCAGCGTCACCGAGACCATTTTTGCCCTCGGTTGGGGCGACCGAGTGGTTGGTGTCACCCAGTTTTGCCATTACCCACCAGAGGCCATCTCGCTGCCTAAGGTTGCTGGTTTTTCCGACGTCAACTTTGAGGCCATCTTAAGAGCCCGCCCGGATCTGGTCATCCTCCCAGTCGACAAGATCGCCAACCGCCGGGAGCTTGAAAGACTTGGTCTTTCGACCGCCACTCTCGACACCCGTAACCTAAACGGTTATATGGAATCAGTTCTGGCCCTGGGACAGTCTACCACTCGCCTCTTAGAAGCCCGCTCCATAACCGACCGGCTTAAAAATGCCATTACCAAGGCGGCCTCCAGAGCCGTGGGTCGCAACCGGCCTCGGGTCCTTTTTTCGGTAATGCACTCCTATGAGGGCCTCGGTTTCATAACCGAAATCACGGCCGTCGGCCGCGACGGTTTTTTCAGCCAGATGCTGGAAATAGCTGGCGGTCAAAATGTCTACCAAGGTTCGCTTTCGTTTCCCAAGCTCTCCAGGGAAGCAATTATAACCTTAAACCCGGATATTATCGTCGATTTACTGCAGGGCCCTCAGGACGTCCCAACGGCCTTGAGCGACTGGCAGGGTCTGGGTTCTGGGGTGGAGGCGATCAAAAACGGACGTATTTATCTTTTTACCGATGAATCTGACACCGTCCCCGGCCCCAGGATATACTTGACCATCGTCAAGCTTTCGGAATCATTTTTTCCAGAAAATACTGTTTCTTCTCCTGGTGAAAAATCTGGCCAGCCGGCGGCCTCGCCTGGTCAATTAGAACTCTTAGAGCAATCAAACCAACTTGATAAGCCAAACCCGCTTGAGCACCATGTCCCTCCGATCATCGGCCCTCCAGCCGCCTCGGAGCAGACCCATGCCTGAAAGCCCCCCCATCGTCTCAGTCAAAGATTTCAGTTTTTCCGTCGACCAAGCCGACATCCTCCATGGGGTCAGCTTTTCGGTGGACCGGGGTGGGTTTCTGTCTATCATGGGCCCCAACGGAGCCGGCAAATCCACCCTCCTCAAATGCCTCATGCGCCTCCACGAACGCGGCCGAACCACCGGCACGATTGAGATCGAAGGTCAAAGCCTCAATTCCTACACCCAAAAACAGCTGGCCCGCCTGATAAGCTATGTTCCCCAGGGAGGGGGCTGGATCCCCCCATTTACAGTTACTGACCTTTGCAAACTCAGCCGTTTTCCATATTCCTCGGTCGTGTCCGGTTTGACCGAAGCCGACGAGTGGGCGGTCTCAAAGGCCATAGAACTGACCGGACTCCAAGCGCTGTCCAAAAGGGCCTTAAAGACCCTGTCTGGAGGAGAACGTCAAAAAGCCTATCTTGCCGCCGCCCTGGCCCAGCAAACACCGATAATGCTCCTTGATGAACCAGCAGCTTCTTTGGACCCTCGGCATGCTTCCGAACTCTCAGACCTTTTGACCAGGCTCAACTGCGACCAGTGCCTGACCATGCTGATGATTACTCATGACCTTAACTACCCCAACAGGGTAGGCGGCTCGGTGTTAATGCTCAGCAGTGGGCACCGGACCTACTTTGGACCGGCCGAGGGATTGGTTTCGGGAAGGGTTCTCGAAGATGCCTTTGACCACGAATTTATCTATCTTGATCACCCCTCAGGCTTGGGCCGGGTCATATTAAGCCGATGAAATCCGGACATAAAATAACAATACTAATCGCCGCTTCCCTGGCCATAAGCCTTTTCACCCCTTTTTTCGGGCTGACGATAATCGACCCTTCGGTTCTTTTGGAACCCAATCATCCGGAAGCCGAGGTTTTCTGGCGCCTGAGGGTTCCCCGGACCGCCGCCGCCTTTTTGGCCGGGGCAGGATTGTCACTTAGCGGCATGGTCTTCCAGGCCCTTTTCCGTAACCCCCTGGCCACTCCTTTTACCTTAGGGGTTTCCTCGGGGGCCTCCTTTGGGGCCTCGGTTTATTTTTGGCTGGGCGGGGTTATCCTGAGCCGCTCCGGCTCCATCGGACCTTTGGGCTCCTCTTTAGCCGGGGCCGCTCTTTCGATGACCTTGGTCTGGTCGGTAACCCGTTCGCGAGGCGGTCTATCGACGGCCGTAATGCTTTTGGCCGGAGTGGTGATCAATTTCTTTTTTTCCTCTCTTGTCCTCTTTGTCCAGTATTTAAGCGACGCCCACGATTCACTTCGGATCATGCACTGGCTGATGGGGTCTCTGTCTGGACTGGAAACGGCCAGACTGGCTGATCTTGGTTTCGTGGTGGTCTTTGGTGGTTTGATGGTCATGATTTTGGCTCCCGAAATCGATCTGCTGACCGCCGGAGAGGAGCTGGCCGCTAGCCGCGGGGTCAGGCTCAAAAGCTTAAAGCTTAAAATCTTTGTGTCGGCTTCCATTATGGTCGGGACGGTGGTCTCATTGGCCGGGCCCATCGGATTTGTTGGCCTGATGGTTCCCCACGCCGCTCGTCTCTTTTTGGGCTGGAATCACCGGCTTCTGACCCCGGCCGTATTTTTTGCCGGAGGGGCCTTTCTGGTCCTTTGCGATCTGGCCTCCCGCCTGGTGCTGGCCCCAGCCGAAATACCCATCGGCATAATCACCGCCCTTTTGGGCGGGCCTTTCTTTTTGTGGATTTTATTTAGGACCAATTCAGCCGGTGATCTGTTTTGAAATGGACCAAGATAAGGTAAAATGGAACTCATCGGCTGGAGCACAGCAATTCTAATTTTGGAAAAATTCAAAATTTGGCATAGAAATTGACAAAGAAAAAAATAATAAATTTAGAGGATGTAGAAATTTTTAAAACCTGAATCCTGTTAAAAAAATTTTC
>JAISWF010000247.1 GCA_031271165.1 Deltaproteobacteria bacterium
ATAATAGACATGGATTATACTTTTCTGCAAAATGTAATGGCGAAGAAATTTTGGTATATAAATAAGGATGAAGTTTATAAATGGAAAACAAATGCTCTTAACGCAATGTTCAATAATTATAATGAATCATATTTACCGTATATAGATAAGGCCTGTAATGATCAAAGTTATAATGTACAAATCATGGCAAAAAGAATAAAAAAATTATTGAAATAAATAATGATGTACGGGCAAACGGCACATAACAGGACTGTTTACGCTTCGCCGCCGGTAGGCGGCTCGGCCTCCGGAACGTTATGCAAAATCCGCACAGTGCGTTAAGACAAATCATTTAAGGATACACAAGAGAATCTGACAAGACGTACACTTGTCAGTTAACTCCCGCAAGGCTTAAAAACAGCTATTGCGGTTTTTTTATGCCATTTTTGTGCCACGTCAAAATAGTCCTTGACAATACAGTCCGAAGGAGCAATTCAGAACCTTCCTCGACAAGACCCTCACCACCGAACACAGCCGCCGCATACTGGCCGGGTTGACTGCGCAGAACGCCGCCACGCCGCACCAGAGAGCGCAGTCGATTGTCAGTTCCGGGTCAATCGTTTAATCAATTCACTCACTGCCTACACGAGCAAGCCACAGTTTGAACGGTTCAGCCTTGGGCGATGGAATTGATTGAATAATCCGCAAAATCTGTTCTGTATCGGCAACATCAGTCAATCGGTTTTTTTCCATCGGCGTCGGTCATTTTCAACTGCTTACAATTTGTAAGCAGTTGATTTGCGCCTTCCTCAGCAAGACGTTTTTTCATAACAGCCCAATAGGTGCTTGCATTTTGCTGTGTCGGTTGATCAGTCAAAACTCCAACCACATTAACGATAGAAAACAGCCGTTCCTCAGTTTCCTCATTCCAAGCTGTACGAATGCGCTTATCTTCAAATAATTTAATTTTATCATTGTCCATCAAGGCCACCCACGAAAATTGAGTCGTACAATATCAACATAATTATAGTACAAAAAAACAACTGTTTTACAAGAAATGCTGAAAGGAGCAGCCTATTGCAATCTACCATTTGAGCATCAAAATCATCAGCCGGGGCAAGGGTAAGTCGGCGGTGGCGGCGGCAGCATACCGGGCGGGCGAGAAAATCGCCAACGAGTATGACGGTGCAATCCACGACTATACCCGCAAGGGCGGAGTTATCCACACCGAGATTTTACTGGCCGCCAACTCCCCTGCCGAGTACACAGACCGGGCCGTTTTGTGGAAGGCCGTGGCGAAAGTGGAGAAAGCGAAAAACGCCCAGCTTGCGCAGGAAATCGAATTGGCCTTGCCCTTGGAACTGACACGGAAGCAGAACATTTCCCTTGCCTACGATTATAGGAACCGGTATTTTGTTTCCGCTGGTATGTGCGCCGACATTTGCATACACGACAAAAACGATGGGAGCCCCCAGGCCCATATCATGCTGACCATGCGCCCGTTCAGCGAGGACAGGACATGGGGTGCGAAACAGAAAAAGGAGTACATACTCGACCCGCAGGGCGACAAAATCTACGATCCGAAAAAGCGGCAATACAAGTGCAAATCCATCCCGGCAACCGACTGGAACGAGCAGACCAAAGCCGAGGAATGGCGGGCGGGCTGGGCCGAAGCGGTCAACACCGCACTGGAGCGGCAATCCTTTTCCGTGAAAAACGCTGTTCATTTCAGGCAGAAAATTGAGACGCTGTTTATTGAAGACCACTTTTTGATGGCCTATGATTTCAGACCGTAATTTCAAATCCCGATATTTTAGTTTCCCGCCCCTTTAATTGACCGGCTTCGCCAGGGTTTAGCAACCGAAATATAAAGCATAAAAATGATCAAAGCCAGCTGGACCAGACCACCCTTAATGTTGCCCAGACGGTTAGAAACATATTGGGGATCGGTTAAGGCCGAAAGGCCCTGGCTAATGGAAATCAGAGGTTGCTCGTTGACCTTGGGACCGAGATAAAAAGTCCCAAAGAGAATGCAAAATACAGTGAGAAACCATTTAACGGCCACCCAGCGGTGCTTGAAAAACCCCCAATTGCTAAAGAGTGAAAACAAAAGTCCAGTCAAAAGGCAACCGATGGCTCCGGGAATAATCACCAGATCATCGACCAATTTGGCGGCCACGTTATAACCGTACAGCTCACCCCCACTCTGCCCCTCGGACAAAATCCAAAGCATCAGGTTGAGACCGACCGCTCCACCGACCCAGAGGCCGACCGTAAAAAAGTGGACTGTTTTAAGGATCTTTAAACCAGTTTTTCCTAGCTTGGGCATGTGCCTCCCCCTTTTATTGCGAAACTTTTGGTTTGTCCGGCCAAATAATGGCTGTGCGCACCTATTGGTCTAAAAAAAATATAAAACTCACCCTGACTCAATTGGAATTATTGGCTTTATTGTCTAGAAAGCCGCCACAGATAAATGTGTTTCTTTAGTTTAATTGTAACACGCTTCTAATCTCAGGGCAAACGCTTTGAGAGCCAATGGTACTGTCCCAAAAAGAAATATATCGCAATTTTGAGCGCTTAATTGACTAACTCCACCGCCAAAGACCTGGCAATTTTCGAAAGTCACTTGATTTTTGACCACTGTCTTATCTTTTCAAGATCACCTTGATTAACCTTACCTATCAAAACGCTCTTCCTTAAACCCCGCCATTTAAAACCTCTCTTGAGAGGCTCCAAAATTAAAAAGCCCGGAGTCAAATGACTTCGGGCTTTTTTAGTAGACTAACCTTTAGATTCGTCGTTGTATCTCGTTAACCGATAATGCAAAAACTACAGACTACTTCTTCTCATACTTGACAATAGTTGTCTTACCAGCTTCCGCAGTTCCAGTTTGTACGCTCATACTGGCTATTTGCTCCAGGTTAGTGATTATCACCGGCGTCCAGATGGCATACCCTGAAGCTTTAACCGCCTCCAGGTCAATCTGGGCAAGCGGGGTCCCCGGCTTGATCTTTTGACCTTCTTTGACCAACGGCTTAAAGCCCTGACCCAACAGCTTGACTGTATCAATTCCAATGTGGATTAAAACTTCCAACCCGTCAACAGTTGTGATTCCGTAAGCGTGGTATGTGTCCGCCAGGTTACTGACCACTCCGGCTGCCGGGGCTAGTAACAAATTTGATTCAGGCCAAATTGCTGCGCCATCTCCGATTATTCTGTCGGAAAAAACCGGATCGGGCACTTCATCCAAGGTGGCCACTCGGCCCGACAGGGGGGCGAGCAAAACCGTATTCTTTTTCTTGCCAAAAAACATGAATCCCCTCTATCCCATTGCGAAAAAAACAGTAGCAGCCAGTTGTTTTATTTAACCGGCTGCTACTGGTAATTTTACGATAATTTAGGCCAATAGTCTTTGTTGGCTTGGATCAAATCATCCAAAATCAGCTTGGCCACTCGAGCGCTGGGCACGGTTTTCGACAAAGTAATTGCTTGCCAAAGCTTCTGATAACTGCCTTCGATCCAGCCTTCGACGGTCAGCTTTTCCACGGCGACCTGCTGTTCCATCAAGCCCTTTTGGAAACGTGGAATCCGGCCAATATTTATTTTTTCATAGCCGTTTTTGCCAACAATACAGGGGATTTCCACCATCGCCTCTCGGTCAAAGTTTTCAATAGCCCCACCGTTAGGAACGATGAGAAGTAGCCTTTCCTGCGTGTTTTCGGCGATCGCCGCTGCCAAATCGACGATATAGCTGGCGTGAACATCGGCTTCTAATTTACCGCCAACCGCCGTTCCCTTTTCGATAATTTCATGACAGGCGCTAAAGACATGCTTTTCCCTATTCTCCATTACCTCGTTAGCCCGGGTATGATTTGGATTGGAGTGCTCCACCACATAATCCGGGAACAGGTAATACTTCAAATAGGTATTAGGGATGGTTTCGGGGTCAAGAGGGTAAACGTCCTTGGCCTTAGCGAAAGTATCATTCCAGCTTTTTTCAATATGCTGGTCACTTTCGGATTTAGCCTGGGCAAATCCATACTTGGCCATATGAGCCTTGATGACCGGCATTAGGTCGTTACCTTCTTTGTCGTAGATGTCGGACCACCAGCCGAAGTGATTCAATCCATAGTAACGCACCGTCAAATCCTTGCGGGAGGCGATTCCGGCCATAGCGGCCATTTTTTCCATGAGATCAATCGGCATGTCGCAAATATTAAGGATTTTAGAGTTAGGACGCAATCTCCTGGTCGCCTCAGCCACAATGGCCGCCGGGTTAGAATAATTAAGCATCCAGGCGTTGGGAGAATATTTCTCCATTGCGTCCAAAATCTCCAAAATACCACCAATGGAACGCATCCCATAAGCAATCCCGCCGGGGCCGCAGGTTTCCTGACCCAATACGCCGTATTTAAGAGGGATCTTTTCATCCTGCTCTCTCATGGCATACTTGCCGACCCGAATGTGGGCCATACAAAAGTCCACATCAGTAAAAGCGGTTTGGGGATCGGTAGTGTAGGAAAAAGCGATTTCGGGCGCTTTCTCGGACAAAGCAATTTGGCAGGCTTTCGCCACAATCTCTTGACGGGCAGCGTCGTTATCGTAGAACTTAATCTGACGAATGGGAAAACGTTCCTGATTTTCCACTAGCATCAGTACGATACCTGGAGTAAAGGTGCTGCCGCCACCGGCAATGACGATAGAATTCTTTTTCATAAGAAAATCCTTTCAATTGGGTTGATAAATTTACTTTAATAAAGTCTCAATCTCTTCGCGAACAGAAGGTACAGACAAACCAACAATCACTTGAACAGCCTTCCCATTGACCACCAGCCCATGGGCTCCCGCCGTCTTAAAGACGGTCGCATCCTGCAACAGTGATTCGTTGGATATAGTGACCCGAAGACGTGTAGCGCAGTTGGTAAGTTCAACAATGTTTTCTTTACCGCCCAGCGCCGCCAAAAACGCTTCCGCTTTTGCGGCATTTTCACCGCCAACAACCTTGGCCGTTTTCTCCCGGTAATCTGACCTGGTAAAGAGCTTTGTTTCATCTTCATCAGCTTCTCGTCCGGGAGTAAGAAAATTAAATTTATTAATTAAAAAGCGGAAAACAACAAAGTATATACCTATAAACACAAACCCTATAATAAATTGAATCAAGTAGGTCCGCCAATATACCGGCCCAAGCGGAATCCAATTCATGGTCAAATCTTCAATAACACCTCCGCTGAAATAACCGACTACCCCAAACAAAAACATGGTCATATCCAATAGGCCAGACAAGATCGAATGGACAACAAACAATACCGGGGCAATAAAAAGGAAGGTAAACTCCAACGGTTCAGTTATGCCGCAAAATACGGCTGTCAAAGTTGCCGGGACTAAAAGACCAAGCAGTTTTTTTCGTTTTGCCGGTTTAGCGGTGGCATAAAAGGCCATCGCAATACCCGTTGAACCGAAAATTTTCTCCATGCCAAAGAGGGCAAAACCACCCTGGGGAAATAACTCAATCAACGGCTTACCGCTAGCCGCAAACTGTCCCATATTTTGCAGCCAGTATGAAATGATGCCGCCGTTAACAGCCACGTTATCGTACAAAAACGGCGCATAGATGAAATGGTGCAACCCGGTGGGAATCAAGATGCGATTGAGGAAAGCGTAGATAGCCACTCCCAGAGGACCTGAATTGGCCAGCATTTGCTGCAAAGTGCCAAAACCATGCTGAACTTGCGGCCAAATGATAGCCGACAAAAAGGCTACCGGAATCATGACAAAAAAGCCGATGGCGAAAACAAAGGTTGAACCTTTGAAAATACCCAGCCATTCCGGTAGCTTCGTCTCAAAATAACGGTTGTGAACACCAACGGTGATTCCCGCAATGACAAGGCCACCCAAAATCCCCATGTCCAGGGTTTTGATACCGGCTATCAAGGTGATGCCCGCACCGCCCTCCTCAAAATTGCCGATGCCAAAAGAGGGTCCCCAATTGGCAAGAATTTGGTTAAGGAAGTAATTAAAGGTCAAATACAAGACCAGTGCTTCCAGACAAGCCCGGGCATTTTGCTTTTTGGCCAAACCAACGGGTAAGCCCACGGCGAAAACCAAAGGCATATTGCGAAATACTGTCCAAGCTCCATTGGCTACAATCATCCAGATTTTGCACCACAGGCTCGAAGGCTCGGCCAAGGAACCCATAATCGTTGGATTGGTAAATAATGTTGAAAGTCCGGCCATCGTTCCAGCAAAAGCAAACAAAAGAACGGGAGTAAACATCGCCCCGCCAAACCTTTGTATTTTTTGCATGATAACGGCACCGCTAATTAGCGGCTGTTTTTGGGTCATAGTGGTTTCGGCTCTCCTTTTAAACTGAAATTTTGAGCGATATTCTTAGGCCACAGGAATGGATTTTTGGTTGGCCGATATTTTTTTGTCAGTCGCTCAATGAGCAAAGTATAGTCAAATATTTTCTAATTGCAATAGATTTTACCAAATTGTGAATAAATCTTTTCTATTATACTTTTTCACGCAATCATGTGAAATTTCAATGTCATAATATGACCACCTTAACAGTATTAACCCCGAAGGGAGCCAGAAAATCGTCCAGCTTTTCAACCAGTTTTTTGGTGAAATATCACACCTGGATTATCATTACCTTTTAATACCTGATCACCGTAATATATTTGCCTAATATTCAATTAAGATAAATATTACTATATAAATAATAACATAGGCATGAAATAAATATAAAAGATATCTATTTTCCCGATATAACCAAATAAAGTCTTATAAAAATATCATGTATTTAGACTTAACTCATTATTTATTTAAAGATGCCTCAAGGGCCGACCCAGGTGATCTATGGGAGAGCTATGGACGATCTAGGTGAGATCTTGGGGAGAGCGGAGGTTGGCAGGAATTTAAAGTCAAAGTCGAACTGGAGATTTAGGGACTGGGGAAAAATAACGATTCTCAGGCAGCCAAACGAAGCCAAGGCGGTGCTGGCGACTAAAATGAGTAAAAATCTATACTTGAACCTATTATGGCATAATAATTAATTGGATAAATTATTGGTTTGTAGAAAGCTTAGGTA
>JAISWF010000240.1 GCA_031271165.1 Deltaproteobacteria bacterium
GTTCCCCCGCCAATTTGGTGGCGGGATTCGATCGGACGACTTGACGATGCAAGTCTGGGGCCAATCTTGCCCCTTTGACTGCTTTTTTTTTGAGAGGTTTGATGATTTCGCCCTGGGGCCTGACCTTGATTTTTGGTGCACGAATTATTATACTATTTCCGACGAGGGAACCGCTCCCCGCCTTATCACCTCAAAATCCCGGAGCCTGAAACATGTTAGAAAAACATTCCTCTAAGAACAGTTCGATTGAGAAAATCTGCCATGACAGCGACTGCGCTGAAAAGATATCCAATCTAAAACCTGAACATTACAATTTTTTTAAGACTTTTACCTATTGCCCTTATTGTGCAGAAGAATTGATGTTAATCTGCCAAAATTGCAAGGAACAACTCAACAGCACCGAGTACAAATTCTGCCCGTGGTGCGGTTCCAAATTTGCTGAAATCAATGAAACTAAGTAAGTTTGCTCGTCTTTAATCATATTTATATGATTTTATATAAATTTATCTAAGTTACCAAAACTACATGTTTTCATAAACTAAAATCAAATCAAGGATGGATTATTTTTCAGGTTAAACTCATCAACTGAGCTATTCGCCTAATCATTCTACTGTCCAAGTATGCCCTTTCACTGACTAGTTACCACTTTAGTTGGCATTGATCCAACTCCTGACCAGTTACTCAACCAATCATTAGTTCATTTAACGGTCTTATTTCTGAATAACCGATAGTCAGCAATTTTGCTGGTAGCCTTTTTTATATTATTATAATTATTGCTATTTGAACCCCTATATCTGTTACTGAAGCCAGAATACTTTTTTTCTATCTGTATTGTTTAACCTGAGTTACTTTAAGCATATCAAATTGATTTTTTTGCCAGGTAATAACGAGTAAAATATTCTATTAGGAGATCTCATGTCAGCAATCAACCCCCGTTTACCTCTTCTGGATGATTTTGATCTTAAAGGCAAGGTCGTATTGGCCAGAGTCGACCACAACGTTGTCGAAAAAGGCGTTATCAAAGATTCATTCAGGATCGACTCGACTTACGGGCTTATCCACTACATCGCTGCCAAAGGCGGCTATCCAATCCTGATGACCCACGTCGGCCGGACGAGGGACAAAAAGACCGGCTTTATCAAGACCGGGCTTGGCACTGCAGTTGAACCCGTGGTCGGCTACCTCAACCGTAAAATTAGAGGCGGCTTTGTTATCCCGGAACTCAGCATTCATCCCGACTTGGGCATTGAATCTTTGCCCCTTGAGAAAGTAGCCCCGCTTTTGACCCAACTGAAAAACCGCGAGATCGGCGGTATTTACCTGCCCAACACTCGTTGGTTTGCCGGAGAAGAATCAAAGGACGAAAAAACAAAAAAGCTGGCCAACGAGCTGGCCGCCTTGGCCGATCTTTACGTCAACGACGCCTTCGGCTCCTGGCAGGCCCATGCCTCAACCTACGACATAGCCGCCAATATCCCCTCGACTGCCGGATTTTTGATGGAAAAAGAGTTGGTGCACCTCGATCTGGTCCTCAATCCAACTCCGCCCTTTTTGGCGGTTGTAGCCGGATCAAAATACGACACCAAGATTGGCCCTTTGAATAAACTCTACGATCAGGTCGAATATCTGCTCCTGGGCGGAGTTATTTATAATGCCTTTTTGAGCGCCAAATACGGAATTACTGTCGCCGGAGTCGATCCGGCTGACGTGGAACTGGCCAGGGGTTTGGTTGAAAAAGACAAAAACGCCGGCAAAATATTGGAACCAAAAATTTTAATTGAAAGCCAGGTTTTAGACCGCCGCGACTCAGCTCAGGTCAAAGTCGTCCCCACGGCTGATTTTAAGGAAGGCCAAAAATACGCCTATTTCCTGGATATTGCCCCGGAATCTTTTGATGAGCCTAAAATTAAAAACGCCTTGGCCAACGCCAAAACCATTTTTGTCAACGCCGTTATGGGCCTGACCCCCCACTTTCCAGATGGAAGCGCCAGACTCTATTCGGAAATCGCTAAAAATACCGGGGCTAAAAAGCTCTTCGGTGGCGGGGACACCCTCACCGAGCTTAAAAATCTGACCCCTGGGGTCTACTTATCGGCCCTTGATGATGAGTCCTATTATTTCTTCACTGGCGGCGGAGCGGTCCTGACGGCCATTGAAAGCGGGGCTTACGGCCTTAAACCGGTGGCGGCTCTTTTAAAGCCTGAAAATTAAAACCGTTGAGACGGATGGGCCAACCTCATGACTGAAAAAGAAAGCTTGCTCAACCGAGCAGCTCCCCACGTTTGGTCCTTGGCCGGCCTGGGACGCTTAAAAGGCGTCCCAGGCTGGTATGCCAGTATAGCGGCCGTTCCGATTTATTTTATTTTGTTATGGCTGGGATGGAAACCCTACCTAGCCGTCTGGCTGGCTTTGTTTTTTCTTAGCTGGTATCTTTCGGTCCTGGCGGAACGCCTCTATGGCCATCACAACGATCCAAGGGTGGTTATTGATGATTTTCTGGGCTACCTGACCACCATGTTTTTGGCCCCCAAGTTTATCTACCTGCCCCTGGCCTTCCTCTGGGGTTTAGCCTACTATCGGCTTATAATTTTTTTCAAGCCAGCCTTTATCGGCCGTCTATCTAAAAATGAAGGTGGCCTTTACGTCGTTTTAGATGATATCGCCGCCGGCTTGGCGGCCACCTTTCTGATGTGGCTGACTGCGGCCGTAGTTTTCGTGATTAAAAACCCCTTTGGTCCGGAGATTTTTTCTCAATGACCAAGAGGCCAACTAATATTACCTGTCCAAAGGTTATCTATCCAAAGGTCTTTGGACCGGATGCATGGGAACAGCTGTGGCAGTTCAGCAATAAACTGTCCACACCTATGCGGCACTCAGCCCTGAGCTTGGCCGTCGCTGAGAGCCTAACCGGCGGTTGGGTTGGAGCTGCCTTGACCGGGATTTCTGGAAGTTCCGACTATTTTTATGCTGGAATAACCGCTTACGCCAATGAAGCCAAAATAAACCTTTTAGGAGTCAATCCCCTGACCTTGGAAACTTTCGGGGCTGTCAGCTCTCAGTGTGCCATTGAAATGGCCCAGGGAGTCCGTCAGAGGGCCGGGACGGATATAGGCCTCAGCACCACCGGTATTGCCGGACCCACCGGCGGCTCGCCTCAAAAACCAGTGGGACTGGTTTTTTTGGGCCTCGCCGATGATAAACATTCAATCAGCTCCCAATACATTATTTCCGGCGATCGCCTGACCATAAATATGGCGGCAGCCTTAGAAGCTTTAAAAATCTTAAAAAAATTTCTTTCTAAGCGGCTCAAGCACCCTTAAACCCAGGATAGATATGATTCCAAATGACCTGACCCAGGCCGAACTCAGAGCCCAAATCGAGCGCCTTGAAAAAGAAAATACCGAACTGCGACTTAAGATCCTCTCAGGGGTTATCAAGGTCTGTTCGGGCTGCAAAAACATTCAGACTAACAGTGGTGACTGGGTAACTGTGGACCGATTTTTGGAACTCTACTCCTCGGCTACCTGCAGCCACGGTTATTGCGACTCCTGCGCCCAAAAGATGCTTGATGAGGTTTTAAATGACAGTTTCAAGGGCTAGGGTAAGGCAATGAAAGCGTGTTTGATAGGCGCAGAACTATCCGGACGGGAAACAGTCTTCCGGGCTCTGACTGGTCTGCCGCCGGCGGTCGGTTTTGCCGAAACCCGGCTGGGCGAAGCTTTGGTTCAAGACGAAAGACTCGACTATCTAAGCTCACTGTATAACCCCCGCAAACACACTCCAGCGAGGCTTGAACTCATTGTCCCTAAGCCTCCTCCCGGTGCCAACCCCGAGGCTCAAAAAGCTTCTTTGGAAAAAGCCCGGGATGCCGACTGTCTGATATTGATCTTACGAAATTTTCCTACCTCAGAAAAAGCACCGGCTCCGGCCCAGGAGGCGGCTTTTTTCCTCTCCGAACTTATGGTCTCCGATTTTCTGACTGTATCCAAACGCATTGAACGCCTGGCCGAGGAAAAAAAACGTGGCAAACCCAATGACCCAGCCGAAGCGGCAGCCTTGGCCGAAGCCTTAGCGGCCCTGGAATCGGAGCGGCCCTTGCGCAAGTTTCCTGAGATCGCCAGCTCCCCTAAACTTCGCGGTTTTGGATTATTGTCGGCCAAACCGTTATTGGTCATTTTAAACGACCAAGATGAGCCTGGACCCGAACCTGATCTTAAGTTGGACGTTCCGGTCTTAAGACTGCGCGGCCGACTGGAGGAAGAATTCAGCCAGCTGACCCCTGAAGAAGCTTCTGAGTTTATGAGTGACTATGGATTAACTGAACTGGCGGCCGCCCGAGTCATCCGGACCCTATATGGGCTAAACGATCTGATCAGCTTTTTTACCGTCGGTGACGACGAATGCCGGGCCTGGACAGTTAACTGCGGCGACACGGCCTTAACGGCCGCCGGGCGGATCCATTCAGACATCCAAAAAGGTTTTATCCGAGCTGAAGTTGTAGCCTATGATGACTTCCGGACCGCCGGCTCCATGGTCGAAGCCAAAAAGAAAGGCCTGGTCCGGCTGGAAGGCAAAACCTACCTCATCAAAGACGGAGACATCGTCTTATTTCGTTTTAACGTTTAACGACCGTTTTGAAGACCCAGATGACCGCACCAGGCAAGCATTGAGCCCTTTTGTCGCCCTGTAGCAAGCCTAAAACACTCAAAGCCGGCCAGCGATATCTAAAACACCTGAAACACCGGACGCCAGTATATGCTTTCAAGGACCCTTAAGACCAACCAATGACTGGAACTGAATTTTTAAATCCTAAGTCCCTCAAGCTCTTGGCCGCTCTTGAAGCCAGCCGCGACCGGGCCTTTTACCGAGACCACCGTACGGAAATTGATGAGCTCCTTCTTGCCCCAGCCCGGCACCTAGTGGTGGAGGTCGGCGAAATACTAAAGAAACGCATCCCCGCTTTGGTAGCTGACCCTCGGGTTGACCGCTCAATCTACCGGTTGTTCCGGGATACTCGGTTTTCGCCTGACAAGCGGCCTTACAAAGGCCACCTGGGCCTAATCTGGTGGGAAGATCGGCCGGCCGGTAAATTGGGAAGCCCCTGCTTTTACTTTCATCTGACCGGCGAGGGCTGGCTTTGGTCGACGGGCATTTATCAATTCGAACCAAACATTTTAAAGGCCTGGCGGCTGGCTCTCGCCGAACCGAAAACCGGTGAAAGCTTTCTGAAAATCGCCGACCAAATTATGGCCCTGGGGCTGACCTTTAACCCCCCTGAGCTAAAAAGGCCGCCGGCAGGCTTTGAAAACTCGGCGACCCAAGACTGGGCCAGACATAAAGGACTTTATACTTGGTCAGAAGCTTCCGGTCACGACCGCAGGCTTTTTGGACCCAAAGCGGCGGCCCTGATAGCTGAAAAACTGTTGTCCACCGAAAACCTGTTTCGATTTTTATCCTCACTTTTTGCCGAAAAAAAACCCTCGGCCGATACTTCCAGGTCAGCCCGGTCAGTTGAGATCTCAAAGAGGGACTTTAATTATCAAGAAGACTTTTAAGCTGCCGTTGGCCAATCGATGGGTTATTTTGGGCAAATAAATATAAACCTATTCACTAAAACAATTAGACTAACCATGTCAATAATATCAATATTATATCTAAAACCAACTAAAACAATGGTCATCAGTTTAAAAATACCCTAACATCATAAATGGAGTTAAAATTGGGTAAAATTTTAGTTATTGATGATGATCTAAGCATGCGCGAAGTCATGGAACTCATATTAAAGAAAGCCGGTCACACCATCGAATTAGCCGACGGCGGGTCCATCGGTCTGGAAATGGCCTTAACTAACGATTACAACTTGGTTATCTCTGACATTCGTATGCCCGACCTATCCGGTCTGGAAGTCCTCAAACGGCTCCGTTTGGCCAACTGTCAAACCACGGTGGTGCTGATTTCGGCCTACGCCACCGATGCCAAGGCAGTTGAAGCAATGAACTTGGGAGCCTATGACCTTATCCCCAAACCGTTCCGCCCAACCGATCTGGTGGCCGTGGTCGACTCAGCCCTGGCCCATCACAGCGTGGAAATTGAGCGCCAAGCCCTGGCCGAGATGGTCATCAATAATCAGCGTTTCAGCGGTTTGGTCGGCTCCTCCCCGGCCATGCTCCAAGTTTACGAACTGATTAAACGGACGGCTCAGACCAACACCAGTATTCTCATTACCGGAGAAAGCGGCACTGGTAAAGAACTGGTGGCCAGGGCCGTCCACGCTAACAGTTCTCGGGCCGAGAAAAACTTTGTCGCCATCAACTGCGGCGGTATGCCTGATCAACTGGTGGAAAGCGAGCTTTTTGGGTACAAAAAAGGGGCCTTTACCGGGGCGAACTCCGATAAACAAGGATTAATAGCCACCGCCGACGGCGGGACGCTGTTTTTGGATGAATTAGCTGAGCTGACTCTTCCCATGCAGGTCAAACTCCTGCGGGTGGTGCAGGAAAAGACCTTCCGGCCGGTGGGCTCAAACACTGAGCAAGAAAGTGACGTCCGCTTCATCGCCGCCACCAACAAGAGCCTGGAGTCAGAGATTATCGCCGGACGATTTCGCGAAGACCTCTACTACCGCCTCAACGTCATCAATATCCGCATCCCCCCGCTTCGGGAACGGGCCATGGACATCCCAATCCTGGCCCACTTCTTTTTAGATAAATACAGCCGTCAGCAAAATAAAGACGTCCGCAAGCTCTCCACCTACGCCCTGGATATTTTAACCCGCTACCGCTTCCCTGGAAACGTCAGAGAACTGGAAAACATCATTGAGCGCTCGGTGGCTCTGGAACAGTCCAACATCATCCTTCCCGAAAGCCTCCATCTGGCCGATTTTAAGAGACAGCAGACTGCCGCCATTGCTCCGCCCACTTGGTCGGAGGCCCAGGCGGTCCCCGCCCCCGAACCTCCCACCGCTCCAGTGGAAGATACAACCACCCCGATGGCCCCAGAAAATCCTCCAGAGATACCCTATTTGACGACTGTACCGGCCGGAGGGCTGGACGACATCCTGACGGCTCTGGAAGGCTATTACCTGTACAACGCCTTGATAACCGCCGGCGGAGCCCGCAACCGAGCGGCCACTCTTTTGGACATCAGTCCCTGGCGCCTCAGAATGAGGCTGGTGGCCTTTAGTCTAGTGGACCTCAACCCCATGGAACTGATGTCTCTGTCCAAAGAGCGTTTCTCCCGGCCCCTACTGTCACCTGAGCTGGCCCCTGAATGGAACGGCAATCACATTTCTCTTGACTCGATTCTCCACCAAGTTGAACGCCATTTTATTAAATTGGCCTTAGAAAAAAGCCGCGACAACAAAACTGAGGCCGCCATCTCACTGGGATTGTCCCGGCGCTCTTTTCAGCACCGCATTGACCGGACCAACTACGAACAGGAGTTGACCAATGAAAACTCTGCCAAAAACCTCGATGAAAAAGACCCTGATTCATGAGATATTGATGACTCATATGATATTAATTTGTAATAAAACAATGCTATTAATAATAAATTATATATAATTAATACTTATTTATTTTAAAACATCATACTGTTAAAATAAAAACTACAAAAAAAGAGATAATATCCTCTGTTTGATTGATTTTAGCTAGGCTTAATTTCTATATTTATTACACAATATAGTAAATTTAATGACCATGAAAAACTAAAATACATTCAATGTATCCGAGACTCAAAAAAACTACTAGCGACAAAAAAATGGTGACAGTAACGGCTCGGCGCAGTATAATATTGAAGATACGACAATTTCTTGGTCTGACTGCTGGCAAGGGGGCCAGAGTAGAGTGGGTGTTGACCGTCCGATCCGGCCGCTTGTCCGGCCGCCTGTGACTAGAGCATAAGCTGCTTTTAGCAACAAAAACCAAACGGTGCGTTGGACGCTTGGTAATCACGCATCACGACCGGTTGTGGCGATTTGGAGCGGAGCTCGTGTTCGCTATCTGTGAAGCGAAAAGTGTTGCAGTCGTCATTCTCAATGCAATGATGATTGCCCATAAAATTGGGCTTGACCCGACCAATAAGCAGGCCACCTATTTTGCCCGCGCCTCGGGCGTGGCTCGGTTTGCCTACAATTAGGCGCTTGCCGAATGGAAGCGGCAATATCAAGAGTGCAAGCTTGGCCCTGCCAAGTCAAAACCATCGCAAATGTCCCTAAGCCGCCAATTGAACGCCATCAAACGGGAACAATTGCCTTGTATGTTGGAAGTCACCAAAAACGCTCCACCAATGGCAATTGGGCGCTACGTTCAAGAATTTCTTTGCTGGACGCACCCGTTTTCCCCGATTCCGCAAGAAAGGAGTTCATGACCGATTCAGCATCACCAACAATCAGTTTACCGTGAAGGACAATCGCATTCGCATTGCTGGGCTTGGGTGGGTGCGTATGCGGGAACAAGTCAGATTAGCGGGTAAAATCATGTCGGGCACAGTCACCCGTGTCGCTGACAGGTGGTTTGTGAGTATTACAGTAGATACACCGGATCTTTCGCATCTTCCAAAAGCCGAAAACCAAGGCGCAGCGGGTGTGGATATGGGCGTCTTCGCTTTGGTGACATATTCCACCGGGGAAAAGGTAGAAGGACCCAAGGCGCATAAACGTTTGTTGAATCGACTTCGTCGCCTCTCCCGGAGCTTGAGTAGAAAGAAGCAAGGTTCCCGAAATCGGTTGAAGGCCAAAAGAAAAATCGGCCGTATTCACGCCAGAATAGCTAATATCCGAAATGATTCCCTGCATAAATTGACAACCGATCTCACCAAGCGATTTCACACCGTATGTATTGAAGCTCTGAATGTCAAAGGCGTGATTTGTAATCGGCATTTGGCCCGCTCGATGGCTGATATGGGATTCTTTGAGTTTCGCCGTCAAGTGGAGTACAAGGCGAATATGAGTGGCGGCCTGATCGTAGTGGCCGATCGATGGTTGGCCAGCAGTAAATCTTGTTCTCAATGTGGACATAAACTTCAATCCCGTGCCCTTTCCATTAGACGCTGGGATTGCCCGAATTGTGGTGTGCAGCATGACCGAGATGTAAACGCCGCCATGAATCTAAAAAATTAGGCCGTGAGTTCCACGGTGTCAGTCTGTGGAGAGGAAGACTCTAGCCTTGTGAGTAATCACAAGGTGAAACCAGCCTCTGCGAAGCAGAAAGTCAGCGCCAAATCTGATGGTTAGATTTGGGTAGGTCTGACAGAACGGCTGATTAGCCTTCTCAATGAAAGGTTATTCCCAAGTCTGAAGGCAGTTACGTTAGCTGAATTTGATCTAAATACTGTCCGACTGGATAATTTTATGCCTAAAGTCAACGACAAAGACCTCAAAGACAACCAGATCGATAATTATGATTACCTGGGCCAGGCCTTACCCGCCTGCCGGACGGCGGCGGCGGCTCCATCGGTCCTTTTAGACCCAAGCGACCGCTTTCAGACGGTAGCTGTAATTACAGACGGCTCCCGCATCCCGGTCCTGGGCGATGTCGGCCCGTGGGCCGCCCTGCCGCTGGCCGAGGCCAAGTGCCGCCTGCTCTCTCAAATGACCGGCCTAACTGCCATCCCCCTGACCTTCTCCTCCTCCAGCATTGAAGACACGGTTCGGCTGATTGAAGCCATTACCCCCTCTTTTGGAGCCCTCAACCTTGAGGCCATTGATGAAACGGCCGCCTTTTATGTCAAACGCCGGATATCAGAAACTAAAGAGCTGCCCGTATACATTGACAGCCTCGACGGACTACCGGTCATTTGTTTAGCGGCCCTCAACAATGCCCTTAAGGTAGTAGAAAAGAAAATGTCCGAGGTTAGGCTGGTTATCGCCGGCGGGGAGACCGCCGGGCTGGCCATGGTTGATTTTTTGCGCCTGGCCGGCGCCGCTGACATCGTCGTTTGCGACCGGCTCGGGGCCATACACCGAGGCCGAAGCGGTCCCACCAACTGGGTTAAAGAGGAACTGGCCTCCAAAACAAACCCTCGGCAGCTGAAAGGCAATCTGCCAAAAGTCACTGCCGGAAGCGACGTCTTAATTCTTTTATCCGCCGCCCAGCCCCCGCCCAAAGATCTGGTCGCCACCATGGCCCCCGGGGCCGTGGTCTTTAACCTCACTGACACTACCACTGACAACTTGGGCCTGCCGAAAGTCTATGCCTCATTAGCCGATGATAATCCCAACCGACTGATTCCGGCTCTCCTCTTTCCAGGGCTGATAAAAGGTATTATGGAAGCCAAAGCCCGCCTTCTTAACCCTTCCATGAAAATGGCTGCGGCCATGGCTTTAGCCAACCTTGTGCCCGAGAATTCCCTGGGGCCGCTTTCGGTTGTCCCTCCGGTCACCAAACCCAACCTGGTCTCGGCCCTGACCGAGGCCGTCTCGGCTGCGGCAGCCGCCAGCGGCGCCAGCCGCCTGATTTGACCTCCGACGCCGAACTGGTCCAGCTGCCTGATCTTTTGGGCTCCTCGGAAAGCCTTTTGCGGGTCAAAGAGCGTCTCTCCCGGGTCGCCAAAGTCGAGCGGCCGGTCTTGATCCTCGGCGACCGGGGAACTGGCAAGGAATTAGCCGCCGCCCGTATTCACTATTTATCCCCTCGCTGGCAGGCTCCCTATGTCACGGTTAACTGCGCCGCCCTGGCCCCCGAACTTTTGGATTCCGAACTCTTCGGACACGAAGCCGGCGCTTTTACCGGCGCCGTCAAGCGGCATCGCGGACGCTTTGAAGCTGCCGACTCGGGAACTCTTTTTTTAGACGAAATCAGTCACCTGACCCTGGGGGCCCAGGCCCGCATCCTGCGGGTGGTGGAATACGGAAGTTTTCAACCAGTTGGCAGTACCGCCGAACGCCGGATCGATGTCCGGGTGCTGGCTGCCACTAACGCCGATCTAAAAAAAATGTGCCGCCAGGGCACCTTTTTAGCCGATCTGTGGGATCGATTGAGTTTTGAGGTTATCACCCTCCCACCCCTTAAAGACCGAGCGGGCGACATTACCATTTTGGCCCATTTTTTCGGGGCCCGCATGGCTCGCGAACTGGGCCTTAAGTCTCCACCAATCTTCTCTCCTGAGGCCCTGGAGGCTCTTGAGACCCACCTCTGGCCCGGAAACGTCCGCGAACTAAAAAACGTCGTTGAACGAGCCGTCTACCGCAGCGAATCCGTTGGCCCCGCCCCCCTGATAGGGCCGGAACATCTGCAGCTAGATACCGGCATTTTCCCGCCTTCAGTTGCTCAGCCCGACCATCTCCCCTCGGTGGCCCTACTAAACTTAGATCCTCGCCCGCCAGCCAACCATAATCTGACCGACGCCGCCGCTCTTTTGCCTCTCCCGCCTGGAGGTTATGACCAGCACCTGCGTCAGAGCGGCCTCCAACTGGTGAGGGCCGCTCTGGAAAAAGCCCACCACAATCAGGGCCGGGCAGCCGAACTTTTGGGCATGAGCTACCACCGATTCCGGGCTCTAAAAAAGAAACTTGAGACGCCCCAAGACCTGAGCCCATCAAAAGGACCGGAGCCCCAAATTTAAGCTACTGCCTTGGGATATTGTAAAATTGGTTGAAGTATCAACACAGGCTTATAGCTTCATCACAATCTTTGGGGGCCGTAGCTGAACGAAAAACTAATGATACACCGAATAATACACCAATAAATCATATGATGCTCTTCTTCAATCGGCATTTAACCCGGCCCTGGTGCCTTTGAAAAGTTTCCAGCCCAAAACAGTTGGACCAGGTTTTGACCCAAGATATTTTGGCCGAAGACTTGTCACCTCAATGTTAATCAGCTAGAATTTAAAGAGTTATGGCCCAAAAAGAATCAACCTTAATTGTCTTTAATTTGAGATTGAGATATCATTAAGTTACACCTGTAACAGACGATCTCATCGGCGGCCTTAATGAGCCGGCCGGGCTATTAACGCCCATTGCCGGTCAAATACCCACATAAATCAAGACCATGGTCGAGGCTGAGAGCCAGTGGTCATAACCAGTTACTACTCAAGGACCTAACAAATGGCTCTGGGTCCAGACCTCCCTTGAGCTAAAACCTACAATGATCACAGCATTATTTTTAATAACATAATTAAACATATGACATCTAAGAATTTTACATATTTTCTCAAACTTTTTTTTCTGACGGCAAGTTTTTTTGTCCTCGGCCAAGTTTTAACTGTGACTTCTCTTAAGGCTGCCGACCCGGCCGACACCAGTTCCAAGGCCCGCCAAGTTATTGCCCCAAAATTTCAATATTATACGGATATCCCTGGGGTAACCCAGAAAGACATCATCGCCGTGGAAAATCTTAAAGCCAACCGGGATTTTCTTGTCTACGGAGCCCCCTTTTCCACTGAAGCCTTCTTAGGCAGCGACGGTCAGATCCATGGTTTTTCCTCGCGTTTCTGCGCTTACATCTCGGAACTATTTGGCATTGAAGTCCAACCAAGGCTTATGAACTGGGAACAGCTCATAGATGGAATGAACAACGATACCGTCGACTTGGTGGGAGAACTCTCTATTTCTCCAGAACGGGAAAAATTCCTGTTCATGACCCAGCCCATAGCCGAAAGAGCCATAAAGTACATGCGTATCAAGGACTCCGAACCGCTTTTCCAGTTGGCCAAGAAAAAAGAGCGGCCTTTGAAGTACGGCTTTATGCAAAACTCGACCACCATAGACCTGCTGAAAAATAATGCTCCGGAAAACTTCCAGGTGATCGAAGTCCAAAGTGAAAACGCGGCTTACGAACTCTTAACAACAGGAGCTATAGACGCTTACATTACCGAGTCAACAGCTGAGGCTGCTTTCGACCAGTTTCCTGACATTGATACTTTTGATTATATCCCCATTCTCTATTCGGACGTCTCTTTATCTTCCAAAAATCAGGAGCTCGTGCCCCTGATAAACGTCTTCCGAAAAGCTCTGGACGCTGGAATTCAGATGTATCTGGTGGAACTCTATAACGAAGGCCTGGCCGAATACCGCCATTACAAGTTTTTGTTAAAGCTTACCCCTGAAGAATTAAATTTTTTACGGGAGAAAATCGCTTCTAACGAACCAATAATCTATGCGGCCGAATTCGAAAACTACCCCTTGTCATTTTACAATGACGTTGAAAATGAATTCCAAGGCATGGCTATAGATGTTTTAGCCGATATATCCAATTTCACTGGTCTTACTTTCAAACGCTGGAACGACGAACCAGTAGAGTGGAGCATAATCTTAAAGGCCCTGGAAGACGGGGAATGCTCCATGGTAACCGAACTCATCAAGTTCGATGAGAGAGAAGACCGCTATATTTGGTCAACTATCGGTTATTCCTCGGATAAATATGCTCTGATCTCTAAGACTGAAACCGAAGACAAGGAAATTAACGAAGTTCTCTACTCTAAAGTAGGCATAGTGGAAAATACAGGCTGGGCCGATGCTTTTTTCAAATGGTTCCGTAACCATAAAAACACCGTATCATACTCTAATTCCAAAGATGCCTTTGAAGCGCTTTCGAACGGTGAAATAGAACTTTTTATGGGAACGCGGAACTTAACTCTCAGCATGACCAATTATATGGAGCAGCCCGGGTACAAAGTAAACCTGACCTTTAATTATACATTTGATTCTTTATTTGGTTTCAATAAAGACGAAACCATCCTCTGTTCCATCATCAGCAAGGCCATTTCTCTGACCAATACTGAAAACATAACTGAACGATGGCTCCGCAAGAACTTCGATTACCGAGGAAAACTTGCCCGGTCAAGGGTCCCCGTACTCTTTGGCTTTTCAATAATGCTTTTTCTGCTGCTCACACTTTCTTTTTTATTAATCAAAAAGTACATTGGTGACAAAACCCATCTAGCCAAAATTGTCAATGAAAGAACAGCTGAGCTTAGAATCCAAAAGGATGAGGCCACCAGTGCCTCTCGGGCCAAGGGAGACTTTCTGGCTCGCATGAGCCATGAAATAAGAACCCCTATGAACGCCATTATCGGCATGGCTGAACTGTCTTTACGGGAAAACCTCCCGGAAGAGACCGCCGAAATGATCTCCAATATCCAGAGCGCCGGGGCCTCCCTTCTCTCCATAATCAACGACATATTGGACTTTTCCAAAATAGAATCCGGCAAAATGGAGCTGACCAACTCCAACTATCACTTGGGCTCGTTGATTCAAGACGTTATAAATGTCATAAGCGCCAGGATCATGGGAGCTCGTTTGGAGCTTGTTGTTGAGATAGACGCCAACCTCCCCGCCACCCTGTATGGAGATGAGGTGAGGCTAAGACAGATTCTCTTTAATCTTTTAAGTAATGGCATCAAATACACCAAAGAAGGCTCGGTGACACTCCGCTTGGATGCGGATTTTCCTGAAGAATCTGCCAAAAATATGGCCCAGCTTTCAAACCCTAAATCTTCCTCAAAACCACCAACCATTACCAACTTAACTCTTGGGGATTCTTCGACCGGGTATAGTTCCAATTTTAAGGACCGTCTAAAAGGACTTTTGGGGACGACCACGGCTTTCCCTGAAAATTCTTCAAAACCTCATGAAATAATCTTAAAGGCCACCATTACCGACACCGGGATCGGTATTAAGCCTGAGGATATGAACAAACTCTTCGGGTCATTTAGTCAAGTAGATACAGAAAAAAATAAGGGTATTGAGGGGACCGGACTAGGACTGGCTATAAGTAAAAACCTGGCCCTTTTGATGGGCGGGAACATAACGGTTAAAAGCGAGTATCAAAAAGGCAGCGTCTTTACGGTAACTGTCAAGCAGACTATTGAAGGCAGCTACGAACCTTTGACCGCTTTAAAACACCCCCAAAAATCCAAAACGATTATTGTGGAACCCTCCCTCGACGACGCCAAGGCCATCGGCTTTGCCCTGGAAAGCTTAGGAGCCGGCTATACTGTCCTAAACGACCCCGGCGCTCTGTCGGCTCACCTCCAAAGCCAAAACTTTGACTTTATCTTCGCTCCCTTTGAGAGCGCCGACTCCATTGTGGCCTTGTTAAATGAAATTAGGAGCACCATTAAACCCGTATTTATCTTAAATTTCGGAGAAAAAGGGAGCAAGAAAAAAGGGGCCCGCTTTATTCAAAAGCCCCTGTACTGCGTTCCAGTGGCCAGCGTCTTAAACGAAACTGAAGAGACCAAAAGCACTCGAGACAGAAAAGGCAACGTCCGCCTCATTGCCCCCGAGGCTGCTGCTCTCGTGGTGGACGACATCATCATAAACCTTAAAGTCGCCAAAGGACTCCTATCAGCCTTCAAGTTGAGGGTGGACACTGCCGAATCTGGCCTCAAGGCCATAGATCTTGTTAAAACTAACCGCTACGACATTATCTTCATGGACCATATGATGCCCGGCATGGACGGCATAGAGACGACCGAGCACATTAGGAAACTCGCTGAAGGCAAAGACATACCGATCATCGCTTTAACCGCCAACGCCATATCTGGAGTCAAAGAGATGTTTATCTCCCATGGTATGAACGATTTCATCTCTAAACCCATTGAGCCTGGAAAACTTGAGGCCATGCTCCTAGATTGGCTCCCTAAGGAAAAACTTAAGACACCTGAGGACCAACCGGCAGTTGCTGACCCTGGCCTAACTAAAATCTCTTAATAGTTACCAATATTTTGAGACCCACCCATTGCCTTATTTATGGTTGACAGGTAGCCCATTCCGGGTTAAATTGTTATTATGTAAAAGGACCTCTTCTAGATTCAAACGCTATGCCCGAGCGTAATCGATCGGCCAGTTTGATTGACCCAGGTTTATATAAATTTATTTACCATACTAGTTAGCTATTCATTTTTTTAAAATACCATCAAAATATTAGATTCATAAAATAAATACATTGCTATTAATAATAGATGTTAAATTTTATTATTGAAAGCTCAATTTTTACCCTCTGCCTCTAAACCCTCACCCTCAATTGAGGTTGACATATGTTTAATTATTTAGCGTAATGAATTAAATGCTGGCGATTGGTCCCCGACCATGACCCTGGAGACAGGCTCCGGGATTTTTATAAAATAAGCCGTGTTAGCCTCAATATCACTAGGCTAATTGTCCAGCAAAAAACCCAAATAGCATCGGCCTTTTGTTACAATACAAGTGGTGGCAAGTAACCTCAATCACTCCCCCCATTATTTTTTAGTTTGCTGCCAGAAGATCAGGGAGGCTTTTAACCATAAAATTATTATATCCGCTGCCATTGTTGACTTCCCGATGATATGCGGGAGTCCAGGAAATTACTTTTGCTCAGATTTTCAAAGCTTAGCCGGCTTTTGTCGCTTTGATTCGGCCACCGCTTTATCATTAGTGGAGGCATGTCCATTGGGAGGTCTTAGTCAAGGCAAACACCAATGGGAAAAATTATAATAACAAATCTTTCATCTGGACATTGATTTATAAAAAAAACAAAGCCAATAACTGAATTTTCAACAAATGTTAATGCCTATAATTTTTATTTAGACATCCAGCTCATTAAACAAATGTTATTCCCAATATTTAACATTTTTAAAGTGTTTTTTGATTCTATATAAATATTTTAGCTCCTTCAATATTATCAATTAATGAAATAATTTATATTTTAAATAACATAATTGCTTATTATACAGTATCACGAATTATTTTTACATAAAATATAAATATAGTCATAGTAAAATACCATTTATACATATCATATATTTTAGTTATTATTATTATCAGAGGAGTTTCCCAATGCCCAAACTCACCGCTAGTCGGAGCTGGATGACGGCTCTTATTGCCGTCCTGGTTGTCTCTATTGCCTTTATCCCTGGCTGTGGTCCTCACGTCGGCAAAAAAACGGTGGTCGTTAAAAACTATGGGCAATGTTACGCCCCGCTCGACGCCTTAAGGGAAAGTGCCGATAAAATCAAATCTGATACCATTAAAGGCGCTGCGGCTGGAGCCGCCGCCGGGGCCATCGTTGGTCTCCTCTCCAGAGGTGATTTAAAAGGCGCCTTGGTCGGAGCTGTCATTGGAGCCGGGATGGGCGCCATTAGCGCCAATTTGATTTCCAAAGCCAACCAGGCCAAGGCTCTCGACGAACGGTTTGCATCCTACAACACGGCCATGGACAAAGCCTTAACCGATCTTAACATGGCCACCAAAGCCGCTGCTGAATCTTGCAAGTGCTATAACACTGAATATAACAAATTAAATGCCGGTTATAAGAAAAAGAAAACCGTTACTCCCGAAGAGCGAGCTGATTACCTTGAACGCCTGACCGAAATCCGGGCTGGAAATGCCGATGCCATTGGTATTTTGGACTATTACAAAGTAGCCAGCGCTGAAAACCAGACCACCTTTGCCGAAGTAGTCAGACTCGAAAATACTCGCGAATCCGACCAGGCTCCCCAAAAGACCATCAGAACTGTTGAGCAAAAACGAAAGACCTATGATACCAGCGTCAATAACATGGAAAAAACACTTAACCTAGCTAAAAAGAATCAACAATCATATGATAGTGACTATGAAATGACAATTAACCAAGCCAGAAATCCTGTGCCCAAAAATATTTTAGCGACAACTGGCATAAATATACAAGGAAAAATATAATCACTACTTAATCGAGTGCCAAAAACAACATTATCCGTTAGATTGACTAGGAAAATTCCGAAAAAAGACTATTGCAGTGCCCACACTATCGGTAGCACCCAGACTTGTTAGATAAAAATTATCATTATGGCCCAGTGTTACGCTTAAAAATCGAAAAAAATCCATCATAATTAAGCGTAAGACTAGGCCTAGATGAGACAATATTTGCCTAAAGACACAGTGAGGCCTATTGTGCTCTTATATAATATAGATATGATGCATAGATAACTAAATACTGCAATAAAACATTAAAGCAGATGTTACGCGCAAATATCGTAGAATAATGCATTCAATTTGCAAGCAAGAATGCTTTTAAGCAATTCAAGTATAAGCCTCAAACGATCTAATACACCTTTTTATCTATAGCGTCAAAAATTATGTTTATCAAGCTTGTATAACTGTTAAATAGCAAAACAAAACATCCATTAACCACTTGCATTGGGCAGCTGATGCCGCAGCAGTATCCGAAAAATACGACCTGTTTTCAACCGCCATGAGTTAAGTTTATATCGACTTTCCTATTATCTATTACCGAGCGGCAGTGCGGATTGGCTCTGGAAGGCAGTCTAACAGCCGCAAGACTTATACCGCCAGGGTGCCAGCCCTAAAACGTTAAAGACTAGAAAACTGCTCAAAGTAGCAGTTTTCTAGTCTTTTTTTTTCAACAATTGGAGCCGCCGTGGCTCATAGCCGCCAAACTCCCCAGCCAAACCCCGCTGTCAAGAGCCAACAGCAACATCGGCTCAGAGGTTTAGAGTCTCCAGGGGCACCTCCGGCTGGGCCCAGTCGGAGACAGAGTAAACTTTAAGGTTCTCAAGCCCCTCGGGGATATCGCCTCCAAAACAAAAGCCCAAGTAGGTAACTGCCCTGGAAGCAGCCAAATAAAGCGACTGGGGGTTCAAAGCCGAGCGGCCTTGAGCGGAACCCCGATCAGCGACAAAGACAGCCTCAAACTCCAGCCCCCTGATCTGGTCAAAAGTCAACACCGAGATTTCTCCGGCCCGGCCCGGAGGGAGCTCTGGTCCAGCGTGGATTGCCCTGATTCTTTCCGGGGCTAAGGCCTTGGTCAGGGCCTCGGCCAGGAGGCCGGCGTCCCGCTCGGAAGCGACCACGCCAATGGACGGCAACTGGCTGGTTCTTTCCCTGATTTCACCTATGCGGTTAACCAGCCAACCAGTGATTTCCGACAGCGGACCTATTTTGGTGGCCAAGGCTGGCTTGAGGCCGGAGGACCCGAAAAAATGGCCGGTAAAACGCTCTCCAGAGCCCAGGCTAAAGGCATCGGTCAGCTCCGCCAGTTGGCGTGACTGGCGATAGTTAACGGAAAGCTCCACCAGGTTGTTTTTTGGCAGGACCCAATCAATCTGTTCGGCATTTTTAAGGCCATAAGGATTTAAGCTTAAGGTCAAATCAGCGGCTATGGTCACCGAACCATGAATCGGATGAGCCAGGGAAACCATATTTTTTAGCTGAACAGGAGTAAAATCGGAAGCCTCATCAACTAAGACATGGTTGCGCAAAAGGTATTGATGATGGGACAGTGAACGATTGCAGCTTTTGGGTTCCTTAGACAAAAAGTTGGCTTTGATGATTTCGGAGCCAGGTTCCAAAAAGGCTAACAGCAAAAGATCGATCTCCGGCCCTTCGACCCGGTTAAGAGCTATGGCCCCAGAGCGATACCAAAGTTGATTGACACGTTTAAAAATCAGGTAATTGGGAACGATGGAGCCGAAATAACCATTAAAATAAGTCTTGCTGTCGGTCTGGAAGCGCTTTAAAGCCAGACTGGACAATTTTTCAATTCCCAGTTCCTTTAAAAGCTCCGCCGACATCAGGCGGCCTTCACCCAGCCACGAGACCACCTTGCCCGACAGACTCTCCCTGGGCAGCAGACGTCCTTTGGCTGCGGCCACCGCTTGGTCGCTGACCGCCTGAGCAAAAAGGCGATAGGCAATCGAACGAAAACGCTCGACCGACTGATCCCGTTCCCCGACTTGGGGAGAAAGCGAGACCAAACCTCGGATGAAAGCTGGTTCGCCGCTCTGTTTGGCAAAGGTGTTTTTGATTTGTTCTCGGAGGCGGCGGCTTTTTTCCTCAATCAGCTCACCGATCGTCTCCTGATAAGGGGCCAGAGCCTGGTTGACCCAGCCCAAGGAATGACCAGTAGCCTTATCCAGCAGCTCAAAAAGCGACTGCCCCAGAGAAGAAACCTCCGGGCTGGAAGAAGCTGCCAGCCGGTTGGCCTGGGATTTTAGGTAACGATTATATGATTTTTGCTGAAATAAAGAAAAATCTTCATACCAGCCAATGGTGTCCTTGACCGCCGCCGGGCTTAAGCTCCCCTCCCCCGGTTTGACCAAGGTCAGACTATTGGGCCCCAAAAGACCAAAGTGCTCGGCAGCCAGTTCCAGTCTGGTTTCGTCCCAGGTCTTGGTCCCCCCATCGAAATCAGAGATAAGGTACTTGGCAAAACTTTCCCTAAGGTAACATTTTAATTCCGTAGTGGGAGTAAAAAAGGCCCAGCTAGCCGCATGGGGAAGCTCGGTGAGCCGGTTGAGACGCTCATAGCGGCCGGCTTCTTCTTCCTCGACTGATTCACGGCTAATCTTAAAGTCCAGACGCCTAATCAAAGTCACGGTCTTGCCGGAGCCCGGAGGCCCTAAAATAACCAGCCGGGAACCGGTGGGCTGTCGGCAGATGTCGTCTTCAACCAGATCCAGCACCAAGGGCGGGACCAGACTTGGCCGCAGCAGCACCGATCTAATTTCGCCTTCGTCAAAGACCACTTCAAGCTCTTCCGGGGGCACGAGTAAAGCCGCTCCATCGGTATCGACGGCCACGGGTTTGTTTCGGCGATCACCGAAGGTAGCGGCAAAGGCTTTGAGAGATTTAACCCTGATGGAATCGCGGTTGACAGACTCAAAAAGGGTATTGTAAATGTCCCGAACCGAATTATACTCCGCTGGTCTTAAAATGGTCCTTTCCACCAGCACCAGCTTCTCACCTTTGTTGGTCACAAAGCTAGAACCAAGCGGTATGACCGTCAGCCGACCAAAGGAGGAATATACCGACGACAGGTTGGCCCTGGCCACTCCGGCCGGGGGGGCGACCGGAGTGGTATAAAAGATCCGGGTGCGATTGGTTTCATCTTTACAGACAATCCTGGCGATAACTGGGACATCTTTTAGCCAAGCCGCTCCCATGATAGGGGAGTCATGATCTCTGGCGGCGAACCTGGTGGCTAGCTGAACGCTTTCCAACAGTCTGGTCTGGTTGTTGTCGGTTGTCAGGCGGCTGACATTTGAGATTTTGTCACAAATGTCCAAAATGCTCTGGCAATCTCTGGCCACAAAGGTCATCTCTTCGTTAATGGCAGAAGACACAGCAATTTCTCCGTAAAGTATTCTTAAGACGCTAAAACCCACTGGACCGAGTTAACATTCTTAATTTCAAGACTTTTTTACATCAAGAAAGCGGTTTCCAGGTCCAAATTTTGATCAAAATTTGGGCAGTCAAATTCTGGGACATCAAAAAAAATTAAAAAGACAAAAAGTTCAAAAAAAAACTTGATGCCATGCTTAAAAGACGCATTTATATTTATTTAAAACATTAAATATAAGACCAAACAAACGTACATATGATAAAATATTAATTCTTTTTGAAAACTTGGCCACGATTCATCGGCCGGCTCAAGCCAAGAGTTTTCTGACATTTTACTATAAGGGAATTCAAAAAAACTTTAATACTTACCCAATATAACATAACCTGCCAGCCGAAATCCAATCTTTGTTGACGATTGGCCGATTGATTTGGCCCTTCAGGAAAAAAAACATTTCTTTACGAAGCCTCAAGCCACCGAGCTAGGGCACCAAAAGGACAAATTATGGAATACAAGCTCAAAATTTAAAGGACCAAAACGTATAAAATCTAAATACTTACCAACACCCACCCCATTGTGGCTGTCAAGTGCAGGTTGTCAAATTCCATCATCATATTTTTGACTGTTGATGGCCTTGGCGGCCATTTCAAAAATTAGACTTTCGGCCGTCCCATGGTTACAGTTTGGAGTGTTTGATTAATGACCGGAGGGCAAGGCGATCATCAATTGCTCAACTGACTCCGGGTATTGGGCCGACAGTAACTGGGTTGGGACAACGCCTACCAAACCAGCAAGGCCCCTCTAGAGGCCAGACTGCGGCCGGCTTTGGTCTTGGACTGGCTGATTGTGATTATCTCAGCTTAAAAGATGCCGGACGCACCCTGCCAGCTTCTTTATCGGCGGCCGAAGCGGCGAAGTCAATGGGCAGCAGCAATACCGGTCTCAATCAGCCGCATAGCTGCGTAACAACATTGAAAGACTATTTCTCCAGCCAGTTTTCCAGCCGCCCCTCGCGTAGCTCTTCGAGGTTTATCCTCGGACAGCCAAGGCGCACCGACAGCTCGCGGGTAAGCTTGTAGTCGTTGTAGGCCCCTCGGTCAGTATCAATAAGCAAAAATCTAACTGTCGGATCGGCCGCCAAGTGATCGGCCATTTCCAAGACTTCCGGCCACGGCTGACGGTTGCGGTCCAGTGGTATGTTGGGCCGGCCATCGGTCATCAAGATGACGTGGGGGGAGACTTTGGGATCTTTGGCCCGTTCGGTTACAATCAAGCGGTGGGTCAGGGCCAAGGCAGCGGCCAGAGGGGTTTTGCCGCCCGAGGGCAGATTAGCCAGAAGTCTTCCGGCCAGATCGGGACTGTTGGTGGGGGGGAGTAAAATCTCAGCTGAGCTACCGTAAAAAGCGATGACCGCTACCCGATCGCGCCGGCGGTAGGCGTCGCGTAAAAGCGACATAGCGGCGGCCTTGGCCTCCTCCATGCGGTACAAGGTGCCGATGGAGCCGGAACAATCAACCACAAAGACCACCAGACGCCCGGTTTTGAGGCGATAAACCTTCTCTCGGAAATCGGCCGGAGTTAAAATCAAATCGCCAGCCGGCCGACTGCGGTCCGTCAATTGCTCGGCTGAGTCCTGACTGACCGGCGCTGAGCCGGAGACAAGAAGTTGCCCTCCGGCCTTCTGCTTAAGGCGTCTGGTCGCTTGGTGAGGGGCGGCGGCCCGCAGGGTCGCCGAAATTGAAAGAGGACGTCCCAGCCGCCGGGCCGTCGTTTTAAAAGCCCGCCCCCGGGCCTTGAGGGTTTCCCGCCAGCTCCTTCGGCCGCTTTTCTCCCGCACCCCGGTTTCCTTGGGGGATTTAGGGGTGATGATTTCAAAGCTCTGGGCCACCTCAAAAACGGTCATTGGTAAAACCCCGTCCTCTTTGAGGCCATCGCTTTTGTATTGGGGAGGGGTCTGAGGACTTTCAACTACCACCTCCGCTTGGGCGGCAGCTGAACCCTCCGGTGGTCTTTGGGCTTTTTTAACTTTGACGGCCGTCTTGGTCGGGACCGGAGCCCGGCGGCGCTCAGGCAAGACCAGCGCTTCAACCCTTTGGAGCCACTGAGCTCCGATCTCAATGATTTGGTCGGCTCCCGATTGGCCTTCTTCATCCGCACCGCCAGGCGGCCAGGAGACCAAAGGGGCTCCGGCCAGTTCCCAAGCGGCATCGGCCAAGGCGGCCCGGCACATGGCTAATTCCGCCCGATGCCCAGCCACACAAGCCTCCCCGGCCAATTTTGAAGCTTCAGCCCGGGCGGCTTCCGAGAGAACAAGCCCTTTGACAATCAGTCTGGCCTGCTCTATCCTCTGGGTTAAAGCTAGGCTAACAGGTCGGTATTTGGCGATAAAGGCGGCTGGATGGCCCTCGTATTCAAGACGCCGGCGGACGATCTCGGAGCGGACCTTGGGATCTCTTTCCCCAATGAGCCTCACGGTCAGCGCAAAGCGATCGGCCAGTTGGGGCCCCAATGGTCCCTCCTCGGGATTCATTGAACCCAAGAGGGCCACGGCCGCCGGATAAGATACCGAAAATGAGTCCCGTTCCAAAATGACCCGGCGGCTGGAGACCGCATCAAGCAGCAGGTGAGCCAGGCCAGGATCCAAAAGATTAACTTCGTCGATGTAAACAATGCCGTTATTGGCTTCCCCAAGTAAGCCCGGGCGGACAAAAGGCCGGCCGCTGCGAACGGTCTTCTCCCAGTCCAGCCCCCCCAGGAGGCGTTCCTCGGTTACTCCTAGGGGAACCGTTTTAAACGGGGCCGAAACCATGGTCACCGAACCGGGGTGAGTCTGACAGGCCACACACCAACGTTGGGGCTCTGTAGCCCGGCAATGATAAGGACAATCCCTGGCCTCAAAGGGCGGCAGAAGCTCGGCCAAAGCCCTGGCGGCGGTTGATTTGGCGGTCCCCTTCTCCCCGACCAGCAATAGTCCTCCAATATCGGGAGCTACTGCCAGAAGAATTAAAGCCCGGACCATCTCATTTTGTCCGACCAGAGCGGCCAGAGGATAGCCCCCGAGCGATGAGAGCGGCCCACCGGCCTTATCCGGAGCCGAGACAGCAGTTAAAACCCGGCGACGATCGGCAATGACCAAACTCATAGACGGACCTTAAAAGAGGCGGCTAAAACACCTTCAGAGGGCGGCCAGCATTAACCTGCCGGCCTTGAAGCTTCAGACCGCTCAGCTCTGCCTTAAGACTGTCACCAGATTTTTGGCGCAGACCAAAGGACCGAAACGGCGCTCCAAGGCCGGCCCGATTTCAGAGGCCGGGGCGGGCTGCTCAAAGAGGGCTAACAGTTCGGCCTGATTGCGCCAGACCGTTTTGCCGGAAACAAATTCATTGAGACCAGGAGCATCTTTGAGCAGAGGCTTTAAGCCCAAGAACAGGGCCTCCTGGAGGCCCGGCCCTCCAGCCACCAAGGGACAAGCCAGATAATAGGCCTTATCAGCTAGAAAGGTCTCCAGCGGAGACTGACCGCGAATAATGAAGACTTTGTCGGCCAGAAGTTTACCGTGAAGATTGTAAGCCAGGGCGGCTTCCCAGGCCGGACCGGCAAAGGGCCCGGTCAGGTGAAGCTCGGTCTGGGGGTGGATTTCGTTGATAATCCAGAAAGCCTCCAAAACCTCTGTCAGCCCTGACCAGGGGCCGTGGGGACCGGGGGCGGCGATGGCCACCCGATCTTCATTGGCCGGAGGCAATTTTTTGAGACGAGCAAAATCAACGCACCGACCCACCGAATGAAGCCGGGAACCGGAGGTCAGATTTTTTTGCAGGGCTTTAAGGCGCCCAATCATGAGATCTCTTAGAAAAATGCTCTCCAGGAGGATATCGTTGACCGCTGAAAAATCATAATCAAGCCAAGCCTCATTTAAAATTTCATCGCGGTTCAACCGCCACAGCACCCTCCTGCCGCTAAAAAGACCTGGGGCCGCCAAAAGCCGCTTGATGGTCTCCCCGGTGCCCTCCAGGATTACCGGATCAGTCCCTCGGCTCAGAGCCTTGACATAGACATCGGTATTGAGGCTCACTATCCTTGAAACTTCCAGCGATTGCGACAGTGGAGCCAAAACAGGATCGGCCTGGCCATCCTTCTCAGGTGAGATAAGCCAAAGAACTTTGGCCGGAATCGGCCCCTCAGGCGCCTTGGGGGCCGTTGAAGGTCCAGCGGCGTTAGCTCCTAAGGAGGTTAGCAAGGCCACCGCTTCAGGCTGCCCGGGACTTAAAACCAAAGCTCTTTGGAGGTGCCGGACGGCCATCGGCAAGTTACCGGCTTTGTGCTCCACCTTGGCCAAAAGAATCCACAGGTTGGGATCGTTTTGATTTTCCGAAATTAATTTTTCCAATTCCTCCCTGGCTGCTGCCTTGGCCGCATTGGGATCGGCCCCCAAATCAGCGGCCGAGCTTTGGGTTGGGGCGGCCGTATCGCAAGCCAATGAGCCGGAACTGTCTACAGCCGAAGAGGCTTCAGAGGCCGGCGCTTCTGCCGGCGCTCCGGGGGCAGCTTGAGCGGACTTGCCTGATGCAGCCCCGTCGGCGGCTTCGGAAGAACACTCCGAGCCGGACTCAGGGTTAAAGGAATGACTGTTGGACTCAGAAGAATTATCAATAGTCACTATTTTTCTCCAGCATGGTATTGGAAAAATCAATCAAACGCCAGACCTCGGAACTCCCGGAATCTGGTTCATAGGAAACCGCCACATCCATGATCGGCCCGATCTCTCCAAGCCTGGAAGCCAGGTTGAAACCCGACAGGTTTTCACGGTGGATACCGTCAGAAACCCGTAAAGTCAGTTTGGAACCTCGGCAAAGAGTATTTAAGACCTTGATGTTTTTCAAAACTACAACCGGAGAGGTGTGGCCCTGGCCGTAGGGCTCAAACTGAGCGAAATTACGGGCCAAGACTGAAAGCTCAGACAGTTCCACATCAAGATCAACCAAGAGTTCTGCTTCGGACTCCGATTCGGACTGCTTAACGGCCGATTCCTCAAAAGCCTGCCGGAAAGCATCTAATTTATCAACCGCCACCTTAAGGCCGGCCGCCTGGCTGTGCCCGCCCATCGACAAACAAAAATCCCGAACCCGCGATAGGGCTTCAAAGAGATTAAAGCCCGAGACGGTTCGCCCGCTGCCAACAGCAGCCTCATCATTGATGGTAAACATGATGGTAGGCCGGCCTGATTTTTCGGCCACCCTGGAGGCCACCAAACCTAGCACCCCACGGGGCCAACCCTCTTTGGCCAGTACCACCGTACGGCTGTGGATAGGAATCTCGTGCTCAAGCATTTCGAGAGCCTCCTCCACCAGACGGTTTTGGGTTTCATAACGCTGGCGGTTGAGCTCATCGAGCTGTCGGGCCAATTCTTCGGCCTGGTCGACATCGTTGGTAATCAAAATTTCCAGGGCCGGAGCGGCGCTGCCAAGACGACCGGCGGCGTTGAGCCTGGGAGCCAATTTAAAGCCAACGTCGCGAACCGAGATGCGCTCTTGATTGTACAGGCGCAATTTTTTTTTAAGGGCCCACAAACCCGGCCACTGAGAGGCCAAAAGAAAATTCAAGCCGTGGTGAACTAAAATCCGGTTGGCACCGACCAAGGGGACCATATCGGCCACGGTACCCAAAGCAACCAAAGCCAGATTATCTATCAGAGGTGCCGGCTCGGTGGCGATCAGTTTACCCTCCAAGCAGGCCTTGCGAACGGCCCAGGCCAACATGAATGACACCCCCACCCCTGCCAGGGGGGATGATTCCCAGCCTCCACCTAAATGAGGGTTGATGATGGCCGCCGCTTGCGGCAACTCCGGAGGCAGCTCATGATGGTCAGTAATGATAACTTCAAGACCAAGTTGGGCGGCCACTTTAACCGCTTCATAGTCGGAGACCCCGGAATCAACAGTGATGATCAGATCGGCTCCTTGGGAAGCCATTTCAGTCACCGCTTCCGGGGACAAACCATAACCCTCCTCCAGGCGGTGAGGGATGCGGGTGATGATCTTAAATCCCAGGGGTTCCAGGACCCTTTGCAGCAGTGCCGTGGCCGTCAGTCCATCGACATCGTAGTCACCGCTGATGGCTATGGTCTTGCCGGCCTTACGAGCCGCCAAAAGCACCTCTACCGCCTTGTCCATGCCGGGCATGGTCTCAGGGCCGGGCAGCCTTTTTAGATCGGTGGATAAAAACAGCTTTACGTCCTCGACCGCCTCAAAACCCCGGCCAGCCAGAAATAGCCCAATCTTAAGGGGGACATTGAGTCCCAGAGCCATATTTTTGGCTGCACCCGTTTTAGGTTGTCGGTATTTCCAGATCATATGACTCCTATGCCAAGGCCAAAGCGGTGGCGTCGAGAGATTTTATCCGATCGCGAATTGCGGCCGCCTTTTCGAAATCCAAATTTTCAGCGGCTTTTTTCATTTCTTTTTTCAAGGCTTTAAGTACTTTAGGTATTTCTTCAAGTGGTACAGTTTCTCCGGGCGCCGCTTCAACCGACTTGGAAACCGTCGAATAATCGGCTTCCCAAATGGTGCCCACGATATCGTCGATGTTCTTCTGAATAGTAGCCGGGGTAATGCCGTTGACACGATTGTATTCCAGCTGCTTTTCCCGGCGGCGCTCGGTCTCATTTCTGGCCGTTTCCATAGCCGCAGTGACCCGGTCAGCATATAAAATAACCATCCCGGAAGCGTTACGGGCGGCCCGGCCGCAAGTCTGGATCAAAGAGCGGGCCGAACGCAAAAAACCTTCCTTGTCGGCGTCCAAGATGGCCACCAAAGACACTTCCGGCAGATCAAGGCCTTCCCTTAACAGGTTAATACCAATTAAAACATCGAACTCACCCCGGCGCAAATCCCTTAAAAGCTCAACCCTTTCAATGGTTTTGATGTCGGAGTGAAGGTAACGGACCTTGATGCCCCGCTCGGCAAAATAAGTGGTTAAATCTTCGCTCATGCGCTTGGTCAGAGTAGTTACCAAAACCCTTTCCCCGGCTTTGGTCCTCATTTGAATCTCAGAGGCCAAATCGTCTACCTGCCCGGTCGCTGGCCGAAAATGCATCGGGGGATCGGTTAAGCCCGTCGGCCGGATGAGCTGCTCGACCACCAGACCGTTAGAAACCTCCAGCTCGTAGTCAGCCGGGGTGGCCGAAACAAAAATAGCCTGGGTAATACGCCGGTTAAACTCTTCAAAAGTGAGAGGACGGTTGTCCAATGCCGATGGCAGCCGAAAACCATATTCCACCAAAGTGGTTTTGCGGCTACGGTCACCGTGGGACATAGCCCTGACTTGGGGGACCGCAATGTGGCTCTCGTCAACGATGAGGAGAAAATCATCCGGAAAATAATCCAAAAGTGTGGGCGGCGGGTCCCCTGGAGCTCGGCCAGTGAGGTGCCGGGAATAGTTTTCAATGCCGTGGCACCAGCCTAGCTCTTTCATCATCTCCAAATCAAACTTGGTCCTCTGAGTCAGCCTCTGAGCTTCTAAGAGCTTATTTTGGCCGTAAAGCTCATGAAGCCTTTGATCGAGTTCAATGCCGATGTCCCGCATGGCCCGTTTCAAGGTCATTTGGGTGCTGACATAATGACTGCCTGGATAAACCGTAACCTCGGACACCGATTTATTGACCTTACCAGTCAACGGATCAACCAGACTGAGACGATCAACGGTGTCGCCGAAAAATTCGACCCTGATAGCCTCACTTTCCTCGTAAGCCGGAAAAATCTCAATAACGTCGCCCCTAACCCGGAAAACCCCGCGGTGGAAATCGTATTCATTGCGCTCATACTGCATTTCCACGAGTTTGGCCAAAATGTTATCGGGCGGTCTTTCTACTCCGACTTCCAAATGGAGCATCAGGGCTTGATAAGCCTCCGGCGAACCCAGGCCGTAAATACACGAAACAGATGCAACAATCAAAACATCCCGGCGATCAAGAAGCATTCGGGTGGCCGAATGGCGCATGCGATCGATGGCCTCGTTAACCTGTGAATCTTTTTCGATAAAAGTGTCAGATTGCGGTATGTAGGCCTCTGGCTGATAGTAATCGTAGTAAGAAACAAAGTACTCGACCGCATTTTCTGGAAAAAACGATTTAAATTCTCCGTAAAGCTGGGCCGCCAAAGTCTTGTTAGGCGCCAGAACCAAAGTGGGCTTGTTGATCTTGGCCACGACGTTGGCAACGGTAAAGGTCTTGCCCGATCCAGTCACCCCCAGAAGCACCTGAGCGGGGGCCCCATCCAAAATATTGGCCGTCAACTGCTCAATGGCCTCAGGTTGATCACCTTGGGGGGTGAATTGACTGACTAAACGGAAAGAGCGATCCTTTTTCATTGGCAACCAGGAAACCGAAGATCAAAGGCCAGCAATAGCAAATAAAGCGGGGACGATTGGGGGGAAAAACAAAAAAATCGGGCGGCCCCGGACATAATAAGGCCAAAAAATTATTATACTTCTGCCAGCCGTCAAAGTCTATAGGTTGTGTAAAACATTAAAACTATAAAACGCTAAAACTACTTCAACCGAAAGACACCAAGACCGAGTTGTTATATGATAAAACTGTTAAAAAAGGAAATGACCTAAAACCGGCCTGAATATTTTAAGCATTGAGGCTATGCTTTAAGGAACATTGCAGTTGGCTCAAAGCGTCTTGAGTGAATTGAACACCTTGGCCCAAGGTATGAACCAATCACCCGAAGGACTGATTACAGTTCTAAGGACCTGGGCAAAAAAAACTGTACACAAAAATGATTCTATGTTAATATAGACTCATGATTTCGATATCAACATTTTTCCAAGCGGTCAAGCCGCATTTAAACGAAAAGTTACGACGT